>NZ_CP026105.1:309330-618660 GCF_002902965.1 Paraburkholderia hospita | reverse complement strand
GTTCAAACTGACGCTGTCCGGAGTTCGCGCCATGGCCCGCTCATCCGATGCTCATGTTCATCCTGTCGCAGATCCTGCACAGCAAGCCGCCCGTCTCGCGCACAAGCTCGCGCGCGCCGATGCGCTCGCCGCCGAGCGCGGTCTTGCACTGACGACGCTGCGTCGTCAGGTCTACGCGCTGATCGCGCAGAGTGAGCGTCCCGTCGGCGCGTACGACCTGCTGGCCGCACTGCAACCGCAGCGCGGCCGCGTGCCGCCCACTACCGTCTATCGCGCGCTCGATTTCCTCGTCGAGCATGGCCTCGTGCATCGGATCGAATCGAAGAATGCGTTTTTCGCGTGCTGCCAGATGGGCGAGCCGCATCAGAGCCAGTTCCTGATGTGCGATTCATGCGGCGAAACCGTCGAGATTCCCGGCGACGGAGTGGCCGCGCAGTTGTCGGGCAGTGCGCCCGCCCATGGATTCGAAGTGCATCACCAGGTCGTCGAGCTGAGCGGGCTGTGCGCCGCCTGCAAGCACGGCCATCCCTGACCAAAACAAACCGCTCCATTCAACCCAGACGCCTCTCAGGCAACAGGTCATCCCGATGAAGAAGAACAATTCGATGTGGAAGTTTCTGATGCGCGCCGTCGCTTCGACGGTATTCGTCTTTGCATTCGGCCAGGCCGCGCACGCGCAGGACGCGAAGATTCCCGTGGTCGCCGCGGAGAATTTCTACGGCGATGTCGTGCAGCAACTGGGCGGCGACCGCGTCGACGTGACGAGCATTCTCAGCAATCCGGACCAGGACCCGCATCTCTTCGAAGCCAGCCCGAAGACGGCGCGCGCATTGCAGCACGCGAGCCTTGTCGTCTACAACGGCGCCGACTACGATCCGTGGATGACGAAGCTGCTGAACGTGTCGAAGAACGACAAGCGCAAGACGATCGTCGCGGCAGAACTCATCGGCAAGAAAAGCGGCGACAATCCGCATCTGTGGTACGACCCGTCGACGATGCCCGCTGTCGCACGCGCGGTGAGCGCGGCGCTCGCATCGGCTGATCCGGCGCACAAGGCGGCGTATGATGCGAACCTCGCGAAGTTTCTCGACTCGCTCAAGCCGATCGCCGACAAGGTCGCCGCGCTGCGCAGCCAGTATGCGCACGTGAGCGTGACTGCGACGGAGCCGGTGTTCGGCTACATGTCGGATGCGATCGGCCTGGACATGCGCAACCAGCGCTTCCAGCTGGCCGCGATGAACGACACGGAAGCGAGCGCGTCGGATATCGCCGCGTTCGAACGCGATCTTCGCGAGCGACGCGTGCGCGCGCTGATCTATAACAGCCAGGCAACCGAGGCGCTGACCAAACGCATGCTGAAACTCGCGCAGCAATCGCATGTGCCGACGGTGAGCGTGACGGAGACGCAACCGGCCGGCAAGAACTACCAGCAATGGATGCTGGCGCAACTCGATGCGCTCGGCAACGCGCTCGCCGCGGGCAGCGCGAATAAGGGAACGACTCAATGAACATGTCGTCGGGCAACGCGCCCGTGCTCGAACTGGATCGCGTGACGCTCGAACTCGGCGACCGGACGATCCTGCGCGACACCAGCCTCACGATCCGCCAGGGCGAATTCATCGGCGTGCTTGGGCCGAACGGCGCGGGTAAGACGACGCTGATGCGCTCGGTGCTTGGCCTCGTCCCGGCGGCGAGCGGCACCGTGCGCGTGCTCGGCGAGCCTGTGGTGCGCGGCAATCCGTCGATCGGCTACATGCCGCAGACGCGCAGCGCGCTTGCCGGCCGTCGCGTGCGTGGCCGCGATTTCGTCGCGATGGCTGCGGACGGTCATCGCTGGGGCCTGCCGCATGCGGATGCGAAGGCGCGCGCCGATGTCGAGCGCGTGCTGGAACTGGTCGGCGGCACCGCGCTGGCTGCGCGTCCGTTGTCGGAGCTGTCGGGCGGCGAGCGGCAGCGGCTGCTGCTCGCGCAGTGTCTGCTCGGCAGTCCGCGTCTGCTGCTGCTCGACGAGCCGCTCATCAGTCTCGATCCGCATCATCAGAAGACCGTCGTCGAACTGGTGAAGCGCGTGCAGCAGGAACTCGGCATCGCCGTGCTGTTCTCCGCGCACGAACTCAATCCGCTGCTGCATGCGCTCGACCGCGTGCTGTATCTCGGCAATGGCGTCGCCGCGCTCGGCACCGTCGATGAAGTGATTACGAAGCCGGTGCTCTCGCGCCTGTACGGCTCGACCATCGACGTAATGCGCGTGAATGGCCGCATCTTCGTGATGTCGGGCGACTTCGACGTCGAGAAGCACGATCACGAGCACGAAGACGACGACCATCAGCATGGCGAGCCGCATGGCCACGGACATTCGCACGGTCATGCGCATGGGCAAAAGCACGCCCACCATCACGCCTCAAGCGACGGACACACGCACGATGTTTGAATACGATTTCATGGTGAACGCCTTCGCGGCGTCGGGGATCGTCGCGGTGCTGTCGGGCATCGTTGGCTACTTCCTCGTGATGCGCGGGCAGACCTTCGCGGGGCACGCGCTGTCGCACGTCGGCTTCACGGGCGCGACGGGCGCAGTGCTGATCGGCGTCTCGCCGATCTGGGGGATGATCGGCTTCACGCTCGCGGCGGGCGTCGGCATGGGCGCGCTGGGTGAAAAGCTCGCGGGACGCGATGTGGCGATCGGCGTGGTGCTGTCGCTGGCACTGGGCTTCGGCTTGCTGTTTCTGCACTTCTTCACCGCGTACGCGACGCAAGTCACGGCGCTGCTGTTCGGCAACGTTCTCGGCGTCAGTTCGTCGACGCTGGTGGTGCTGGCCACGCTCGGTGTCGTCAGTCTGGTTGCGTTGGCTGCGATCATGCGGCCTTTGCTGTTCGCTTCGTTGCAGCCGGAACTGGCCGAAGCGAAAGGCGTGTCGCTGCGGCTTGTGTCGGTACTGTTTCTCGCGATCGCGGCGCTTGCAGTCGCCGCGTGCACGCAGATCGTCGGCGTGCTGCTCGTGTTCACGCTGATGGTCGGACCGGCGGCCGCGGCGCAAAACCTGTCGACGCGTCTTTCCGTCGGACTCGTACTCGCCGCGCTGCTCGCGCTCGCGCAGGCGTGGATCGGCGTGACGCTCGCTTTCTACACCGACTGGCCGACGAGTTTCTGGATCACGCTGCTTGCGGCACTGGTCTATGGCGCGAGTTTGCTGGCGCAGCACATGCGCCGGTAATGCAAACACAGCTTTGCTGGCACGACATACGCGCTGGTGATTTGAACAAAAGTTTGCTGGCGCAGCACATGCGCCGGTAATGCAAACGCAGCTTTGCTGGCACGACATACGCGCTGGTGATTCGAACAAAAGTTTGCTGGCGCAGCACATGCGCCGGTAAATGCAAACGCAGCTTTGCTGGCACGAAACACGCGCTGGTGATGCCGATAAAAAAACGGGGTGGCTCGCGAGCCACCCCGTTTTGCTTTGGCGCCAACGACCCCGAAGATCAGCCGAGCAACACCTTCGCGTGATGTGCGAGATGATCCTCGATGAACGTCGAGATGAAGAAATAGCCGTGGTCGTAGCCTTCATGTCGGCGCACCGTGAGCGGCTGTCCGGCGGCCTTGCATGCGGCGTCGAATACGTCCGGGTTCAGTTGCTGGGTCAGAAACTGGTCGGCCATACCCTGATCGACCAATATCCCTTCCGCAAACTTGCGCGTCGCCTTGCCCACGAGTTCGCTCGCGTCGTACTGCTTCCACGCTTCGCGGTCCGCGCCCAGATAGCCGCTGAACGCCTTCTCGCCCCACGGACAACGCGTCGGCGCGGCAATCGGCGCGAACGCCGAAACCGACCGATAGATGTCCGGATTGCGCAGCGCGAGCATCAGCGCGCCGTGGCCGCCCATCGAGTGGCCGAAGATGCCGAGCCGCCCGCCATCGACAGGCAACTCGTTGATGACCGTCTCGCGCAGTTCGTCCCGCACGTACGAGTACATCCGGTAGTGCTTCGACCAGGGCGCCTGCGTCGCGTCGACATAGAAGCCCGCGCCGACGCCGAAGTCCCACGCGTCCGTCTCGCCCGGCGCGCCTGCGCCGCGCGGACTGGTATCCGGCGAGATCAGCGCGATGCCGTGTTGCGCGGCGAAGCGCTGCGCGCCCGCCTTGATCGGAAACGTCTCTTCGGTGCTCGTCAACCCTGCTAGATAGAACAGCGCCGGCACCTTCTTCTGCGACGCCGCTTCAGGCATGAAGACCGAAAAGCGCATCGGCAAACCGATCGCCTTCGACTCATGCTTATAGATACGCTGCGTGCCGCCGAACGACGCGTGCGATTCGATCAGTTCGAGCATCGCGCCACTCCTTTAGTAGATGACAACCGAGCGGATCGACTCGCCCTTCTTCATCAGATCGAAGCCTTCGTTGATCTGGTCGAGCTTCAGGTGGTGCGTGATCAGATCGTCGATGTTGATCTTGCCTTCCATGTACCAGTCGACGATCTTCGGCACATCGGTGCGGCCGCGCGCGCCGCCGAACGCCGAGCCCTTCCACTGACGGCCCGTGACCAGCTGGAATGGCCGCGTGCTGATCTCTTCGCCCGCCGCTGCCACGCCGATGATGAACGACTGACCCCAGCCCTTGTGTGTACATTCGAGCGCCTGGCGCATCAGCGTCGTATTGCCGACGCATTCGAACGAATAGTCCGCGCCGCCATCCGTCAGTTGCACGATGTGATCGACGACGTTCTCGACTTCCTTCGGGTTGATGAAGTGCGTCATGCCGAACTTCTTCGCGAGTTCGACGCGGCCCGGATTGATATCGACACCGATGATCTTGTCCGCACCTACCATTTTGGCGCCCTGGATCACATTCAGGCCGATGCCGCCCAGACCGAACACGACGACATTCGCGCCCGCCTCGACCTTGGCCGAATAGACGACAGCGCCGACCCCCGTCGTCACACCGCAGCCGATATAGCAAACCTTGTCGAACGGTGCGTCTTCGCGGATCTTCGCGACGGCGATCTCCGGCACCACGATGTAGTTCGAGAACGTGGACGTGCCCATGTAGTGGAACAAAGGCTTGCCGTCGAGCGAGAAGCGCGACGTCGCATCGGGCATCAGGCCCTTGCCTTGGGTCGAGCGGATCGCCTGACACAGGTTCGTCTTGCGCGACAGACAGAACTTGCATTGGCGGCACTCGGGCGTGTAGAGCGGAATCACGTGATCGCCCTTCTTCAGCGTGCCGACGCCCGGTCCGACATCGACGACGACGCCCGCGCCTTCATGGCCGAGGATCGCCGGGAAGATGCCTTCCGGATCGGCGCCCGACAGCGTGTAGTAGTCGGTGTGGCAGATGCCCGTCGCCTTCACTTCGATCAGCACTTCACCCGCGCGCGGACCTTCGAGGTCGACTTCTTCGATCGTCAACGGTGCGCCTGCCTTCCATGCGATTGCTGCTTTCGTCTTCATCGTGAATGCTCCTGTGGTTCTGTAGATCCGTTACCTAAAGCTGATGATCTTTGAATCTGTCCGTTACTGTCGTGAACCGTTGCGGCCCGGATTGTCCCGCATGTTCGCGCGCCGCGCTGTGAACATGATCGCGCAAATGCAAGGCGCGTGAATGGCACGCCGCGCCGCGCGATTGTCCTCATGCGACGGCGCATGGCGAGCGCACGTCACGCGGACGGCGACGCGAACCAAGGTTCGACGCGGCCATACAGATCGATAAAGCGCGCATAACGCGCAGCGAGTTCCGTCTCGTCACGCGGCCCGGCGACGCGCGTCGCGGCAGGCGCGAGCGCTGCAAGATCGTCTGCGTTCCAGTGACCCACAGCGATGCCACCGAGCATCGCTGCGCCACGCGCCGCCGCGTTCGGACAATCGACAGCATGCAGTTCGACTTGCAATGCATTGGCGAGCAACTGCCGCCAGCGCGCATCGACGGAACCGCCGCCCGCGAGACGCAGTTCCGGCACGCGCGCGCCGCTTTGCCGGATCGCGTCGAGCCCCGCGCGCAACGAAAACGCGACGCCTTCGAATGCCGCGCGCATCATCGCGCCGCGCGATGTGCCGAGCGCAAGGCCAAGCCATCCGCCGCGCGCGGCCGGATTGAGCCACGGCGTGCGCTCGCCCGTCAGATACGGCAAGAACGTAAGGCCCGGGGCTGCCTCGAACTCGAACGCATCGCGATACGCGTCATTCCATTCATACGACAGCCAGCCACGCACGGCTTCGAGCGCGACACCGACGTTTTGCATCGCGGCCATCCGATACCAGTGATCAGTCGCGGCCCGATAGCGATGCAGACCTGGCGCAGCGTCGGGTTCGTCGGTGGCGAGCACGAGAATCTGGCCGCCCGTGCCCGTGGTGAGCAGCGCGTCGCCGTCGTTTGCAAGGCCGCTGCCGAGCGCTGCGCACGGCGTGTCGCCGGCACCCGTGGCAAGCACGATGCCGGCGCGCAAGCCGAGCGCATTTGCCGATTCGGCGGACAGTGTGCCGCACGCGGCATACGACGCAGCGAGCGGCGCGAACCAGTCGCGCGGCAGCCCGAGCCGTTCGAGCAACGCGTTGTCCCACGCGCCGGATGGATCGGCAAGCGCGGTCGCGCAGGCATCGGAGGGATCGGTTGCGATCGTGCCGCCCAGCCTGAAGCGCAGCCAGTCTTTAGGTTGCAAGGCCCAGCGCGCTGCATGCATCGATTGCGGCTCGTGCTGCGCGACCCATCGCAGCAGCGGGCCGGCCATGCCGGGCGCGACGGGGTTGGGTTGCGGCGCAGGCCATGCATCGAGCAAGGGCAATGCGCGCGTGTCGGGCCAAAGCATCGCAGGACGCACGGCCTTGCCTTGTGCGTCGCTCAGCACGACGCCATGCATCTGACCGGAAAAGCCGACCGCGCGCACAGCACTGCGTTGCGCATCGGGAAAACGCGATGCCGCTTCGCATAGTGCGCGCCACCAGACCTGCGGATCGATTTCCGCCCAGCCGGGGCGCGGCGTATCGATTGCATACGCGACGCTCGTCGCGCATTGCTCGCGGCCTTCGTCGTCGATGATCGCGAGTTTCAGCGAGCCTGTGCCGAGATCGATACCAAGATAGGACATGAATGCGATGCGTTGATCAGGTGGTTGCTGTGGAGGCTATTGCACGCGGGCGCCTGCTTCGCGCGGACCGGGCGACGGACGATCATTTTCACACGTCACCGCCGATTGGCGCGGGTTAACCCACCCCAAACGGAGCGCGCCCCGAAAACGCATTATGTGCGAACCGCAATACACATCATATGGGCACGCGTACGTGGCGACGGCGCGCCGGATTGATGAAATTCCCGCAAGCCACCACGGCACAAGGACTTCCGGCGAATTTCTCCAATCTCGCATAACGTAGCCGTTCCAAATCTGGTCTACGCATATCGCCCCGGCAAAGGTTGAAATAGGAAGCAGTGGTCTTGTCGCGCTTTTTCGTCCCGCATACCTTGGAGTCATCCCAAAACCAGATGTGGAGAGAGACAAGATGCACTCGAACACGGTTCATCCGTGCGACGAGCGACTGCCCTTCGGCCAGTTGCTGACGCTCGGCATTCAGCACGTACTGGTGATGTACGCAGGGGCCGTTGCCGTGCCGCTGATCATCGGCAGCGCGCTCAAGCTGCCGAAAGAGCAAATCGCCTTTCTCATCAGCGCCGACCTCTTTTCCTGCGGTATCGCCACACTGATCCAGACGCTCGGCCTGTGGATCTTCGGCATCCGCTTGCCCGTCATCATGGGTTGCACGTTCGCCGCCGTAGGCCCGATGATCGCGATCGGCACGAATCCCAGTCTTGGCATACTCGACATCTTCGGATCGACGATCGCTGCGGGTGTGATCGGCATCATCGCCGCGCCGATGATCGGCAAGATGCTGCGCTTCTTCCCGCCCGTCGTGGTGGGCGTGGTGATCTCGGTGATCGGGCTTTCGCTGATGGAAGTCGGCATCAACTGGGCGGCGGGCGGCGTCGGCAACCCGGACTACGGCAATCCCGTCTACCTCGGGCTGTCGTTCGTCGTGCTCATGCTGATTCTGCTCATCAACAAGTTCGGCAAGGGCTTCGTCTCCAATATCTCGGTGCTGCTCGGTATCGTGGCGGGCTTCGTGATTGCCGCGCTGCTGGGCCGTGTGAACATGGAAGGCGTGACGAGTGCGCCGTGGGTCGGCTTCGTGATGCCGTTTCACTTCGGCTTGCCGCACTTCGATCCGCTTTCGATCGCGACGATGGTCACCGTGATGTTCGTCACGTTCATTGAGTCGACGGGGATGTTCCTCGCGGTCGGCGACATGGTGGACCGGCCCGTCAATCAGAAGACGCTCGTGCGCGGCTTGCGCGTGGACGGTCTCGGCACGCTGATTGGCGGCCTCTTCAACTCTTTCCCGCATACGTCTTTCTCGCAGAACGTCGGCCTGATCGGCGTGACGGGCGTCAAGAGCCGCTTTGTCTGCGCGACGGGCGGCGTGATTCTCGTGCTGCTCGGCCTGTTCCCGAAGATGGCGCAGGTGGTCGCGTCGGTGCCGTCGTTCGTGCTGGGCGGCGCAGGCATTGTGATGTTCGGGATGGTGGCGGCGAACGGGATCAAGGTGCTCTCGAAAGTCGACTTCGTGAAGAACCATCACAACCTCTTTATCGTCGCGGTCAGCATCGGTCTTGGTCTCGTGCCTGTCGTCTCGCCGCACTTCTTCGCGAAGCTGCCGCCCGCGCTGTCGCCGCTTTTGCATAGCGGCATTCTGCTGGCGTCGGTTTCGGCCGTGGTGCTGAACCTGATTTTCAATGGCGTGAAGGGCGAACGCGCCGCGACTCGCGATATTCGCCGCGCTGGCCACGACTTCGACGGACGCGGCGGCAAAGACGACGCCATTCCGGGCGACGACATGCTGCGTGCCGCCGACATTCACTAACCGATAGCCATAGCCATCTATACCGCGTGCGCATGACCCCGAGTCGTGCGCACGCCGTCAGCCCACCGCACTCCCACCTGCGCGACCATCAGGCGACCAGATTGTTGAAGTGTCGCGTTACCTTCGGCTCCAGGTTGCGAGCCTCCTTCATCAGATTGAGCTGTTTCGCCGACCTCGCGACTTCGAAGACTTCCGGCGCGATATCGTAGTCGCCACGATCGTGCATCCATTCGAGCACGTCCGACAGATGCCACAACGACGTGCTGCCCTCGTGGACAGGCGCGGGGAATTCCGTGGCATGCGATTGCATCAGCTTGCGCATGTTCTGGCGCGATACGCCCGCCACTTCTGCGACATCCGTCAGCCCGACGAAGTCCGGCGCGGCCTCGACCAGCTGCGCCGTGGGCACCGCGCGAAGTACGTCCTTCAACGCGCTCACGAGTGCATGTGTCGCGCTCTTCGCCTCGCGCGCGAACGCGAGTGCAAGCCGCCCCGCTTGACCGACACCCACGGTGGCATCGTCGCAACCCTCGGCCGCGAGACGCTCGACGATCTCGTCGAAATCGCAGTCTTCCGCGCTCAGACGGTACTTCAGCGTGAAGGTGTATTCCATGTTTGCTCCTTTTCCTTCCCTGGTTGCTGCTCCTGTTGCTGCCCGTGCTGATCCTGCTCGCAAGTGCGCCGTTTTGATTCGGCGATCACGCGCAAAGAGATGACCTTCTGACGATGCGGCGCACAGTTCTCGACAATGCGACGCAACGTTCTTGCGTGACCGGTTGCATTGCGCGGCGTGCACCAGATACTGGCGATGCAGAACTCGCCGCATCTGCAATCGGTGTCGTTGTATGGGCAATACATGCGCCCCCAGGCGTGCCCGGTGCCCGTACCAGGCACGACGCGCCAGCCGTTTGCTTCCGCATGGCCGAGCGCCGACTCGATTTCCTTCTTCGAATGACTTCGACGACTCATCAGTAACTCCAGTGTAGAGCGCCCTCAATTAGTTGTCAATTGACAACCACGCTGCGGATCATCAACCTTGGTTGATCCGTACGCGATGCTAACGGCTAACTCTGCTCAAAAACGATCTGGAGAACTGAACTGACCATCTGGACAAGGTTTGTAGGAGAGCGGCTCAAAAAAAAAACGCCACGGCATGCCGTGGCGTTTCGTACTGCAAGAAATGAGAAGCGGCTGTCGCTCGAGCCCGAGACCCTCAGCCCGCCGTCGCCGCCGAAGCGGCAACGGGCGCGCTCGCTGCGCCGTAGTCGACGGGTGCGTCGGCGGGACGCGGCTGTTCGCCCGCGCGTTCGATCCATCCGCCGCCCAGCGCCTTGTACAGATCGACGAGGTTCGTCAGGCGCGCCGTGCGTGCCGTGATGAGCGACCGCTGCGCGTCGTACAGGCCGGTCTGCGCGGTCAGCACGGCGAGATAGCTGTCGACGCCGTTTCGGTAGCGCAGGTCCGACAGATCGAGACGGCGCTGTTCCGCAAACGTGTTGCGCTCGAGCGCCGCGATCTGCTGATCGTACGTGCCGCGCGCGGCCAGGCCGTCCGCGACTTCGCGGAATGCGGTCTGGATCGCCTTCTCGTACTGCGCGATCTGGATATTCTTCTGTACCGTCGCGAGATCGAGGTTCGCCTTGTTCGCGCCGCCTTCAAAAATCGGCAGCGTGATCTGCGGCGCAAAGCTCCACGCCGCCGAGCCCGGCTTGAACAAGCCGCCAAGCGTCGGGCTCAGCGTGCCGAAGCTGCCCGTCAGCGAGACGCGCGGGAAGAACGCCGCGCGCGCCGCGCCGATATTCGCGTTCGCCGCGAGCAGGTTCTGCTCGGCTTCGGCGATATCGGGACGGCGCGTCAGCAGATCCGACGGCAAACCGGCGGGGATGTCGGTCAGCAGGTCCTGGTCGTTGAGCGCGAGACCTCCCGGAAGATCGCGCGGCAACGGCTCGCCGACCAGCAGGACCAGCGCATTCTCAGCCTGTGCGCGCAGACGCACCTGCGACTGCAGATCCGCTTTCGCCTGCTCGACGACCGTCTCAGCCTGACGCAGATCCAACTCAGAACCCGTGCCCGTGTCGTACTGCAGCTTTGTGATGCGATACGACTCTTGCGCGGTCTTGAGCGTGTTCTCCGTGACTGTCAGCAGATCGTCAAAGGCCAGCACGTTCAGATACTGATCCGCCACCGACGCAACCAGCGCGATCTCCGCCGCCTTGCGCGCCTGCGCCGTCGACAGATACTGCGCCAACGCCTGGTCCTTCAGGCTGCGGATGCGGCCGAAGAAGTCGATTTCCCACGAAGCGTTCAGGCCAACCGAATACTGGTTGGAGATCGTCTGGTTGAGGAACGACAGGTCCTTCGGCGTGCGCGATTTCGACTGTGACGCGGACGCGTCGAGCGTCGGCATCAGCGCCGCGCGCACGATCTGATACTGCGCGCGCGAGGCCTCGATGTTCAGCACCGATACGCGCAGATCGCGGTTGTTCTTCAGCGCGATCTCGATCAACTGTTGCAGGCGCTGATCGACGAAGAAATCGCGCCAGCCGATGTCGACGGCCGCCTGTCCGCTCGCCGAGCGCGCACCCGCGCCGGGAACCGGCTGCGTCGCGTAGACTCCGTCGCTCGGGAAGGCACCCGACACGGGCGCAGCCGGCTGGTGGTACTTCGGCTCCATCGTGCAGCCCGCGGCGACCAGCGCGACGGCCACTGCCATCAAAGAATATTTAGGCATCTCAATGTCCTTAGCTGGCGTTGCCCGGGCCGCTGCCACCCTGCGGGTCATGCGGATGGTGCTCGTTGTAGTGCTTCATCGCTTCGTCCGGGTCTTCCTTGTCGCCGGTGAACTTCGCGCGAATCACGACGAAGAACATCGGGATCATGAAAATCGCGAGGAAGGTCGCCGTCAGCATACCGCCGATCACGCCCGTACCGATCGCGTGCTGGCTTGCCGAGCCCGCGCCGTTACTGATCGCGAGCGGCAGCACGCCGAGAATGAACGCGAGCGACGTCATCAGGATCGGGCGCAGCCGCAGACGCGCCGCTTCGAGCGCCGCTTCCACCGGGCCCATGCCTTCGCCCTGCTGCAACTCGCGCGCGAACTCGACGATCAGAATCGCGTTCTTCGCGGACAGACCCACCGTAGTCAGCAGACCAACCTGGAAGAACACGTCGTTTTCCAGCCCGCGCAGCGTCGCGGCGAGCAGCGCGCCCAGCACGCCGAGCGGCACCACCATGATCACCGAGAACGGAATCGACCAGCTTTCATACAGTGCGGCCAGACACAGGAACACGACGAGGATCGAGATGCCGTAGAGGATCGGCGCCTGCGAACCGGACTGGCGTTCCTGGAACGACAGGCCCGTCCATTCGTAGCCGATACCCGCCGGCAGCTTCGCCGCGAGCGCTTCCATCGCCGTCATCGCCTGACCCGTCGATTTGCCCGGCGACGCCTGGCCCTGGATTTCGACAGCCGAGATACCGTTGTAGCGTTCGAGCTTCGGCGAACCGTAGGTCCACTGGCCGCTTGCGAACGACGAGAACGGCACCATCGTGCCTCCCGAGTTGCGCACGTACCAGTCGTTCAGGTTTTCCGGCGTCATGCGGAAACGCGGGTCGGCCTGCACGTACACCTTCTTGATCCGGCTGTCCGTATCGAGGAAGTTGTTCACGTACTGCGACGCCCACGCAATCGAGAACGTCTGGTCGATGGCCGCGAGGCTCACGCCTTGCGACGCCGCCTTCTCGTGATCGATCGACACCTTGAACTGCGGCGTGTCGTTCAGGCCGTTCGGACGCACCTGCGCGAGCATCGGGTCCTTCCCTGCCATGCCGAGCAGCTGGTTGCGCGCCGCCATCAGCTTTTCGTGGCCGAGACCCGCGCGGTCCTGCAGTTCGAAGTCGAAGCCCGACGCCGTACCCAGTTCGGGAATCGACGGCGGATTGACCGGGAACACGGTCGCGTTCTTGTAGCCGACGAAGTGCATGAACATCCGGCCCACCAGCGCCTGCACCTTCTGGTTGGCATGCTGGCGTTCCGCGTAGTCCTTCATCCGCACGAACACGAGACCGGCGTTCTGGCCGCGGCCGGCAAAGCTGAAGCCGTTCACGGTGAAGGTCGATTCGACGATGCTCTTTTCATCGTTCAGCAGATAGTCGGACACGTCCTTCAACGCGCGCGCGGTGGTTTCCTGCGTCGAGCCCGACGGCGTCTGCACCAGCACGAACATCGTGCCCTGGTCTTCATCCGGCAGGAACGACTTCGGCAGACGCGCGAACAGCAGACCCACCGCGACGATCACCACCAGATAGATGATGAGCCAGCGGCCCGAGCGCTTGATCACGTGATGCACGCCCGAGTGATACTTGTCGCGGCTCTTGTCGAAGTTGCGGTTGAACCAGCCGAAGAAACCCTTCTTCTCTTCGTGATGGCCCTGCGGAATCGGCTTGAGGATCGTCGCGCACAGCGCCGGCGTCAGAATCAACGCGACCAGCACGGACAGCACCATCGCCGCGACGATGGTCAGCGAGAACTGACGGTAAATCGCGCCGACCGAACCGCCCGAGAACGCGACGGGAACGAACACGGCGGACAGCACCAGCGCCACGCCGATCAGCGCGCCCGTGATCTGGTCCATCGCCTTGCGAGTTGCCTCGCGTGGCGACAAGCCCTCTTCCGACATCACCCGCTCGACGTTCTCGACCACCACGATCGCATCGTCCACCAGCAGGCCGATCGCGAGCACGAGACCGAACATCGACAGCACGTTGATCGAGAAGCCGACGGCGCTCATGATCGCGAACGTGCCGAGCAGCACCACCGGCACCGCGATCGTCGGGATCAGCGTGGCGCGCAGGTTCTGCAGGAACAGGTACATGACCAGGAACACCAGCACGATACCTTCGAGCAGCGTCTTGACCACTTCTTCGATCGACAGACGCACGAACGGCGTCGTGTCGTACGGATACTTCACGACGAGACCGTGCGGGAAGTATTTCGACAACTGGTCGATCTTGTCGCGCACGGCCTTCGCCGTCGCCAGCGCATTCGCGCCCGTCGCCAGCTGGATACCGAAGCCCGCCGTCGGCTGACCGTTGTACTTGGTGTCGAAGTTGTAGTTTTCGCCGCCCAGATCGATGTGCGAGACGTCCTTGAGGCGCACCTGCGAACCGTCCTGGTTCACCTTCAGCAGGATGTTGCCGAACTGCTCGGGCGTGGTCAGCAGCGTTGCTTCGCTGATCGTCGCCTGCAGCAACTGGCCCGGCACCGACGGCGTGCCGCCGAGCGAGCCGCCCGCCACCTGGACGTTCTGCGCCTGCAGCGCGGCCTGGACATCCACCGGCGTGAGGCCGAAGTTGGTCAGCTTGTTGGCGTCGAGCCAGATCCGCATCGCGTACTGCGTGCCGAACAGCGTGACGGTACCCACGCCGTCGATACGGCTAACGGGGTCCTGTACGTTCGACGCGACATAGTTCGCGAGGTCGTACTTGTTCATGCTGCCGTCGGTCGACACGAACGCCATCACCAGCAGGAAGCTGCTGCTCGACTTCGTCACCTTCGTGCCGAGCTGCTGCACCGCTTGCGGCAGCAGCGGCGTCGCGAGCTGCAGCTTGTTCTGCACCTGAACCTGCGCGATGTCGGGGTTGGTGCCCGCCGCGAACGTCAGCGTGATGGTGGCCGTGCCCGAATCGTCCGAAGTCGACGACAGGTACAGCAAGTGGTCGAGGCCGCTCATCTGCTGCTCGATCACCTGCGTGACGGTGTTTTCAACCGTCTTCGCCGATGCGCCCGGATACGTCGCGCTGATCTGCACGGCCGGCGGCGCAATCGTCGGATATTGCGCGACCGGCAGCGTGAAGATCGACGCCAGACCCGCCAGCATCAGAATGATGGCGATCACCCACGCAAAGATCGGGCGATCGATAAAAAACTTTGCCATGAAACAGGCTCCCTTTGATTACGCGCCCGATGCAGCAGAGGCCGCGGCCGCGCCGCTGGCTGGCTGTGCGGCGGCCGGAGCCGACGCGGCTGCGTCCGAAGCGGGCGACGGCGGCAGTTGCGCCGGCACGGCCTTGGCCGTTGCACCCGGACGCACCTTGTCGACGCCGTTCAAGATCACGCGGTCGCCCGCATTCAGGCCGCTTTCGACCACCCAGTACTGGCCGTACGTCGCCGTGGCCTGCAGCGTGCGCAGCTCGACCTTGTCTTCCTTATTGAGGACGAGCGCCGTCGGCTGGCCCTTCTGGTCGTGCGTGACGCCGATCTGCGGCACCAGCAGCGCGCTTTCGTTGACGCCTTCCTCGATGCGCGCGCGCACGAACATGCCCGGCAGCAGCACGTGATCCTTGTTCTGGAAGATCGCGCGGATCGTCACGGAGCCCGTGGTCTGGTCGACGGTGACGTCGGTGAACTGCAGCTTGCCCTTCTCCGAATAGACGCGGCCGTCTTCTAGCACCAGTTCGACCTTCGCGGCGTCCGGGCCCGAGGTCTTCAGCCGGCCAGCCTGGATTTCGCGGCGCAGCTTCAGGCCCGCGAGGCTCGACTGCGTAACGTCGACGTAGACGGGATCGAGTTGCTGCACGGTCGACATCAGCGTCGCCTGGCTCGCCTGCACGTAGGCGCCCGGCGTCACCTGCGAGATACCGACCTGACCCGTGACGGGTGACACGACGTCCGTATAGCCGAGGTTGATCTGCGCGGTATCGACAGCGGCCTTGCCGGCTGCGACATCGGCGGCCGCCTGGCCTTCGGATGCGACGGCGTTGTCGTAGTCCTGCTTCGACACCGCGTTCGCCGCGACCAGCACCTTGAAGCGATTGGCCTGCGCAGTGGTCGACGCGAGGTTCGCCTGCGCCTTCGCGAGCGATGCCTTCGCGTTGTTCAGCGCCGCGATGTATGGCGCCGGATCGATCTTGTACAGACGCTGGCCGGCCTTGACCTGCGTGCCTTCCGTGAACTCGCGGCGCAGCACGATGCCGTCGACCCGCGCGCGCACCTGCGCGACGAGGTATGCGCTGGTGCGGCCCGGCAATTCGGTGACGACGGGCACGGCGTGCGGCTGGACCGTGACGACGCCGACTTCAGGGGTTTGAGGCGGAGGTGCTGATTGTTTTTGTCCGCATGCTGCCAGCATTACGGCAGCCGTCGCGGCAGTGAGTAAGCGGAATGGAACCCGTTCGACGCGCATGGAGCGACCTCTGTCAAAGACTGAGAAGGAAAAAGTGCGTGCATCTCTCTCCGGAGAAGGCTGCGCAAATTGGCGTCTCGAAGACGCCATGACCGGACGCTCACGAATGCTTTTCCTGCGGGTGCATTCACTGCGAAATGCGCCAAACCGGGAAATGCTGCACCGCGCTGCCCATCTCTTGAGACAGCGCAAAAATGCTTGCAAAGACAACAGTGACGGATCTTAACCGTTCACCCAAACGTAAGCCATCCGATCGATGGGGTGCTATTATATATACATTCATGAATGCACGTAAAAGTGTGTTAAACCGGGAAAAAGGGTTTCCTCCGGAAGATCTGCCAGGCATTAACGTGCGCGCGGAATGATCTTTATCAGGCGCGTTTAAAAACGTCAGGGGAAACCCCGCATTTATTGCAGGGCAATACGAATGGTCCGTCGAACCAAGGAAGAAGCGCAGGAGACGCGCACCCGCATCCTCGATGCAGCAGAACAGGTGTTTTCGGAGAAAGGCGTATCGCGGACTTCGCTGGCCGACATCGCGCAGACGGCGGGCGTCACGCGTGGCGCGATCTACTGGCACTTCGCCAACAAGGGTGAGCTCTTCACGGAAATGTTCGACCGCGTGCTGCTACCGCTCGACGAACTGAAAGCCGCTTCCGTCGATCCCAACGAGGCCGATCCGCTCGGCCGCCTCATCGATATCTGCACCGTCTGTCTGCGCGACACCGCGAACGACCCGCATCGCCGCCGGGTGTTCGACATCCTGTTTCACAAGTGCGAGTTCGTCGAGGAAATGGGCCCCGTGATGGCGCGCTATCAGAACACGATGCGCGAGAGCCTCGCGAGCATCCAGGCGGGCATGCGCAACGCGATTTCCAAAGGACAGCTGCCCGCCGACATGAACGTGCCCGTGGCGGCGTCGATGGTGCACGCGTTCATCAGCGGATCGTTGAAGGACATGCTGTTCGTGCCGGAAGTGCTGGACTTCGGCCGGCATGCGCGGCAGATGGTCGAAAGCATGATCGATGCGTTGCGCAGCCCGGCGCTGCGCATGGGCGCCTGAGAGCGGTTTCCTGTTTCACAGCGGCGCCCAGCCCTGAAAGCTGACGCGCCGCACAGGCGCCGGCAAGCCGGCCGCCCTTTTACCTTCATTTTCCGTTCACTCAGGCTGCCGTCTTCGCACGCGCCTTCTGGTTCGATGCATAGATCGAGCCGCGTTCCAGCTGACCACCCGACTGCACGGCCCCGATCCATTGCTGCGTGCTCGCGACGGCCGCGAAGCGCGACTGCAACACGACGCTGAACACGCGATGGATTTCCTCGGCGCTCGCCAGACCCGCGCTGTTTTCATATGGCACGGAACCCGTCGCGTCGTGCAGGAACTCGACGGCGAGGCCCATGTGCAGCGCGTGAACGATTGTCGACGCGTCGCAGTTGTGCGTCATGTAGCCGACCACGGTGAGCGTGTCGATCTCGCGCGCGGCGAGCCAGTCCGCCAGATCGGTGTCGGTGAACGCGCTCGGCAGCGCTTTCTCGACGTGGTGATCGTACTTGCGCGATGCGACCACGCCATGCAGTTCCGCGCCTTCGCTGCCGCGCGCAAAGATCGGCGAGCCGGGCGGCGTGAAGTTCTGCACGACGACGACGGGAATCTGCGCAGCGTGCGCCGCATCGATCGTGCGGCCGATGTTCGCGAGCGACGTCTGCACGTCCGGGTATTCGATCGGCAGGTCGCCCGTCACGTATTCGTTCTGGACATCGATGACGATCAGGGCTCGGCGGGGCGTCGGCATGGCAACTCTCCTTGATGGTTGAAGTCTGCGGCTGGCGGTTGCAGCCGCGATGTGCGCATTGTTCGCGTTCCGTCCATCGCGCGACAGTGACCCGAATGACAATTTTCGCTAGGATTGGGCCATTCGCATTTTCGAACGGGAGGCCGCGATGGCCCGCTCCGCTGTCCGCGCCGCTGCAACGCCTGTGTCAAAGGCTGCTTCAAAACCAGCGAAGCAGCGGACATCCCGCGCGAGTCCTCAACGCCGGGAAACGCAGACGTGCCGGACCGCCCCGAAGACACCGCATGTCGTCGCGGCCGTCGCCTTCGACGGCATCAGCCCGTTCCACCTGTCCGTGCCGTGCGTCGTGTTCGCCGAGGATCGCAGCGACGGCGGCGTGCTCGGCTTCGAGTTCCGGGTCTGCTCGATCGACCCCGGGCCACTTTCGACGACAGCCGGCTTTTCGATCGCCGCGACGCACGGTCTCGACGCGCTCGCCGACGCCGACACGATCATCGTTCCCACCTGGCGCGATCCTGACGAAGCGCCGCCCCCAGCGCTGCTCGACGCATTGCGCGCCGCGCACGCACGCGGCGCGCAACTGGTCGGCCTGTGTCTCGGCGCCTACGTGCTCGCCGCCGCGGGCCTGCTCGACGGACGTCCGGCGACCACGCACTGGGCGTGGGCCGCCGACTTCGCGCGGCGCTTCCCGGACGTGAAGGTCGATCCGCAGGTGCTGTATGTCGACGACGGCGACATTCTCACGTCGGCGGGCACGGCGGCGGGGCTCGATTGCTGTCTGCATGTGGTGCGCAAGCTGTGCGGCGCGCAAAGCGCGAACTACATCGCGCGGCGCCTCGTCGTGCCGCCGCATCGTCAGGGCGGCCAGGCGCAATACGTCCAGCAGCCCATGCCGCCCGACCTGCGCGGCGACCGATTGTCCGCGCTGCTCGACTGGGTGAACGGCACGCTCGACGCGCCGCATACCCTCGATTCCCTCGCCGGGCGCGCCGCAATGAGCCGCCGCACGTTCACGCGGCACTTCAAGGCCGCGACGGGAACGACCGTGAGCGCGTGGCTGCTGGCGCAACGGCTCGCGCGCGCGCAGCAGCTGCTCGAAAGCACCGACGAGTCGATCGAGTCGATTGCGGGAATGGCGGGATTTGGCTCGACGGCGTCGCTGCGCCAGCATTTCACTGACGCGTTCAGGACGTCGCCGTCCGCATGGCGCAGAGAGTTTCGCGGCGTGTGAGCCGCCGCGCGCACAGCGAAGGTAAAGACTAGCCTTGCGTGAAATACCGCGCCACGTAGAGCAGCAGCGCGACGAAGAAAATCATCGCCGCCCACGCCCAGTTCGGCAGCACATGCGGATCATGCTCGTGATGCAGGCCGTGCAGCAGCGAATGCGCGGCGCGGCCCGTCAGCGTGCTGCCTTGATGATGGTCGTGCAGCCGCGCACGGCGCGCCACGCCCGAAAGGCTGATCGGCCGCAGAAACACATGCTGGCGCCGCCCTTGCGTGCCCGTCGCGCGATTCGGCCCTTTGCCGTGCTTCGCCTGGACGACGGCGCAGAACTCGGTGAAGAAGTCGTCGGCCAGCTCGTGCAGCGCGTTTTCGATCTGCCGCGAGGGCAGTTGCGCGAGCGGTCCCGTCGACGTCGCCCACACTGAATAGTCGATGCGCGTGCTCGGGCCACGGCCAGGAAGATGCAGATGGAGATGATCGTCGGTGCGCAGCGACACGTCGATCTGTCCGCGCAGTGAGCCAACGCCCTCGGCGCGCGCCTTGAAGTTGAGCGTGCGATGCGGCTTTGCGCTGTTCACGCCGTCCTCGCTCGCGACGTGCGCACGTATGTGATAGTGCGCGCGCAACGGTCCGAGCGGCACCGTCATCGCCAGCAGATATTCGCCGCCCTGGAGCCGGCGCAAGGACTCGCAATTGTCGAGACTCGCGCGCAGCAACGCGAGATCCTGCAGCGCGTCCCAGACTTCGGACGGCGCCAGCGGCACTCTCAACGCGTCGTTCAATTCCATGGCAGCCTCCCCGATAACCGTGCGACGGCGGGATCAGGATGTCTGATCGATGCGGTCGACACTCGATGCGTAAAACGCAAGATACCCCGCGATCTGCTTCACCCGCTCCAGTGGGTTTTCGTAGCTCCAGACTGCATTCTCGATCGTCTCGTCTTCCGTTCGCAGATGGTAGTACGACGCTTCACCCTTGAACGGGCAGTGCGACGTGTGAGTCGATCGTTCGAGCCGCGCCATGTTGACGTCGGCCCGTGGAAAATAAAACACTTCGGGACAGCCTGTCTCGCACAGCGTGAACCCGGCATGCGTGTCCGCGAACGTCACGCCCTGGTGGATCACCCGTACCCGATGCCGGTTGGCCTTGATGGAAATCGTATGCCCCGCTTCGGCGTCGCCTCCGTGCGCTGGCGCACCGCCAGATGCATGGCCGCCGTGCCCGGCGCTACCGCTGTCCGCGTCTTCGGCGCTTCCGCCGGATGGGGCATCGTTCATGTGATCCGCTCCGCTGCTGGCACGTTCGCGCACGCTCCGATCAGCCGCCTGGCTGAATCGTCAGCCCGGCACCCTTGGCACGCGCGCGTCGTTGTCATTGTGCGGCGCGCGTCTTCCGGTCTGCGCAGCGTCGGCTCCGAAATGCGGAAGCCACGGAGCGTGTCCGTGGCTTCATTATTGACCAAACGCGCCGCGATTGCGCGGCCTTCGTTAGGGCATCGGGTCTCTACCGATTGCAGCGGCGCGCGCGTTGCGTCGCGGCCGTTACGAGCGGCGCGGCGGCGGATCGACGCGTGCATTCCCGCCTCATTGCGCCTCGTTTCCGCCGCCTTTTTGCCCGTTTCTTTCGCGTCGCTTACTGCGACTTCCAGTAGAACGCGGCCTTTGCCGTACCCTTTGCCGGAATGGTGATGGGCTTCGACTGATCGTTTTCCTTGTACGCGGCGTGCACCGTGTAGCGGCCCGGGCGCAGCTTCACCAGCATGTACGGCCCGCGCGACGTGGTGTCGAGCACGCTGCCACCGTGCGCGTCGACGATCTTCACCTTCACATCGGCGAGATAGTCCGAACCGGGGCCCGTGAAGCGCAGCGACAACGGCCACTGGCTCTGCGCGGACTGCAGCGCCTTCGATTCATCGAGGCCGACGCCGCCCGACGTGTACGACACGTCGCCCTGTTGCTGCACTTGCGGCAGGCCTTCGCCGTTGACATTGCCCGCGCTGGTGCTATCCGAGGTGGTACCGCCCGTGACTTCGCTTGCCTGCTGCGCGTACGCGCCGCCCGACAGGCCGAGCGTGAGAACTGTCGCTGCCGCAACCGAAACGGCGCGGGCGACGATATGACGATGAGTCATTGCGTGGCTCCTTGTTGGGCAAACCAAACGGTTCTAACGCGTATCCAGACGCAATCTGCATGCCCATCCCGCCCCATCAAGTCCGACAAACAGAACAGGCCCGAAAATCGGGCCTGTTCTGTTCGCAACGCGCGTCGTGCGCGAGCTGCAAACCTTCCATTTTTTCCATCACCGGCAGCTTTTACCGGCCGGCGCCCTCGGCACCGGCCAGCACGGCGAGTTTCCGGCCTCAACCGAGATCGACGGGCACGAAGATCTGCGAGTTGTCGCGCTGGATCAACAGCGCGATGCTATTGCCCGCCGCCGACACCGCCTGCTTCAACTGGTCGATGCTCGATACCGACCGCCCGTTGACGGCCAGAATCACGTCGCCCGGCTGGATGCCGGCGCTGGCGGCCGCGCCGCTCGCATCCTGCACCAGCAGACCATGCGACACGGAGGCGCCGCTCTTTTCCTGCGGCGTGAGCGGACGCACGGCAACGCCAAGGCGCCCTTGCATCTGCGCCGGGCCGCTGTCGGCGTTCGATGCAACTTTCGCGTCCGACAGCGAGCCGATCGTCACCTTCAGATCCTTGGTCGACTTGTCGCGCCACACCTGGACGTTAGCCTGCGTGCCCGGCGCGATGCCCGCGATCTGCGACGGCAGCGCCGACGAGTCCGCAACATCGACGCCGTTCACCGACAGGATCACGTCGCCCGGCTCCAAGCCTGCCTTCGCGGCCGGACCGCCCGGATCGACGGAACTCACGAGCGCGCCTTGCGGCTTCTTCATGCCGAACGAATCCGCGAGCGTCTGGTTCACGCTCTGCACGGCGACGCCAAGACGGCCGCGGCTCACGTGGCCCGTTTTGACGAGATCGTCCTTGACCTTCATCGCCTCATTGATCGGGATAGCGAACGAAAGGCCCTGGAAGCCGCCCGTCTGCGAATAGATCATTGAGTTGATGCCGATCACTTCGCCTTGCAGATTGAACAGCGGGCCGCCCGAATTACCCGGATTCACAGGCACGTCGGTCTGGATGAACGGTGTGTAGTTCTCGTCCGGCAAGGAGCGCGACTTCGCGCTGATGATGCCCGACGTCACGGTGTTATCGAAGCCGTATGGCGAGCCGATCGCGACGACCCACTGGCCGACCTTGCTCGAGCGCGGATCGCCGATCTTCACCGTCGGCAGGTCCTTCGCGTCGATCTTCAGCACGGCGACGTCCGACTGCTTGTCCGCGCCGACCACTTTTGCCTTGTACTCGCGCTTGTCAGTGAGCTTGACGGTGACGACGTTCGCGCCGTCGACGACGTGCGCGTTGGTCAGCACATAGCCGTCGCTGCTGATGATGAAGCCCGAGCCGAGGCTCGCGCTCGGACGGTCGCCGTCATCGCCACCACTGCCGCCACCATTGGGGCCGCCCGGCATCTGGCCGAAGAAGTGACGGTAGAACTGATAGAACGGATCACTCGGATCGATGGGAAGCTGACCGCTGTTATTGCCGTTGCCGCCGCGCATCGCCGTCTGCTTCACGACATGCTTCGCGCTGATGTTGACGACCGCGGGGCCATACGTTTCGACGAGGCCCGAGAAATCGGGAATGCCCGTTTTCGCCGCGGCTTCCGCAGGCATCATCGCGGCGGCCGCGGGCGAGATCACCTGGGGCGCGGGCACATCGCGATGACCGGCCACGTAGCCCGCCGACAATGCGATAACGACGGCCGCTGCAACGGCGCTACGGGTCAGTATTTTTGCTTGCATCGTGTACTCCTGATTGGGAGAGTTGACTCTTTGATGAGTCGAAGAGTACGTGGCGTCGCTTAAATCAATCTTAAACAATGCCAACTAGATGAAAGCCTTGCGCAAACCCTTGCTGGACGGGCGATTCAGAAACGCACGTTGACCCGCAGACCGCCCGACGCGGAGTCGTCGAGTGTGACTTTCGCGTGATGCTGAAGCGCGATGCGCCGCACGATAGCGAGACCGAGGCCGCTGCCTGCAACGTCGGTTCGCGCGCGATTCGCCCCCGCGCCAACGCGGTAGAAGCGGTCGAATACGCGGTCGCGTTCGTCGGGCGGAATGCCGGGGCCGCTGTCGGCGATCTGCACGAGCGGCCGGCCATCGTCGACACGCAGGCAGACATCGACACGTCCGCCGTCCGGCGTGTATTTGGTTGCGTTGTCGATCAGGTTGTTGAGCATCACGCGCAGCGATTCCGCATCGCCTGTGACGATTGCGGGCTCGCTAGCCTCGATGCCGAGATCGACGCCGCGCTTCTGCGCGAGCGGCAGATATGCAGTCACGCATTCATGCACGAGCGCGTCGAGATCGACACTGCCCGTTGCCGCGTGTCCATCCGGCTCGGAACGCGCGAGCGCGAGTAGCTGCTCGGCAAGACGCGTCGCGCGCGTGACGCCCGCCTGCAGATCGTGCAGCGCTTCGCGGCGCTCGGTTTCGTCGTGCGCGCGCGCCACCAGTTGCGACTGGATCTGCACGGCGGCGAGCGGCGTGCGCAGTTCGTGCGCGGCATCGGCGACGAAGGCTTTTTGCGTATCGAGCGCAATGGCAAGCCGTTCCAGCAGGCCGTTCAACGCGCGCACGAGCGGCTGCACTTCGAGCGGCAGGCGCGAATCGGGCAATGGATCGAGCGCTTCGGGATGACGCGTATCGAGCGCGCCCGTGACGCGCCGCAAAGGCGCGAGCCCGCGCCCGACCACGCCCCACACCGCGACGCCCATCAGCGGCAACAGCACGATCAGCGGCCACAGCGTGCGCAGCGCGACGTTCGCCGCGAGCCGGTTGCGCACCGACAGCGGCTGCGCGAGCTGCACGACGTTATCGCCGACGATCGCGCCATACACGCGCCAGTCGCCGCGCTCGGTACGCTCCGTCGAAAAACCGAGTTCGGCGCGCGGCGCGAGCGGCGCACGCGGATGCGAGTAGTACATCAGCACGCCGTTGCGATTCCAGATTTGCAGCACGATGCCTTCGTCGCCTGTATCGCGCGAACTGAGCACCTGCGAGAACGGCTCGGCGGGCAGCGCAGCGGCGATTTCCTGCAACTGGTAATCGAATAGTTCGTTGGCTTCGGCGAGCGCCTGACGGTAGATCAGCCAGCCCGCAATGCCGACGCCGAGCAACACGATAGCGAGCAGCCAGAACAGCAATTGACGGCGAATCGAACGCATCGTGTCAGGCTTCCTTGGCGATCATGTAACCGAGACCGCGCACGTTGCGTATCAGTTCCGCGCCGAGCTTCTTGCGCAGCGCGTGAATGTAGACCTCCACGGTATTGCTGCCGATCTCCTCGCCCCAGCCGTACATCTTCTCTTCGAGCTGGCTCTTCGACAGCACCGCGCCCGGGCGCGCGATCAGCGCGGCGAGCAACGCGAACTCGCGCGCGGACAGCGCGACGGGCGCGCCGTCGAGCGTCACCTGATGCGAGGCGGGATCGAGCGTGAGATTGCCGTGTCGGATCGTCGATTCGCTGCGCCCAGACTGGCGGCGGATCAGCGCGCGCATCCGCGCGCCGAGTTCGTCGAGATCGAACGGTTTCACGAGGTAGTCGTCGGCGCCCGCGTCGAGTCCTTTTACGCGATCCGCGACGGCGTCGCGCGCGGTGACGATCAGCACGGGCAACTGATGGCCGCGTGCACGCAGTGTGCGCAGCACATCGAGGCCGTCGCGCTTCGGCAAGCCGAGATCGAGCAGCACGAGATCGTAAGGCTGGCCCGCGACCGCGTTCAACGCCGATTCGCCGTCCTGCACCAGGTCTACCGCGAAGCCTTCGCCGCGCAGCGCCTTGCGCACGCCCTCCGCGATCATCCGGTCGTCTTCAACGAGAAGTATGCGCATCGCTATCCATCCGCTCCGGCTGTTCCGGCACTCACGTCCCGGCCATGTGTTTTCGATGCCAGCATTCTAGCGCCCGAGTGCTTTTTTCATCCCTGATGCATGCTGGCTGCATATCGGCTTTGCACGCTGCGCCGCGATTGAGTGACGCGCACGAAACACACGGCATCATTTTTTTCGCGACGTCATCGCAACTCTCTACAATGAGCGCTTTTGCACGACGCAGCTGATTTTGCAGGCCTCGCGTGACATTCGCTGCGCTCGTTGCCCTTGCATTTGCCTTTCCGCGCCGCCCGCCGCGCATCGCTATTTCGCCGCTATTTCGCTGCTTTTTGCCGATCCTGTCCGTACATGCCGCTCGCCTTCGTTTCACTTGCTTCGTCGTATGCCCGTTCGCTCGGGCGCCGCTTCAGGACGTTGACGTCCGCGCACGCTGATCCGGCGGCTGCGCTGCCCAAAACCGGTCGCGCCGCGAAACCGTCGCCGTTTTCGCATTCGCACCGCCGCGCCGCTGCGCGCGCCGCCGCCGTACTGTTCGCGTGCGCCGCGCTCGCCGTCGCCGCGCCCGCCGACGCGCGCAAGAAAGCGCAGCAACCCGCCGTCAACGTCACCACCGTATTGCCACCTGCCGTGATGGCGGGCCTGCAGCGCGCGCATGTGCCGCTGTCGTCGATCAGCGTGGTCGTCGAGAAGGTCGGCGACCGCACGCCCGTGCTCGCGCTGAACGCCGGCAAGCCGATGATGCCCGCGTCGACGATGAAACTCGTCACGACCTACTCGGGACTGTCGCTGCTCGGCCCCGACTACCGCTGGAAGACGACGGCGTACGCGCAGGGCAACATCGACGGCAACGGTGTCCTGCACGGCAATCTGTACATCCAGGGCACGGGCGACCCGAAGCTCGTGCCCGAAGAACTGATCGACCTGGTCCAGAAGATTCACAAGGCGGGCATCACGGGCATCGATGGCGCGCTCGTGCTCGACAAACGCTTCTTCGATCCATCTACTCGTGATCTGCCCGCATTCGACAGCGACGTCAATTCGCCCTATAACGTCGGCCCCGATCCGCTGCTGTACGCGTTCAAGTCACTGTCGTTCACGATGTCGCCATCCGAGGACGGCAAGGTGCAGATCGACGTGCTGCCCGCGCTCGCACAATTGCAGATCGACAATGAATTGCATGCGACGCGCGGCCCGTGCCGCGGCGAGCTCGTGACGCCCGCCGTCACACCGGCGGCGAATGGCGTGGTCAATGCGTCGTTCATCGGCGACTATCCGCTGCGCTGCGGCGAGCGCACCGTCAACGTGGCCGTGCTCGATCACACGACGTTCTTCGCGGGCGGCTTCCTTGCGCTGTGGCAGCAGACGGGCGGCACGTTCAACGGTACGACGCGCGAAGGCGCCGTACCCGTCGATGCAAAACTCGTCGCGACGCATCAGGGGCCGATGCTGTCCGACATCGTTCGCGACATCAACAAGTTCAGCAACAACACGATGGCGCGCAATCTGTTTCTGACGATCGGCGCCGTCATGAACCGGCCGCCCGCGACGCCCGCGAAGTCGGCGGAAGCAATCGAATCGTTCCTGCATCGCAGCGCGATGCCGATGGAATATCTGAGCCTCGACAACGGCTCGGGCCTTTCGCGCGACGAGCACATTACCGCGCTCGCACTCGCCGATCTGCTGCAAAGCGCGAACACCAGCCCCGTCGCGCAGGTGTTCGTCGATTCGCTGCCTATCGTCGGCGTGGACGGCACGATGCGCAACCGCCTGACTTCGAAGCCAGTGAACGGCAACGCGCACATCAAGACGGGCACGCTGCGCGACGTGCGCGCGATCGCAGGCTATGTCGCATCAGCCGATGGGCAGAGCTATGTCGTCGTCAGCCTGATCAACGATCCACACGCGGAAGCCGCGCGCACCGCGCATGACGAACTGCTCGAATGGGTGTACCAGGGACCGTCTGCGATGCTCGCCAGCACCGTCGCGCCGGCCACGACAGATGCCCCGGACGAGCCGCGTCGCAAGATCAGGAAAAACCCTCAGAAGCGCGGCGCGCACTGAGGATTCCTTCTATTGAAGCGGTGCGCGACGCGCCGCGAGGCGTTGTACGCTGTCGGGCAGTATGAAAAAGGCGCAGACAAACAAGCATGACGGCGCGCGCGACAGGCGCCGCATGATGAACAGCGCCGCATTCAAACAATAAAGACAATGCCGGCCTCCTCGAGGAGGCCGCAGGGACCCTCGGAGGGAGACGTCAATGCAATTCGATGCCGAATTGCTTCTGCTCGCCATGGCGCCGATCTTTCTCGCGTGCATCGGCTGGGAGGCGTGGCGCGCGCATCGCACGCAGCCCGAAGCGCGCATGTACAGCTGGCGCGACACGTTGTGCAATACCGCGCTCGCGCTGATGCACCAAGGCGCCGACAAGCTCGCGTGGCTGTTCGTCATCCCCGTCTATGCGTATTGCTACGAGCACTACCGGCTGCTCGACTGGCATGCGGGCTGGGTGTCGTTCGTCGTGCTGTTCGTCGCGCAGGATCTGCTCTACTACGTGTTTCACCGCTGCAGCCATCGCGTGCGCTGGTTGTGGGCCGCGCATGTCGTACATCACTCGTCGGAGCGGATGAATTTCTCGACGGCGTTTCGCCAGAGCCTCATGTATCCCGTCGCGGGCATGTGGCTCTTCTGGATTCCGCTCGCGTTTCTCGGCTTTCCGCCGAAGCAGATCGTCGGCGTCGTGCTGATCAATCTGGGGTTTCAGTTCTTCGTGCATACGCAATCGATCGGCAAGCTCGGCTGGCTCGAATACGTGCTGAACACGCCGTCGATCCATCGCGTGCATCACGCGCGCAACGACCGGTATATCGACCGCAACTACGCAGGCGTGCTGGTGATCTGGGACCGGCTGTTCGGCAGCCATGTCGATGAAGATCGGAACGAGGCGCCCGTGTATGGCATCGTCGAGCCGCTTCATACGTATAACCCGTTGAAAGCGACGTTTCATGAATGGGCTTCGATGGCGCAGGACTTCGTGCGGGTGCGCGGCTTGCGCGACCGGATGAGCGCGCTGTTCGCGCCACCCGCGTGGGCCGTGCAGTATCACGCGAGCCTGCGCGGCGATGAGCTTGCGCCCGATGCCGCTGGACACACACAACAGAACAACAACGCGGCCGTCTAGCGGCCGCAACAACAGGGAAGGCTTTGCAGGTTCGTCGCCGCGTCCAGACGACGCCTGCATCAGATGGCTCACGAGACACCAGGCTCAGGCCAGATACATACGAGGAGATAAGGACCTTATGAAGCAAGCATCAAACAACAAGGGCGTCGTGCGCTACGCGCGCATCGCCGTCGCGTGCGCGGCATTCGCCACGCTCGTCGCATGCGGCGGCAGTGACAACAATAATAACAACAACGCGAGCGCCACGCCTGCGGGCGGGGTCAAACTGCAGGTGGTGTCGTTCGGGGACAGCCTGTCGGATGTCGGCACGTATTCGCCCGTGATCACCTCGAGCTTCGGCGGCGGACGCTATACGACGAATCCTGGTGAAGTGTGGACCCAAAAGATCGCCGAGTACTACGGCGATACGCTGACGCCGGCTTATGTGGGCGGCTTCGGTCAGCCTCTCAAGGCGAACGGCGGGTTCGGCTATGCGCAGGGCGGCTCGGATGTATCGCGCACCGACGGCATTGGTTTCGCGCCCAACAACATGGCGCAAACGACATGGCCGGTCACACAACAGGTGCAGCAGTATCTGACGGACCACGGCAGCTTCAATTCGAATCAGCTCGTGCTGGTCAACGGCGGCGCCAACGACATTCTGCAAAACCTGTCCACCATGCTGACGACGATCCAGACGCAAGTCGCGCAGCTGACCGATCCGACCCAGGCGCCCGCCATCGTCCAGTCAGTCGCGGTAAGCACGGTCGGCCCGATGGCCCAGGCGCTCGCGGCCCAGATCGCCACGGTCCTCGCCAAGGGCGCGACCCACGTGGTCGTCATGGATGTGCCCGACATCGGCAAGACGCCGTTTGCAGCCGGTCTTGCCGCGCAGCTCGGCTCGGCGCAGGTGCCGTCGGTGATCTCGGGCATCGTCGCGACGTATAACGGCGTGCTGCAGCAGTCGCTGGCCGTCGCCGGCATCTCCAGCAAGGTTGTGTTCATCGCGACGGGCAACTGGCTCACGCCACTGCTCGCCAATCCGTCGGCGCAAGGCTTCAGCAATACGACGGGCACGGCCTGCACGATCGCGCAGATGTCTGCAAACGCAACGGCTTACGCAAGGGCGAACCCGTCCGTGCTCGTCGGCGGCATCACGGCGGAGCAGTACGGCCAGCTATTCGGCTCGTCGCTGTTCTGCTCGCCGAACACGTTGACGGTCGCGGGCGCGGACCAGTCGTATGTGTTCGCCGACACGATCCACCCGACGACGCATGCGCATGCCGCGTTTGCGACGTTCGTCGAAGGCAAGATCGCGGCGACGGGTCTCGGCAAGTAAGCGGCATCCGGCGGGGTTGCCCCGCCGCTTTCGGCTTCGCTCGATTTGAAAAAAGCCCGGCTCTCACGAGCCGGGCTTTTTGATTGGGTACGCCTGCTTTTGCGATTCGATTGCGATTCCGTTTGCGATCACGCGAGATGCGTGCCGCGCGCGGACGGCTCTCAGGCGTCGTGCGCCTCGAACGCCGCGGCCGCGCGTCCCAGCCTGTCGTTGACGGCGATCCATTCGATCGTATCCGGCAACTTCTCGATCAGTATCCGCGACACATTCGCGCGATCCAGCGCGCGCAGCAAGCCATATAGATCGCGCGCATAGAGATGTGGATCTTCCGGCGCGGCGACGAAATGCACGCCCTCCGCTTCTGCCCAGCGCCCTGCGCGCGAAACGCGCGCGACCAGCGCAACGCGTTCGCCGGACGCGCGCGCGGCCAGCAACGGCTCGATCACATCGAACGGCAGCAACGCGAGCGGCGTGCGCGGCGCATAGTGCGCCTTCAACGTACCGGATGCACGCGGCGCGCTCGCGTCCGAGCCGTCGGGCAGACGGGGCATTTCGCCGAGCACGTCGGCGATGTCTTGCGGCGTCACATGTCCCGGCCGCAGCAGCGCAGGAAAACCGCGCGACAGATCGACGATCGTCGATTCGATACCAACATCCGACGACCCGCCGTCGAGCACGTGAATCGCCTCGCCGAATTCCTCGCGCACATGCTGCGCCGTGGTCGGACTGACGTGACCAAAGCGGTTCGCCGATGGCGCAGCCACACCGCCATGTCCATTACGCAACGCACTGAACGCCGCGAGCAACGCCTGCGCAACAGGATGCGACGGACAACGCAATCCAACCGAATCCTGACCGCCGCTTACTGCCGCCGGAATATGCGCGGCGCGTTTAAGAATCAGCGTCAGCGGACCCGGCCAGAACGCGTCGATCAAACGCTGCGCATCGGACGGCAGTTGTTCGACCCAATAATTCGGATCGCCGCCCGGCGCCAGATGCACGATCACGGGATGATTCGCCGGCCTGCCTTTCGCCGCATAAATGCGCGCGACTGCGTCAGGACTTTCGGCATCGCCGCCCAGCCCGTAGACAGTCTCCGTAGGAAACGCGACGAGTTGCCCTGCATCGAGCAGCGCCGCAGCACGCGCGATCTCGTCGGCGCCGACGCTCGACGTCACGTCGGCAGGTTTCGTTTGATCCGGCATAAAGGCTCGTGCTCAGCTCGTCGGGATATGCAGCAGGCGCGCGCAATCGCGGGCAGCCGCGCGCGCGTGCTCAAGCGTCGCGGCCGTGAAGTTCACGTGGCCCATCTTGCGGCCGGGACGTGCGTCTTCCTTGCCGTATAGATGCAGACGCGCTTCCGGCATCGCAGCCACCTCGTGCCACGGCGGCGTGACAGCGGCGCTGGGCCGCTCGCCCTTCGCGTTGACCGGGAACCACACGTCGCCGAGGATGTTCAGCATCACGGCGGGCGAATGCTGGCGCGTGTCGCCGAGCGGCATGCCTGTCATTGCGCGCACCTGCTGTTCGAACTGGCTCGTCGCGCAGGCGTCGACCGTGTAGTGGCCGGAGTTGTGCGGACGCGGCGCCATTTCGTTCGCGACCAGCGTGCCGTCTTCGAGAATGAAGAACTCGACGCACAGCACACCGACGTAGCCGAGCTTGTCCGCGATCTGCAGCGCGGCCTGCTGTGCCTGTTCGACGAGCGTCGCGCTCGCGTCGGGTGCGGGCACGATGGTATGCGACAGCACGCCGTTGCGATGCGTGTTCTGCGCGAGCGGATACACGGTCGAGCAACCCGTCGCGCCGCGCGCGATCAGCGCCGACACTTCGAACTTCAAGGGCAAACGCTTTTCGAGCACGCACGGCACGCCGCCCAGCGACGCATGGGCCGCACGCACTTCAGCCGCGTTGCCGACCCGCACCTGCCCCTTGCCGTCGTAGCCCATGCGCGCAGTCTTCAGAATGCCGGGCAGCACGGCTTCGAGCGCGGCATCATTGAGCGCAGCGAGCGCATCCGACGATTCGATCACGACATGCGGCGCAACGGGCACACCCGACGACGCGATGAAGCGCTTCTCCGCAATGCGATCCTGCGCGACGGCGACGCAGCGCCCTGCCGGGCTGACGAACGTGGTGCGCGCAAGGAAATCGAGGCTCGCGGCCGGCACGTTCTCGAACTCGGTCGACACCGCCGCGCACAGCCGCGCGAGTTCGGTGAGGGCCGCTTCGTCGTCGTAGGCGGCGCGCAGATGGCGATCCGCGACGGCGCCGGCCGGACTGGTCTCGTCCGGATCGAGCACGGCGACGCGATAGCCCATCGCCTGCGCGGCGAAGCAGAACATGCGGCCGAGCTGGCCGCCACCGACCATGCCAAGCCATGCGCCGGGCAGAATCGGTGATACCGGAGTGTTGTCTGGATTCATCTTGGTGGTCGGTCGCGGCCGATGTGGGGATCGGCCGGGTGAAACATTGAACTGCGACATTGGAGTACGACGTTGCACTGCGACGCTGGACTACAACGTCTGACTGCTACGCGTTACAGCGGCGGCAGCGTCATCGCGTGAGCCGCCTGGTTCTGGCGCACGCGGAACGCGGCGAGCTTCTCCGCATATTCCGGCGACGTGCCGGAGAGCAGCGACACCGCGAACAGCGCGGCATTCGCGGCACCCGCTTCGCCGACCGCGAACGTCGCGACGGGCACGCCCTTCGGCATCTGCACGATCGAATGCAGCGAATCGACACCCTTCAGATACTTGCTCGCGACGGGCACGCCCAGCACGGGTACCGTCGTCTTCGCCGCGAGCATGCCCGGCAAATGCGCCGCGCCGCCCGCGCCCGCGATGATCGCGCGGATGCCGCGTTCGCGCGCGCTTTCAGCATAGGCGAACATTTCGTCCGGCATGCGGTGCGCGGACACGACCTTCGCTTCGTACGGCACGCCGAATTCCTGCAGGATCGCGACCGCGTTCTTCATGACGTCCCAGTCGGAACTGGAACCCATCAGCACGCCGACGAGCGGCGCGCTGTGCGTGTGTGCTGTCTGGACTTCACTCATCTTGCCTGTTTTCCATATGCGTGGCGCTCAGGCCAGTTTCTGACCCGTCAAGCGCTCGAGCGCTTCCTGATACTTCTCGGCCGTCTTTGTGACGACTTCGTCCGGCAGCTTCGGCGCGGGCGGCTCTTTCTTCCACGGCTGGGTTTCGAGCCAGTCGCGCACGAACTGCTTGTCGAACGACGGCGGGTTCGTGCCCACCTGGTACTGGTCCGCCGGCCAGAAGCGCGACGAATCCGCCGTCAGCGCTTCGTCCATCAGGTACAGTTGGCCCTTGTCGTCCAGACCGAATTCGAACTTCGTGTCGGCGATGATGATGCCGCGCGTGGCCGCGTAGTCGGCCGCTTCCTTGTACAGGCGGATCGAGATGTCGCGGATCGTCGCCGACAGTTCGGTGCCGATGCGGCGCTCCATCTCTTCATACGTGATGTTTTCGTCGTGGTGGCCCATTTCGGCCTTCGCTGCCGGCGTGAAGATCGGCTCAGGCAGCTTTTGCGCGTTCTGCAGGCCTTCCGGCAGCTGCACGCCGCACACGGCGCCCGTCGCCTGATAGTCCTTCCAGCCGCTGCCCGCGAGATAACCGCGCACCACCGCTTCGACGAGAATCGGCTCGAGGCGCTTGACCACGACTGCGCGGCCCTTCACCTGCTCGACCTCGTCAGGCGCGACGACCGTTTCCGGCGCGACGCCCGTCAAATGATTCGGCACGACGTGCGCGAGCTTGTCGAACCAGAAATTGGCCATCTGGTTCAGCACGCGTCCCTTACTCGGAATCGGCTCGCCCATGATGACGTCGAACGCGGACAGACGGTCCGTCGTGACGATCAGCAGCTGGTCGTTGCCCACCGCGTAGTTGTCGCGGACCTTGCCGCGGCCGAGCAGCGGCAGCGAGCGGAGCGTGGATTCGTAGAGGGTAGACATCGTCGTGATTCACAAAAATGGGGCAAAAACTGCCCGAAACAAAAGGGAAACGCCGTTCCCCTGATCATGCGGGAACGGCGATCTGACGACAACCTGGCCAGATGGCCAGGTGCGTACCACGCAAGCAGCGAACAAACGGGCGCCAGACAGACATCGAAGCGCGCCCGCCCGCCGCTTAGCGAACGACTTGCGCGAGCTCGCCCGCCTTGTACTTCTCAGCAATCTTGTCCAGCGAGACCGGCTTGATCTTCGACGCCTGGCCTTCGCAGCCGAACGCCAGGTAACGGTCCACACACACCTTCTTCGCGGCTTCGCGAGCCGGCTTCAGGTAGTCGCGCGGATCGAACTTCGAACGGTTTTCCGCCATGTAGCGGCGGATCGCGCCCGTGATGGCAAGACGCAGATCGGTGTCGATGTTGACCTTGCGCACGCCGTACTTGATGCCTTCCTGGATTTCCTCGACGGGCACGCCGTAGGTTTCCTTCATGTCGCCGCCGAATTCGCGGATTTCCGCCAGCAGTTCCTGCGGCACCGACGACGAACCGTGCATCACCAGGTGCGTGTTCGGAATGCGCTGGTGAATTTCCTTGATGCGCTGAATGGACAGGATATCGCCCGTCGGCTTCTTCGAGAACTTGTACGCGCCGTGCGACGTGCCGATCGCAATCGCCAGTGCGTCGCATTGCGTGAGCTTCACGAAGTCGGCGGCCTGCTCGACGTCCGTCAGCAGTTGCTCGCGCGTCATCGTGCCTTCCGCGCCGTGGCCGTCTTCCTTGTCGCCCTTCATGGTTTCCAGCGAACCGAGCACGCCCAGTTCCGCTTCAACCGTCACGCCGATCGAATGCGCCGCTTCGACGACCTTGCGCGACACATCGACGTTGTACTCGTACGACGCCACCGTCTTGCCGTCGGCTTCGAGCGAGCCGTCCATCATCACGCTCGTGAAGCCGCTGCGGATCGCGGCCATGCAGACTGCCGGCGACTGGCCGTGGTCCTGGTGCATCACGACGGGAATGTGCGGATACGACTCCACAGCCGCTTCGATCAGATGACGCAGGAACGGCTCGCCCGAGTACTTACGCGCGCCCGCCGACGCCTGCATGATCACGGGCGCATTGACCTGATCCGCCGCCGCCATGATGGCCTGCACCTGCTCCAGATTGTTTACGTTGAATGCCGGAAGTCCATAACCGTGTTCGGCGGCATGGTCCAGCAGTTGACGCATTGATACGAGAGGCATTGATTACTCCATAGATTGAAACGAAATCTGTGCCGACGGCATCTATTTATGCAATTTCGTGCAATTTTATCGCGAAGCAGACCGTGTCCCGAGCGCACTCTCCCAAACTGGGTGCGCCGCCTCTTTCGGGGACACGGCACTCTGCTTCACGCGTGCCGTTCAGCCGCGCCGTTTCCGGCTCGCTGTAACTCGCTCTGACGGCGGTTTATGGCTGGCTCATCAAGCGCCGATCAGACCGGCTCGCCTACGCGCACGATCTTCAGGGTGTTCGTGCCGCCCGCCTGGCCCATCGGCTCGCCGACCGTCAGCACGACCATATCGCCGCGCGCCGCGTAGCCCTTGCCGACCACCACTTCGAGCGCCTGCGCAAGCGCGATGTCGCGGTCGCTGCTGGTGTCGAGGTGCAGCGACGTCACGTTGCGGTAGATCGCCATGGCGCGCTCGCTGCCCGTACGCGGCGTGAGCGCGAAAATGGGCACATGCGTCCAGTGACGCGACATCCACAGCGCGGTCGAGCCCGATTCCGTCAACGCGACGATCGCCTTCGCGCCCAGGTGGTAAGCGGTGAACAGCGCACCCATTGCGATGGACTGGTCGATACGCGTGAACGTGCGGTCGAGGAAATCCTTGTCCAGCTCGACATGCTCGGACTTCTCGGCTTCGAGGCAGATGGCAGCCATCGTTTCGATGGTCTGCACCGGGTACTTGCCCGCCGCCGATTCCGCCGACAGCATCACGGCATCCGTGCCGTCCAGCACCGCGTTCGCGACGTCCGACACTTCGGCGCGTGTCGGCACGGGTGCGTGGATCATCGACTCCATCATCTGCGTGGCCGTGATCACGAACTTGTTCGCGTCGCGCGCCATCTTGATCATGCGCTTTTGCAGCGCGGGCACGGCCGCGTTGCCGACTTCGACGGCGAGGTCGCCGCGCGCGACCATGATGCCGTCCGATGCTTCGAGAATGCCTTGCAGCGCCGGGATTGCCTCGGCGCGCTCGATCTTCGCGATCATCTTCGGCTTGATGCCGTACGGCGCGCCCGCGATATTCGCGAGCTGGCGCGCCATTTCCATGTCCGTCGCGTTCTTCGGGAACGACACGGCCACGTAATCCGCGCCGAGCGACATCGCCGTGCGGATGTCTTCCATGTCCTTCGCGGTCAGCGCCGGCGCCGTCAGGCCGCCACCCTGGCGATTGATACCCTTGTTGTTCGACAGGTCGCCGCCGATCTTCACGACAGTGTGAATCTCAGTGCCGATCACACGTGCGACGTTCAGCACGATCAGGCCGTCGTTGAGCAGCAGCGTGTCGCCGGGTTTCAGGTCGCGCGGCAGATCCTTGTAGTCGAGGCCGACGCGGTCGTCATTACCGAGCTCGCACTCGGCGTCGAGGATGAAGGTGTTGCCGGCAATCAGCGTGGTTTTGCCGTTTTCGAATTTGCCGACACGAATTTTCGGGCCTTGCAGGTCGGCCATGATGCCGACCTCGCGGCCTGCCTGCCGGGCCGCTTCACGTACGAACTCCGCGCGTTGACGATGATCGTCGGCGGTGCCGTGCGAGAAGTTGAGACGCACCACGTCGGCGCCCGCCTGAATCATCTGCAGCAGGATTTCCTGCGTGCTGGATGCGGGTCCGATGGTTGCGACAATCTTGGTGGCGCGATGCATGAGTCTCCTCGTCTGGATAAGATCGCTGGGATGAACGTTGGGAGTCGGATGCGGAGGCTGCGCAACGACCGGTGCTACATGGGGTGGTGCGCCGTTCGTTCCCTTCGAACCTTGAAGGCCCGGCGTCGAATCGTGGGGGACTGCTGCGATATCTGCTGCCCGCGGCGCTTCGTGCGCCGTGGATCGAGATGCATCGGCTTCGGTGTTTGAGGCGAGAGACACCGTTGCGCTTGAACCGGCTGCCGTGTCTGCCGCATCTTCATGTTGCGTGACATCGATCACGGCCAGTTCGGAATTCTGTTCCTCGGCGACGGCTGTGGTCTGTGCCACTGGCGCGTTGCCGGAAAGTTGCGAGGCCGCCTGTTCGGCGCCCTCGGGTTGCAGCGCTTGTGCGGAGCGCGCTGCGCGCTCCCCTGCCGCTGCCGTGCGCGACGCGTTGCGCGTCTTCTGAGGCTTGTTGGGGGAGCGCGTCGCCATTATCAGGCCCGCGATTCCAGCACAGCGACTGCGGGCAGCTTCTTGCCCTCGAGGAACTCGAGGAAAGCGCCGCCGCCCGTCGAGATATAGCTCACCTTGTCGTGGATGCCGTACTTGGCGATGGCCGCGAGCGTGTCGCCGCCGCCTGCAATCGAGTACGCCGACGACTTCGCGATGGCTTCCGCAAGCGTCTTCGTGCCATTGCCGAACTGATCGAACTCGAACACGCCGACGGGGCCATTCCAGACGATCGTGCCGGCCTTTTCGAGCTGCGACGCGAGCGCCTTCGCCGTTTCCGGCCCGATGTCGAGGATCAGGTCATCGTCCTGGACGTCGGCGACCTGCTTGATTTCGGCCTTCGCGGTCGGCGAGAACTCCTTCGCGGTGACCACGTCCGACGGAATCGGCACCGATGCGCCGCGCGCCTTCGCGGCCTCGATGATCACCTTCGCTTCTTCGACGAGATCCGCTTCGACCAGAGACTTGCCGATCTTCAGCCCGGCCGCCAGCATGAACGTGTTCGCGATGCCGCCGCCGACGATCAGCTGATCGACCTTGTCGGCCAGCGATTTCAGGATGGTCAGCTTGGTCGACACCTTCGAGCCCGCGACGATCGCCACCAGCGGACGCTTCGGCGCGCCGAGCGCCTTGCCGAGCGCTTCGAGTTCAGCCGCGAGCAGCGGGCCGGCGCAGGCAACGCTCGCGTACTTCGCGATGCCGTGCGTGGTCGCTTCGGCGCGATGCGAGGTGCCGAACGCGTCGTTCACGTAGATGTCGCAGAGCTTCGCCATTTTCTGCGCGAGTTCGTCGGAATCCTTCTTTTCGCCCTTGTTCACGCGGCAGTTTTCGAGCAGCACGACCTGGCCGGGCGCGACGTTCACGCCGTTCTCAACCCAGTTCTGCACGAGCGGCACGTCGCGGCCGAGCAGTTCGGCCAGACGCTTCGCTACGGGGGCGAGCGAGTCTTCGGGCTTGAAGTCGCCTTCCGTCGGGCGGCCCAGGTGCGACGTGACCATGACGGCCGCGCCCGCGTCCAGCGCGGACTTGATGGCGGGCACGGAAGCGCGGATGCGGGTGTCTTCGGTGATGTTGCCGGCGTCGTCCTGCGGCACGTTCAGGTCGGCGCGGATGAACACGCGTTTGCCGGATAGTTTGCCTTCGGCGATCAGATCGGAGAGACGCAATACCTGTTTCATGATTGATATGCGAGTTGATTGGAAGGCGGTGCGGACGCTGCGCGAACAGCCAATCGAGAACGGTGCCGGCGGCTTCGCGCGTGTTCCGGGAGACAGCCATTTTAACCGATCGACGGACCGATCTAAGCCCGTCCGAGCGAATCCCAGTATTTGCCGGCCGCAGCGGGCGTTGCGCGATATTGCAGCGCAACATTCACGCGCCCGAAGGCGACCGCCCTCAGAAAATCAACCGCAGCGCCGTGAACACCAGCATTCCGACGACGATCGTGCCGAGCATCGTCCGCCGCCACAGGAACCACGCAAGGCCAGCGAGCGTGCCGTACAGCTCGTGATTCGACAGCGCGACGGACACACCGCTGTCCGTCACGAGCACGTCCGGTACGACCACTGCCGCGAGCGCCGCCGCGGGCGCGTAACGCAGCATCCGTTGCGCGCGCTCTGGCAGCACCGTGCGCTCACCCCCGATCAGAAACAGCGCGCGTGTCAGCGCTGTGACAAACATCATCCCGATGATCGCGAGCCAGATCTGCAGCGTGCTCATTGCGTATCTCCTGGACTCCCCGCTCTGTTGCGAATGCGGCGCAGGTCGGCGCGCTCGACCAGCGCGTCGGCGGCAGTGCCCGCGAGGATCGCCGTCACGACGGCAAGCGGCAGCGCGAGGCGATACGGCAGATCGAACGCGACCAGCGCGACGATACCCGCGACGCTCACGGCCGCCAGCGTGGAGCGCGACGAGATCGCCGACACCATCACGGGAATCAGCGCGAGCGTGCCCGCGAGCGAGAGGCCCCAGTTATCGGGAAAGAGGCTCGCCAGCAGGATGCCGATGATCGACGAGACCTGCCACGACAGCCAGCTTGCGACGGCCATGCCCCAGAAATACGCTTCCTTGCCGGGCACATAGCCAGGCTGGAAGCTTTTCTTCTGGAACAGCAGATAGATGACGTCGCCGTTGAAATAGCCGACCAGCAGCCGCCGGTACAGCGGCAGATACGAAAAGTGAGGTGCGAGGCCCGCGCTGAAGATCACGAAGCGCGTGTTGACCATCGCGGCCGTCAGCAGGATCGTCCAGACGGGCAGCTTGGCGAGCATCAGCGGCAGCACGGCCAGTTGCGACGAGCCCGCGTAGACCAGCAGCGACATCGCGAGCGACTGCGGCACGGTCATCACCGATTTGCTCATCGCGATGCCCGTCACGAGGCCCCAGGAGAAGATCGCCATCAGCGTCGGCGAGTAGGCGCGCGCGCCATCACGGAAAGCGCGGCGGTCGAGATCGGACAAACGAGCGAGCATGAGGCGAATGCAGCGCGGCGCGACGAGCGCCACGATGACAGGAGGTCAGCGCCAGATCGTGTAGCAGCCGCTGGCGCATCCGGTTAGTTTTCAGCGACCGCCGGATTATAGCGTCCGGGGTGCCCGCAAATGCCCGTTGATTGTGCAAAAGACGCTAAAATATCGCTTTTCGCTGTGTGGCCCGAACGCATCTGTCGTGGTCGCGCCACGCGCCGAACACTCGAAACCGACGCCACAGTCGAACGTCACTAGCGACGTCACGATCAGACGTCAGAATCCGAACCCGCGAACCCGCACCGCCTGGAGAATCGTATGTCAATGGCCGACCGCGACGGCAAGATCTGGATGGATGGCAAGCTCATCGACTGGCGCGACGCCAAGATCCACGTCCTCACCCATACGCTGCACTACGGCATGGGCGTCTTCGAAGGCGTGCGCGCCTACAAGACAGTTGACGGCGGCACGTCGATCTTCCGTCTTCAGGAACACACCAAGCGCCTGCTGAACTCGGCCAAGATCTTCCAGATGGACGTTCCGTTCGACCACGAAACGCTCGCCGCCGCGCAGCGCGAAGTCGTCCGCGAGAACAAGCTGGAGTCGTGCTACCTGCGCCCGATCATCTGGGTCGGCTCGGAAAAACTGGGCGTGTCGGCCAAGGGCAACACCATTCACGTCGCGATCGCCGCATGGCCGTGGGGCGCGTATCTCGGCGAAGACGGCATCAAGAAGGGCATCCGCGTGAAGACGTCGTCGTTCACGCGCCATCACGTGAACGTGTCGATGGTCCGTGCGAAGGCGTCGGGCTGGTACGTCAACTCGATCCTCGCGAACCAGGAAGCCACGGCCGACGGCTACGACGAAGCGCTGCTGCTCGACGTCGACGGCTATGTGTCGGAAGGCTCGGGTGAGAACTTCTTCCTCGTGAACAACGGCAAGCTGTACACGCCGGATCTCTCGTCGTGCCTCGACGGCATCACGCGCGACACCGTTATTACGCTGGCGAAAGATGCGGGCATCGAAGTGATCGAAAAGCGCATCACGCGCGACGAAGTCTATACGTGCGACGAAGCGTTCTTCACGGGCACGGCCGCCGAAGTCACGCCCATCCGCGAACTCGACAACCGCACCATCGGCTCGGGCACGCGCGGCCCGATCACGGAGAAGCTGCAAACGGGCTTCTTCGACATCGTGAACGGCAAGAGCGCGAAGTACGCGCACTGGCTGACGAAGATCTGAATCTGAACGGGCACGTCGCGGCAGGCAGAAAGCCGGGCGCGCCCGCATTGTGCATACAACGAGAAAGTCCCTATGAGCGAAATCAAGGAAATGCCGCTGGTCGAACTGTCGGCGAAAGATCTTCCCGCGTATTGCCCGAACCCGTCGATGCCGCGCTGGAGCAACCATCCGCGCGTCTTTATCGACGTGACGCACGGCGAAGCGCGCTGCCCCTACTGCAGCACGCGCTACAAGCTGCGCGACGGCGAAGTGATCAAGGGTCACTGATCCGCTGCACCGCTTCATCTGCCGCCTGGGCTGCGGCGCCGCGCGTCGCTCAATGGAGCGGGCGGAAGGTTGAACTTCCCGCCGCGCGCGCCGATATAGCCTGAGCTGCAGTCCACACTCCCTGACAACCCGGCACCGCGCGCCTCGAGCGCGCGGCGCCTTATTTTAGACATCGGAAACTCACCCTGATGCGTCGCGCGTTGGTTATCGCACCGAACTGGATCGGTGACGCATTGATGGCGCAGCCGCTGTTTGCGCGCCTCGTGAAATTGCATCCGCGTATCGCGATCGATGCCGTCGCGCCCAGTTGGGTCGCGCCTGTGCTCGAACGGATGCCGGAAATCCGTGATGTCTACGCGACCGATCTCGCGCACGGCAAGCTGCAGATGCTGCGCCGCTGGCAGCTCGCGAGCGACTTGCGCGACGTCGGTTATGACGCGGCTTACGTGCTGCCCAATTCGCTGAAGTCCGCGCTGATTCCGTGGATGGCGGGCATTCCGCTGCGCATCGGCTACACGGGCGAAAGCCGCTACGGGCTCTTGAACGTGCGGCACGCGAACCCGCGCAAGGACGAGCGTCCGCCGATGGTCGGCCAATACGCGGCGCTTGCGTACGCGCCCGGCGCGAAAGTGCCCGAGGATCTCCCGCCGCCCCGGCTCGACGCCGACCTGAACGAAGCGTCGCGCGTGTCGACGCGCTTCAATCTGGACACGCGCGTGCCGCTGCTGGTGTTCTGCCCCGGCGCCGAGTACGGCCCGGCGAAGCGCTGGCCGCCCGAACACTTCGCGGCGCTCGCGCAGATGGTCGGCCAGTCGTTCCCGTACACGAAGATCATCGCGCTCGGCTCGCCGAAAGACGCACCCATCGCCCAGGCCATCGCCGACCGCGCGCCGAACGTGCGCAACCTGTGCGGCCAGACCGCGCTGGGCGAAGCCTGTGCGCTGATTTCGCGGGCGAGCGCCGTCGTCACCAACGATTCCGGGCTGATGCACGTCGCAGCCGCGCTGCGCCGTCCGCTCGTCGCCGTGTACGGATCGACCGATCCGCGCCACACGCCGCCCTTGTCGGACCTCGCAAAGGTACAATGGCTGCATCTCGAGTGCAGTCCGTGCTTTCAGCGCGAATGTCCGTTGGGCCATCTGAACTGCCTGCGGCAACTGAGCGCCGAACAGGTGTTCGACGATCTGCGTGGAATGTTGCTCGCGCAACGCTGAGCGCCGGATCGCCGGGCCGCCGGATCGTCAAAGCACGTGATGCGCTATTCGTCGAGCTTCGCGCGGGGCGCCGCCCCGTGCGCCTGCAGCGTCATGCCCGCGTCTTGAGGCGCGAGCATGCTGGCGGATGGCCTGCTGCATATCACTGACCCGCAACCGCGTGCCTTGCGCGCAAGAGACTGACGAGCCATGCCACGTTTTGCCCACATCTTCGAAGCCGCTGCTGACACGTTGAATGCCTATTACCAGGCAGTCGCGGAGGTCAATATCGACAGTTTGATGGGCTTGTGGATCGACGAGGAATTCGTCAGTTGTATCTGCGCCGACGGCTCGCATCTGCACGGTCTCGACGCGATCCGCTCGGGGCTGACCGTTCAGCTCGAAGCGCAGCCGGTGTCGATCGAGCCACTCGACATCCGCGTTTACGACAGTCTCGGCACCGTTGTCTATGCGATTGCCGAAGCGCATCGGCCCGCCGACCCGGCCGCCGTGCCAGCGATGATCTTCACGACCTATGTGATGGTCCACGAGCGCGGCGAATGGAAGATCGCGCATATTCACGCGAGTGCGATGCCGAACGAAACCGCCTCGCAGTTTGCTGCGAAAATGAGACATGGTCAGGGCGCGCTGCACTGACGCGCCCCGCGAGACCAGCTTGACGGAAGTTCCGGCGAAAACTTCGGCCAGGCGCTTCGACTGAATACCGGTGTTGGCATGAGCACGACCCACGACAATAAAGCTTCTTCCAGACCGGCCCTCGATGCAGCCGCGGCTGCGGTTGGGGTTGCCGTGGGCACGTCAGTCGACGCGACCGTCGACATGCTTTACCGCGCCCCGCTCTGGCTTCCCAACAGCCACATCCAGACCATCGTTCCCGCGCTGTTCGGCCGCCGTCCCGAGGTGACCTACCGGCGCGAGCGCTGGGATACGCCGGACGGCGATTTCATCGATCTCGACTGGCTGGTGCCCGATCCGCTCGCGGCCTCTCCCACAGCCGATGCGCCGCTGTTCGTGCTGTTTCACGGGCTCGAAGGCAGCTCGGACTCTCACTATGCGCGCACGTTGATGGCGAGCGCCCAGATACGCGGCTGGCATGGCGTCGTACCGCACTTTCGCAGTTGCAGCGGTCCGATGAACCTGTTGCCGCGCTTCTATCACCTCGCCGACAGCAACGAAGTCGACTGGGTATTGCGGCGGCTGCGCGAGCAGCACCCGGGGCCGATTGTGGCGGCCGGCGTGTCGCTGGGCGGCAACGTGCTGTTGCGCTGGCTCGGCGAGCGCCGCGAAGACGCGTCGATCATCGCGGCGGCGGCGGCGATCTCCGCGCCGCTCGACGTGCACGCGGGCGGCCGCGCGCTGTCGCAAGGCTTCGGGCTGATCTACACACGCAGCTTCCTGAAAACGCTCAAGCTGAAGGCGCAGCAGAAGCTTGAACAGTATCCCGGCCTGTACGATCTGAACGACGTGCTTGCCAGCCGCACGATGCACGCGTTCGACGAGGTCGTGACGGCGCCGCTGCACGGCTTTCGCAGTGCGGACGACTACTGGACCCGCTCGACCACGCGCCCGCTGCTCCCCGAAATCACCGTGCCGACACTCGTGCTCAACGCGCGCAACGACCCGTTCCTGCCGGGCGCAGTCCTGCCGTCGCGCAGCGAGGTATCATCGACGGTGGAACTCGATCAACCGGAGCACGGTGGACACGTCGGCTTCATGACGGGCCCCTTCCCCGGCCGGATCGACTGGCTTTCGCGCCGGATCTTCGGCTACCTCGACCCGTTCACGCGACATGGATGACATCGTCAAGCAGGCCCTGGCCAAATGGCCAAACGTGCCGCATTGCACCGGCTGGCTGCTGCTCGACCGGCGCGGCAACTGGCGTATGCGCGATGAAGCGGCGCAAGCCGCAGGCGCGCCCGGCGAGCCGATCCGGCATACCGCCCTGCTCGGCTTCATCAACCGCAACTACGAAGCCGACGGAACAGGCCAATGGTTCTTCCAGAACGGGCCGCAGCGTGTATATGTCGAACTCGGCTACACGCCGTTCGTCGTGCGGCTCGCTCGCGATGACGTTAGCGGAAAACTCGTGTTGACGGATCAGGGCGGCAAGGCGTTCGAGCCGGCCGCCGTGTATCTCGACGACGAAGGCGGCATTCTTTTCATCGATCGCTCCACGCCCGCGCGTACCGCGGTGCTGCACGACCACGATCTCGATCTTTTCTCCGAGCACACGGATCTTGCGAGCGACGGTCAAAGCGGTGATTTCCACTGGCGTGTCGGCGAGGTCTTGAAGCTCGAGGCCTTGCGCAAGGCCGAGGTCGAGAAGCGCTTCGGATTCGTCGCAAGTCCTGCAGCGCATGTCGCTGCGGGCAGCGCCTCGTCCCAAGACAACCGCTAGCTGCTGTTCTTCTCGTCCTCGCGCTCTTCCTTATAGCGCGCCTCGAACTCATGCAGCCGCGCGTCGATCGTCGCGAGGTCGTAGTAGCCGACCGATTTAATGTCGCGCGCTTCCTTCAACTGCCGGATCGCCGACGGCCACGCCCCTTCCAGCGCGAACTTCTCCGCAAGCGCGCGATGCTGCGTCAGCGCGTCACCCGTTCCGACGCTCGCCTGCGCAAGATAACGCCACCAGACGGGCTGCTGCGGATCGGCGCGCGTCTCGCGTTGCGCCTGCGCTTGCGCCTCGCCGAAACGACGTGCGGTGAGCAGCGTCTGCAGACGCATCTCGATGGCCGCGTGCGATTGCGGCCAGCGCTTTTGCGCGATTTCCGCGAGACGCACGGCTTCGTCGTTGCGTCCGGCGCGCCGGGCGATATCGACGGCAAGTACGTCTAGGCTCGGCGAACTGCGTGAAGGATCGCCCTCGGCGCGCACTTTGGCGTCGAACGCAGAGCGCGCGGTCGCCAGCGAAGCCGAAGCGTCGTCGTATCGCTCGAGCAGCATCTGCGCGTACGCGATGCCGTACCAGTTGCCCGCCACGTTGAGCGCGGTACGGTCTTCGATTTCGGATCGCATCCGCGAGATGTCGTCCGCGTATTCGCTGCGCGAGCGGTCCTGCAGCACGCGCGCCCGCGCGCGCACGAACGTGTATTCCGACGACTGGCGCGGCTGCCGGTACGGCGAACGGCGCGCGCGGTCGGACATGTCGGCGATACGCTCGCCCGTCAGCGGGTGCGTGCGCGCGTAGGCGGGCGCGCCGGCGTCGCTCATCGACGCGCGATCGAGCCGTTCGAAGAACGACACCATCCCGTATGGGTCGTAACCCGCGCCCGCGAGCATCTGGAAGCCAACGCGGTCCGCTTCGTGCTCGGCCGCGCGCGAGAAGCGCAGCTGGTTGTCGACGGCATAGGCCTGCCCGCCAATGGCGATCGCACTGCCCAGATCGCCGCTATGCGCGAGGACGCCCGCCAGCACGCCGAGCAGCATGCCCGCGAGCGCCGCGTAGCCACTGTGCTCGCCCGCCGTGATCATCCGCGCGATGTGCCGTTGCAGCACGTGACCCATTTCGTGCCCGACGACGGACGCGAGCTCCGATTCCGTCTGCGTCGCGACGATCAGCCCGGTGTTCACGCCGATAAAGCCCCCCGGCAGCGAGAACGCGTTGATCTGCGCGTCGCGCATCGCGAACAGATCGAAATCCGGACGATAGCCGCCGATGAACTGCGCACTTGCAGCCGCCGCGAGCTTTTCGGAGATCGAGTTCAGATAGTCGCGTACGAGCCAGTCGTCGATATAGTCCGGATCGGCGCGGACTTCGCGCATCACGCGTTCGCCGAGCTTGCGTTCGGCTTGCGGCGTGAGCGAGCCGCCCGAGCCGTCGCCGAGATCGGGCAACTGCTGGGTCGACATCGGCGCGCGCAGGCTTGCGTTGCCGCCGGGGTTGCCCGAGAAGCGCGACTGCGCGCCGCCGTAGAGGCCGAACACACCTTGCGCGATGTCGGGCGGCACGGCTGTCGCGCCGTACGTGTCGAGCGGCCCGGTGACGAGCGGCAGTTCCGACAGGTTCGACGGCTGCGCGATGATCGCGGGCGGGACGGCGAGCGTGACGGACAACAATGCAGCGAGAAACCGTTTCAGACGCATTGCGGACGATGTGCGAAATCGAAAGCGGCGTAAGGTGCCGGAAGGAATGGGCCTTGTTTTCGATTGTACCGGGTGATGTGGGCGCTTCGGCTTCCTCGTCAGTGCACGGATGGCGGGTTGCCCACAGTCAGGCATCCGCACGCTTTGTGCGCTATCGTGATTCTTCGCCGTCCCGCGCCCGACTGCCCCGCGGCGCCCGCGCTGCTATGATAGGCGCCCTCTGAAGGAGCCAACCATGCCCGAACTCACTCATTTCGACGCAGCCGGCCAGGCGCATATGGTCGACGTCGGCGGCAAGGCGGAAACGAAACGCATCGCGGTCGCGCGCGGAACGATCCGTATGCTGCCCGCCACGTTCGATCTGATCCGCAAAGGCGAAGCGAAGAAAGGCGACGTGATCGGCATCGCGCGTATCGCCGCGATCCAGGGCGCGAAGCGCACCGCCGATCTGATTCCCTTGTGTCATCCGCTGGCGCTTACCCGCGTTGCGGTCGATTTCGAGCTCGACGAGTCGGGCCCAGCGGTGCATTGCCGCGTACAGGTCGAGACGCTCGGCAGGACGGGGGTCGAGATGGAAGCGCTGACGGCCGTGCAGGTCGGGCTGCTAACGGTCTATGACATGTGTAAAGCCGTCGATCGCGGGATGACCATCACCGATGTGAAGGTGATGGAGAAGCATGGGGGGAAGTCGGGGGATTGGGTGGCGGAGTGAGGTTTTGCTACGCACCTGCGTGGCTTGCCTGTTAAGTCTTACCCACTCTCGCTGAAGCAGCGGCGCGTCCAACGCGCCGCTTTCGTATTTGACGGCTGACGCATCAATCCTCGTCGTCGCCCTCTTCGTCGTCGTTGTTGATGTCCTTCGGCGGCGTGCCGTACTTCTTCATCAGTTCCGCCTTGAACGCCGCCAGCGTCTTCTGCTGATCACACAAATCGTACAGATACGCGAGCTGCGAAGGCCAGTCATGCAACTCCTCGGCGAAGATCTTCAGACGGTCGACGGTATCGAACGCGCCGTTGGTGTCGCCGCTCAACGCTTGCAACACCGCATAACGGCGCAGCACCGTTTCGCCCGGCAACAGCGCCATCGCCTGGCGGTGCATCGCGAGCTTGTGCGGCAGATCCTGCGCGTTCATCGGCAGGAGCGTCGCCATCCCGTACTCACCCCACGCACCGAACAGGAACGACGGGTCTTCACGATACTGGTCGAACGGATGCGAGCCGTAATACAGCACTTCGGAGCGCGCATAGTCGCGATAGATCGGATAGAGCGCAGCCAGTCCACCGAACACGATCACAAGGAACGCGCCGAACGACATGCCGCCCGGAATCAGCCGCAGCGGCTTCGTGTCGAGCAGACCGATCACGAACATCGCCGGCAGCAGGAAGAACATGTACTGCTGCGGATACTCGACGAGCGCATGCATCACCAGCACGCCGATCAGCGCGAGACCGAACACGCGCGCGGCCGTATGCGGCGCGCGCACGACGCGCACGAACCACGCAGCGAGACCGAGCAGCACGATACCCAGTCCGATCAGGCCCGTCTTCGCGAGCAGATCGATGAAGATGTCGTGCGAGTTGTTGGCAATCTCGACGCCGCCCAGCGCTTTCGCCAGATCGAACTGATAGCGCGGAAATTCGCCCCAACCGACGCCCAGCAACGGATGGGTGCGGAACATCGTCCAGCCGTACTTCCACAGCGCGAGACGCGGCGCGATCTGGCTCGAATCCTTCATGCGCTCGGCAGCCGACTGGGCCAGACCGAGATCGTAGTGAACGTTCGCCCAGCGGATCGCGGCATTCACCGCGAAAAACAACACGGCGAGCACGACGGGAATCAGCCACTCGCGATTGCTGCGGCGGCGCGACGGATTGCGGCGCTGCTCGGCAAACGCCATCCAGAACCCCGCGACGACGATCACGCCCATCTGCAGCCAAGGTCCGCGCGACACGGTCAGCGCCAGCCCGCCCGAAAAGATCGCCGTCACGAGCAGCCAGATGAATACGTTGATACGCCGCGTCTGCACGAGGTACATCGCGCCCGCAGTTGCGAACGCGATGTACGTCGCGAGGTGATTGGCCTGCGCCATGTTGCCGAACGGGCGGCGCTCGGTCATCACGCTGTATGCGACCACGAGCGGCGTCACCTTCACCTCGAGGTGAAACAGCTGGATCGTCTGGCAGAACACGGCAAAGAGGCCGCCCACGACCAGCGCGAACGCCGCCACCGTGAACGCGTTTTCCGTCAGATTCGCCCTGCTGAAACCGAAGCCGGCGTGCGTCGCCATGAACGCGGCAAGCAGGAAGCCGGCGCCGAGCCAGTTCATCGATGGCTGCGCGACGGGCAGCACGAGCGACTGCGCGACCAGCACGAGCCCGAAGCCCAGCGGCACCAGCGCGACGACGGGCGACGCGAACGCGACGCGCGGCCGTGCCGTCGACACCAGAAACGCGATACCCGCGCCCAGCAGCAGATAGAGCGACAGCGCCGTGAACTCGGCGTAGAAGGTCGGAATCGGATAGGTGTGGTTGACGACTGCATACGGCAGGATCAACGCACACGCCAATAAGAACAGTGAAAGATAGCGTGCGAAGGGGTTGGGCATGAGTAACCGGGGACGTCAGGTAGGGTAGCCCCCCTTCCTTGCGGAAGAGGGGCCCCCTAAGAACCGTACGTGCGAGTTTCCCCGCATACGGCTCAAGCCTACATATTTCTTATACGAAGCCCCGTTAGTGCTGCAACGGGGCCGGCTTAGCTACGACAAGTTTACCAACGTGCACTTGCCGGTGGCAGTCCGGGTGAAGCAATACCCTGTTCGATAGAGCGTCTGAACCGCCATACATCCGATACTCCAGATGATGGTCGTGCCAACCCGTCTCGTCCGTCAGGGCACAGCCACAGTGCGCACACCGCCCGCTCTGTGACATGTACAGCGAACCCCATTGCTTTCGGTAGCGCATCGAATCCCACATACGCTCCTGCCGCAGATGCTCGCCGTATTGCTCCCACACGAGATCAAAGGGATTGAATTCCCCCTTGACCTTCTTATGGCGCCTGATTTCCATACCGCTGATTTGGTACAACTCAAGCAGCCCCTTACTACCGTCCTCGCGGATGACAGGAGCAGCGAACACCCAATGCCGATTACCAACGGAGTGAAAGTACTTCCGCCTCACCCAGTCGGCGTTCTTATTCGGATGCCGCCGCTTGGACCACCGCCAGAGCCGCTGAAACACCAACGACTCCATGCGGCTGTACGCCTGCTTGGCCACTACAGGGCAGTGATACTGCGCCCAGCCCCGTAGTATCGGATTGAGCAGGCGGATTAACTCCTCCTGCTTGACCGCCTTATGACCGCTGATCGTATCCGCCACCTTGCGATAGAACGTCTGCACGTTCTTCTTGCTTGGCTTGATGAGTAGCGTTCCCGAGTACTTCCGGAAGTTCCACCCAAGGAAATCAAAGCCTTCGTCAATATGAACGATCCGGGTCTTCTCCTCCGATAGTTGCAATCCCCGCACTTCAAGGAAGGCTTCTACCCAAGGCCTGACTTCGCGTTCCAGCATCTCTTTCGAGTCGCCGGTAATGACGAAGTCGTCCGCGTATCGCACCACATTCACTTTCAGCTTCTTCGCCTTCCCGATTCCAAATTTCGCAGTGAGCTGCGCAATCAGTTCACGTTCCAGCCCGTTCAACGTCACGTTTGCCAGCGTCGGAGAAATGATGCCTCCCTGCGGCGTACCGGCCATCGTCGCCTGTAGCTGCCCTTTGTAAATCAGGCCAGCTTTCAACCATTTGCGGAGGATCACCCTGTCCATCGGGACATTGCTTTCCAACCACTTGTGGTTGATGTGGTCAAAGCATCCTTTGATGTCCGCTTCAAGTACCCATTGCGCTGATCTGCGACGGGCCATGACAACGAAAATCTGAGACATGGCATCAGCCGTCGAACGGTTAAGCCTGAACCCATAAGAGTTCGGGTCACTCGTCGACTCTGCTACCGGCTCCAATGCCAGCAGATACAGGGCTTGCATCGCCCTATCCCGCATGGTCGGAATGCCCAGAGGGCGCTCCTTCCCATTGGCCTTGGGGATAAAGATCCTCCGTAATGGCAGAGCCTTATATCCGTGCCGCTTCAACCTGCCGACGGCTTCCCATCGGCTCTCAGGCGAATCCCATAGCTCGCGATCGACTCCAGCCGTTCGCGCACCCTGGTTCTGCGTAACACGTCGCACCGCATACAGCTTTGCGGACAACGTGCGGGTCAGCATCCGTTGCAGGGCTTTCACCCTGCGCCAGTCGCCTTCCCGCGTCGCCTTCGCAATTCGAATCTGCATCCCTCGCACGTTCCGTTCAACCCGACGCCAATCTACGGCGTGCCAGTTGTCAGGCGCGTGGGAAAGCGCAGATCCGGTCTTTCGACCAGATACTTTCATGCTGCTCTCCTACCTTGGATTAGATCCCCGGCAGAAGGCGCATCTCCCCCAGCGGGGAAGACACACCCCGCTGGGGAACAACAGAAACCTCAATATGAGCGCATGCACTCATATCTCGGACAAAAACCACAGTACGGGCGCATGCGCCCGCATCTAACCAAGTGACGGAGGGTAGTCAGCCGTCTTGCGACGGTAGACCAGACGGAAGTCTGCCCGCTTTCGCGTGGAGTGATGTTCCAACCCCTATCCGGACCATTACAGCCCGACCTTCGCTTTTTCCGTCCTCCCATACCTGCACAATCAACAGCGTCCCTTGCGGTTCGCCTGCCAACCTGACCGCGCTGGCAACCATACAGGCTTACCACGTTCCCGGCATGTCACACGACTGACGTAGGTTCTGCCTCTTCCCCGGTGGCTGAGTGACGACGTAATCCGACGGTTGAGCGGATTAACCAGCCACGTACCTTTTGGTTAGAGCCCAATGTTCAAGCAGCTTTGGCTCCTCAGTGCTTACGAGGTTTATCAGCAGTTCACTTACGTTAACCTTATCAGCCAGCCTAGCTCCTCAACCCCCTTGCTGCTGGGAGTCTCCAGACCGTCCCTCACGGAACCAATCTGCCCGAAACGTCCGGGGGCTACATTGTCAGAAGAGCTTCACACCCCACCGTTGCCAGTGACGCATGTCTTCCTAGGCTACTGCTGGTCGTACAGCAGGTTCACTTCCTCGCCCAGACATCAGGCGAGGCAAAACAATGACACACCGAGCTTTCGCTCGTATCGTCTAGCGACTCCGTTGCCTACTGGCGCAGGAATTGCACACATCACCCCGCCCTGTCGGCGGGAATGAAGCCGCTGACTGGGCGGGACCTGACGGTAATCAGGTCAATGCAATGCGGTATCCGGCAAACTGCTCCGGGTCCCGCTTTCACTAAAAAGCGTGCTCACAAGGAGCACGTCTACTGCTTCAATTGCGGCCCACAAGGGGGCCGCCTGCGGAGGGCATGGTGATCCGGCCAAGACCGTTTCAATAACCCTCTAGTCGATGCCCCGTAACGTAGGGCATACGGACACGAGCGTGCGTGTCGCACCAACCGGCGCACTATACAAAAAAATCCTTACGCTGTGCGCCGGCTCGGCGGAAATAACCCGGAATCGGGCCGTGGCATGGACATTTTTGCCACGGCCTTTGATGCGGGTTCGGTTTATACCGGGCTCATGCCGGACTCATGCCCGACTTACGTCGCGAATCTTCCACGTCCACTCAGCTGCGGCACTCGGGCGGCGCGAGATTCGACGGCAGCGTCGGAGCATCGGCGGGCAACGGACCAGCTCCCGGGGCCGGCAGCGACGAGGCAGCCTTGCCGCCCGCGAAGCATTCCCACGTGATGGTCCCCTTCTGCGCCGCGCCTTTCGTCAGCGCGACGCGGGCTGTGGGCGTGTCGGCGCTGTCGGGCGCAGACGGCACGAACACGATCGTGTTCGCGCCGTCGTCCGAGACGCGCGCCGCGAACGCGACGGTAATCTGGCCCGTGTCGTCGTCGATATGGATCGACTGCACGTTGCGTGTGGCGGGCGGCGACGCGTAGCCGCTGCCGAATGCATTGCCGCTGCCGGCGTTCTCACCGACGGTCAACTGCGCCGCGGACGCCAGCGACAACCCCTCGCCGACGCGGCTGCGCGCGAGATAGTCCTGATACGCGGGAATCGCATACGCGGCGATCACGCCGACGATGGCCAGCACGATCATCAGTTCGATCAGCGTGAAGCCCCACCAACGCCTGATGCGAGCAAGCGGGACGGGCCATGAGCCCGACGAACGGGCGCGCAGCCAGGGCGCACAAAACGTGGACAACGAAGCAACGGCAACGATAGCGGTCATCAGCAGGCTCCTCAAAACGAAAGCGCCTGCCCCGGGAATCAGGACAGGCGCTTCGATCGTAGCGAGCCGTGAATCGCGCCAACAGTCGGCCGAATGGCTAATGGTGCACGGGCGGATGCATCGGTAAAGTGACTGCGGTCAATGCGTGCCCGGCGGGGTATCGCCGGCGATACGGCTTGCGTTGCGCCGCTTCATCGCATAACCAAGGATCACGACGAACAGCGCGCAAGCGATGCTCATGCCGTACTCGGCAACGGGCGTATCGAGCACGGGCCAACGGTCGCCCGCCGGGTCGTTGATGATGAGACCGCCCGCGATCCAGCCGAGCAGCGCGCCGCCCAGCGTAATGACGACGGGATAACGGTCCAGCAGCTTCAGCACGAGCTGGCTGCCCCAGACGATCAGCGGAATGCTGACGATCAGCCCGAACACGACGAGGGCGATGCGGTGATGCGGCTCGGCGGCCTCGGCGGCGCCGGCAATAGCGATCACGTTGTCGAGGCTCATCACGGCGTCGGCCACGATGATCGTCTTGATGGCCGCGACCAGCTTGTCGGCGGGTTTGACATTCGCGTGCGCGTCGGGCGCGGGTGCCAGCAGGCGCACGCCGATCCACAGCAGCAGCAGGCCGCCCGCGAACTTGAGCAACGGCACATCGAGCAGAGCGACCGCAAACGCTATCAGCGCGACACGCAGCACGATGGCGCCCAGCGTCCCCCACAACACGCCCTTCGTGCGCTGCGCGGGCGGCAGGTTGCGGCACGCGAGCGCGATCACGACGGCGTTATCGCCACCCAGCAGGATGTCGATGACGATGATCTGGAAGACGGCGCCCCAGTGGAGCGTAGTGAGGAATTCGAGCATGGAAAGCAGGATAGAAGGTAGCGAAAGCAAACGGCAACAAAAAAGCGAGGCAGCAATTGCTCGCTCCCTCGCTTATCGTCGCGTCTTACGAAAGGACTTCGTAAGAGTATCAAAAAATGCCGGCACTGACCGGCGTTTCTTGAGCTTATCGCAACACTTCTTACAGCATCGCCTTCAGAAGACGCGCCATTTCCGACGGGTTCTTCGTGACCTTGATACCGCAGGCGTCCATGATTTCCAGCTTCGCGTCGGCCGTATCCGCACCACCCGAGATCAGCGCGCCGGCGTGGCCCATGCGCTTGCCCGGAGGCGCCGTGACGCCAGCGATGAAGCCAACCACCGGCTTCTTCATGTTGTCCTTGATCCAGTAAGCAGCGTTCGCTTCGTCCGGGCCACCGATTTCACCGATCATGATCACGGCGTCCGTTTCCGGATCGTCGTTGAACATCTTCATCACGTCGATGTGCTTCAGACCGTTGATCGGGTCGCCGCCGATACCGACTGCCGACGACTGGCCGAGGCCGATCGCGGTCAGCTGGCCAACTGCTTCATACGTCAGCGTGCCCGAACGCGACACGACGCCGATGCGGCCCTTGCGGTGGATGTGACCCGGCATGATGCCGATCTTCAGTTCGTCCGGCGTGATCGTGCCCGGGCAGTTCGGTCCGAGCAGCAGCGTCTTGCGGTTTTCCGCGCGCATGCGAGCCTTGAGTTCGATCATGTCGCGAACGGGGATGCCTTCCGTGATGCAGATCGCGAGATCGAGATCGGCTTCGACGGCTTCCCAGATTGCAGCAGCGGCGCCTGCGGGCGGCACGTAGATGACCGAGACGGTCGCGCCCGTTTCTTCCTTGGCTTCCTTCACGCTAGCGTAGATGGGAATGCCTTCGAAATCTTCGCCAGCCTTCTTCGGGTTCACGCCCGCGACGAATGCTTCGCGGCCGTTTGCATATTCACGGCATGCGCGCGTGTGGAACTGACCGGTCTTGCCGGTGATGCCCTGCGTGATGACCTTGGTGTCTTTGTTGATCAGAATCGACATGTATTGACCTCTGTTCGTTTGGTGGCGTGCTCAATAGCGTTGCGCGCGGCAAATACGCTTTGCCCGCGCCGCTCGCACGCCGCCATTCGTAATCCGGTGATAAGCGCCGGGGCGATCAGGCCTTGCCTGCGGCAGCCGCGACGACCTTCTGCGCAGCTTCTTCCATGCTGTCTGCCGAGATGATCGGCAGGCCGGAATCGGCCAGCATCTTCTTGCCGAGGTCTTCGTTCGTGCCCTTCATGCGCACGACGAGCGGCACTTGCAGATCGACCGCCTTCGAAGCAGCGATCACGCCTTCCGCGATCACGTCGCAACGCATGATGCCGCCGAAGATGTTGACGAGAATCGCCGTCAGGTTCGGGTTCTTCAGCATCAGCTTGAACGCTTCCGTGACCTTCTCGGTCGTCGCGCCACCGCCGACGTCGAGGAAGTTCGCCGGCTCGCCGCCGAACAGCTTGATCGTGTCCATCGTCGCCATCGCCAGACCAGCGCCGTTCACCAGGCAGCCGATGTTGCCGTCGAGCGAGATGTACGCGAGGTCGAACTTCGACGCTTCGACTTCAGCCGGATCTTCTTCGTCCAGATCGCGGTAAGCGACGATTTCCGGATGACGGAACAGTGCGTTCGAATCGAAGTTGAACTTGGCGTCCAGCGCGATCACCTTGCCGTCGCCCGTCAGGATCAGCGGGTTGATTTCGGCCAGCGATGCGTCCGTTTCCCAGAATGCCTTGTACAGGCCTTGCAGGATCGCGCGCGCTTGCGGGATCGATGCGTCGGGCACGCCGATCTTCTTCGCGAGATCGTCAGCTTCGGCGTCTTTCAGACCCGTCGACGGATCGACCGCGATCTTGTGGATCAGCTCGGGCGTCTTTTCTGCGACTTCTTCGACGTCCATGCCGCCTTCGCTCGACGCCATCACGACGATCTTTTGCGAAACGCGATCGATCACGAGACCGACATACAGTTCCTTCTTGATGTCAGCGCCTTCTTCGATCAGCAGGCGATTCACCTTCTGGCCTTCCGGGCCCGTCTGGTGCGTGACGAGCTGCATGCCGAGGATCTGGTTCGAGTACTCACGAACCTGGTCCAGCGACTTCGCAACCTTCACGCCGCCACCCTTGCCACGGCCACCCGCGTGGATCTGAGCCTTGACGACCCACACCGGGCCACCGAGCTCTTGAGCGGCCTTGACCGCATCATCCACCGAGAAGACCGGCTTGCCGCGCGGTACCGCGACTCCGAATTTCCGCAGGATTTCCTTACCCTGGTACTCGTGAATCTTCATGCGTGATTCCCTTCAGTCTGAGAGTTGGATTGAACTTCGCTTCCGGCTGGACCGCTTACTCCGGACGCGCCGTCTTCACGGCCTGTCCGTTGGGTGCGGCATCCGCGCGATCCGCTGAACGCGGCGCGTGGCCGTACCAGCGCGGATAAAACTGTCGCACCGCCTCGCCGTCGAACCGCAGCGCATGGCAGCGGCCCAACTGGAATGGCGGTTTGTCGTTTGATTGCTCGCTCGCCTGTTCGCTTGCTTGCCCGCTCGAAGCGTTGTCTTGGGCGTCTTGTCCCGTGCTGCCTTGCGTGCCTCGGGTTGAACCGTCTGCCGATCCAGTGGATGAACCCGCGTGCTCCTCGCTTCCTGGCCCGCCTTTGTCGGTATTCCACACGTCGCCCGCGAACGCCTGGATGGCGGCAGTCGGCAGGATTGCGCACAACTCGGTGAGATGCGTGCAGCCTGTCGTGCCGGCCAGCAAACGGGCAGCATCGCGACGGAAGTTTTGCAACAGATTGAGCCCGATGAGGGCGCGATAGGCGGGATTGGAGACTTCACACAGACCGGGATACGGAACCCAGTCGGACGACGCTTCAGCGTCGACGACATTGAGCTTGCGATCGATCGTGATGCGGAGCCAGAGTTCATGGATCGGCAGGCCGTTCGGCCGGACACCCGACGCAAGCTTAACGTCACGCGGCTTGTCGTCGGTGAGGCATGCCTCGATATCCCACAGCCCATCTTCACGCTCGTATGCGTCCGCTCGGATTGCGCGGCGATGGCGCAACTGTCGGGACACTGGCGGAGAGAGCGGCATGCGAGAACAAAGGCCGGATTTAAGAACCGTTGAATTTTAGCATACTGGGTATTTGAGACTGGCCGAAGCCCGCAGAGGCTTAATGGGGCCGGGTTTGAGCGGTCTCGAGGGTGGCGTGGCAGCCTGGTGTTTCGTGCAGTGCGTCATTTTTTTGCGCGTCGCACGCCGGCCTATTCGGACGGTCAGTCTTCGTCGATACCCTTGAGAATCTTCCCGATGATTCCCTGAGAAAAACCCCGCGTGGCAAGAAAGCGCGCCTGCTTTGCGCGTTCGTTGGGTGTTTCGGGCAACGCGCCGAACTTCTTGCGCCACACCGCCTGAGCCCGCGCCAGTTCGGTTTCGCGTAACTGCGCGCTCACTTCTTCGACCAGTTCCTGTCCGACCGAATGACGCTTGAGTTCGTTGACGATGCGGCCCGCGCCCATGCGCGATGCACGCCGATTAAGCAGGCTTTCCGCGAAACGAGAATCCGACAGCCAGCCTTCGCTTTCGAGCGAATCCAGCAATGCGTCGATTGATTCGCCCTCTTCCGCGTATGGCGAGAGCTTGCGCGACAACTCCGCGCGACTGTACTCGCGGCGCGAAAGATAGCCGAGCGCACGGCCTTTGAGAGAGCGTGTGGGACGTTGTGAGGCGCGGCTCGCTGTATCAGCGGGTTTGCCTTCGCCTGGCTGGCGACGCGAGCGCGTATAGGTGACTTCTTCGCTGCTGGCATCCGCGTCCGGGCGGTCACGCGAAGCGGCACCCAGACCGGCGGCACGATCGTGAGCATCGAACGATTCGAATGGATCGAAGTTGTCGGATGACGAGTCGTTTGAAAACGATGCTGCCGTAGAAGCAGACGGGCTTGAAGACAAGCGTGACGACGATTCGAATGCATCGTCGTCACGCGGGCCGCCCGCGCTGCGTCCTGCGCCCGTAGTCGAGGAAGCAGAGCGGCCCTTGCGTATCACGCGACGATTACTCCTCTTCGCCCACTTCCTCGTCGGCACTGACGGCAGCGCCCGCCGGCATGGCATTCACGCCCAGCGACTCACGGATACGGTTTTCGATCTCGCGTGCAATGTCCGGATTCTCGCGCAGGAATTCACGCGCGTTGTCCTTGCCTTGACCAATGCGTTCGCCGCTGTAGCTGTACCAGGCGCCCGCCTTGTCGACGATCTTTGCCTGCACGCCGAGGTCGATGATTTCGCCCTGACGCGAGATACCTTCGCCGTAGAGGATGTCAAAGATCGCTTCGCGGAATGGCGGCGCCACCTTGTTCTTCACCACCTTCACGCGCGTTTCGTTGCCGATCACTTCGTCGTTCTTCTTGATCGAACCGATACGGCGAATGTCCAGACGCACCGACGCGTAGAACTTCAGCGCGTTACCACCCGTGGTGGTTTCCGGGTTGCCGAACATGACGCCGATCTTCATGCGGATCTGGTTGATGAAGATCACGAGGCAGTTCGTGCGCTTGATCGTGCCCGTCAACTTGCGCAGCGCCTGCGACATCAGACGCGCCTGCAGACCCGGCAGCGAATCGCCCATTTCGCCTTCGATTTCGGCCTTCGGCACCAGCGCCGCGACCGAGTCGATCACGATCATGTCGATCGACCCCGAACGCACCAGCGCATCCGCGATTTCGAGCGCCTGTTCGCCGGTGTCCGGCTGCGAAACCAGAAGGTCGCTGACGTCCACGCCGAGCTTTTGCGCGTACTGAATATCCAGCGCGTGTTCCGCGTCGATGAATGCTGCCGTGCCGCCAAGCTTCTGCATTTCGGCGACGACCTGCAGCGTCAGCGTGGTTTTACCCGACGATTCCGGCCCGTAGATTTCCACCACACGGCCACGCGGCAGACCACCGACGCCCAGCGCGATGTCGAGCCCCAGCGATCCCGTGGAGACCACCTGGATATCTTCGACTGCCTCACCCTGGCCGAGCCGCATGACCGACCCTTTGCCGAACTGCTTTTCGATCTGCGCAAGCGCGGCCGCGAGTGCCTTGCTCTTTTCCGCAGTCAGTCCAGCCGAGCCTTTCTTGCTTTCTTCCATGAATCGTCCTTTGCTATGATGAACGGCGTCTGAGGCAGGTGTGCAGGCCGTTGTGAACCCGGTTCGACCAACCAGCACGCTAAACGCAGACACTGTATAAAAAAACAGTAGTCTTGGCAAGCCCGATTCGCATGCGGACGTCCACATGTGCAAACGGACAACACCGACTACCAACAAAATCTTTCGGAGACGCTGTGCGCCGGAGCACCCCGGTGCCGGCCGGGCAGGGCGCATCATGCGAATTCTCATTGCCGAAGACGACAGCATACTCGCGGACGGTCTCGTCCGATCACTCCGCCAATCGGCATACGCCGTTGACCATGTGAAGACGGGAGCGGAAGCGGATACCGCGCTGTCGATGCAGACTTTCGACCTCGTCATCCTCGATCTCGGCCTGCCGAAAATGTCCGGCCTCGAAGTGCTGCGGCGTCTGCGCGCGCGCAATTCGAACGTACCCGTGCTGATCCTGACGGCAGCCGACAGCGTCGACGAGCGCGTGAAGGGCCTCGATCTCGGCGCCGACGATTACATGGCCAAGCCCTTCGCGCTGAACGAGCTCGAAGCCCGCGTGCGTGCCCTCACGCGGCGCGGCGCGGGCGGCGGGCCGACCGTCGTCAAGCACGGCTCGCTGTCGTTCGATCAGGTCGGCCGGATTGCCTATGCCAATGAGCAGGTTATCGATCTGTCCGCGCGTGAGCTAGGATTGCTCGAAGTCCTGTTGCAGCGGATCGGGCGGCTGGTGTCGAAGGAACAGCTGGTCGATCACCTGTGTGAATGGGGCGAAGAGGTCAGCAACAACGCGATCGAGGTGTACGTGCACCGGCTGCGCAAGAAGATCGAACCGAGCGGCGTGCGCATCATCACCGTGCGCGGGTTGGGTTACTGTCTGGAGAAGGCTGCGCCCCAGACGCCGGCGCAGCAGTCCGAGCCGTCCGACGCGCCCGCTGCGATGCCAGCAAGCCACTACTTCAAGTAAAGGCGTTCCATGTCCGTCCGCGCACCGCGCGCCACGGCGCACGCGGCGGATCTCGACGAAGTCCGCGACGCGCGCTACGCGAATCCTTTCGCGCCGCCCGATGAAACCGAGGCGGCTGCGGAGACGCGTCCGCGTTCGCTCTTCGGCGAGATCCTCGACTGGATGCTCGCGCCGTTGCTGCTGCTATGGCCGATGAGCCTTGCCGTCACGTACCTGGTCGCGAAGTCGATTGCGAACGGACCGTTCGATCGCGCGCTCGAAACCGACGCCTACGTGCTCGCGCGGCAGATTCACCCCGTCAATGGCATCGCCGAGCTGACGCTGCCCGATTCGACGCGTGATTTTCTTCGTGCCGACAATATAGATAGCGTGTTCTATCAGGTGCTCGGCACACGCGGCGAGCTGGTTGCAGGCGACCGCGACATGCCGCTGCCGCGCGAGGAAGACCGGCCGCAGCCGGGCATCGTCGAGTTTCGCGACGACATGGTGCGCGGCAACGACATCCGCGTCGCGTACACCACCGTCGAGTTTCCGCAGACGCCGGGCGCGCAGCCCGTGCTCGTGCAGGTGGCCGAAACGCTCGATAAACGCAGCGCGCTCGCCAACGACATCATCAAGGGCGTGATCCTGCCGCAGTTCGTGATCCTGCCGCTCGCCATCCTGCTCGTGTGGTTCGGGCTGTCGCGCGGTCTTGCGCCGCTGCACGCGCTGCAGGCGCATATTCGCGCGCGGCGCCCCGATGACCTGTCGCCGCTCGAAGCGCGCCGCGCGCCGCCGGAAATCGAGCCGCTCGTCACGTCGTTCAACGATCTGCTGACGCGTCTCGAACAGAACATGGAACTGCAAAAGCGCTTCATCGCCGATGCCGCGCATCAGATGAAGACACCGCTCGCGGGCTTGCGTACACAAGCCGAGCTGGCGCTGCGCCAGGATGCGTCGGCGGAAGTGCATCGCTCGCTCGAGCAGATCGCGACGAGCTCGGAGCACGCCGCGCGGCTCGTCACGCAGTTGCTTGCGCTCGCGCGCGCGGAGAACCGCATGTCCGGCCAGATCTTCACGCCCGTCGAGATTGGCGACGTTGCCCGCAGCGCCGTGCGCGACTGGGTCCAGCCCGCGCTCGCAAAGCAGATGGATCTCGGCTACGAAGGTCCGGAGACGCCCGAAGAAGCGATCGAAGTGGAAGGCAACCCCGTGATGTTGCGCGAGATGCTGTCGAACCTGATCGACAACGCGATCCGCTACACGCCCGCAGGCGGACGGATCACCGTGCGGGTGCGGCGCGACGACGTCGCCCGCATGGCTCATCTCGAAGTAGAGGACACGGGCCTTGGCATTCCCGCCGCCGAGCGTGAACGCGTGGTCGAGCGCTTCTACCGGATTCTCGGGCGCGAAGGTGACGGCAGCGGACTGGGTCTGGCCATCGTCCGCGAAATCGCGACGATGCACGGCGGCACGCTTGCCATCGAGGACAACGTCTATCAGACGTCGCCGCGCCTCGCCGGAACCCTCGTTCGCGTCAGCTTAAGGATGATGGATCGTGTACGGGATTTACCCTAATCCGTCAGTTTCACGCATTTCAGTCAGCACTAACATGCCACCAGTTTAGCCGCAATAAAGCATGCAATAGCCGACGTTGCGAACATTAAGCGAGAAATTCCACGATTTTCAACACTCTCAAACAAACCCTTCCCGAGTCAGAAGGCCGTAAGTTTCCACTCCAATAATCGCTACACGGACACGCCCGACCTGGCGAGCCGCGACTGATATCAATACTGGAGACGACATATGGCTACCGTAAGCGGGCAAATCTCGCACGCGCCGATGACGAAAGAAGAGAAACGGGTAATCTTCGCGTCATCGTTGGGGACGGTTTTCGAGTGGTACGACTTTTATCTGGCTGGCTCGCTCGCGGCCTTCATCAGCAAGAGCTTTTTCTCAGGCGTCAATCCGACAGCCGCATTCATCTTTACCCTTCTCGGCTTCGCGGCCGGTTTCGCAGTGCGTCCGTTCGGCGCGCTGGTGTTCGGGCGGCTCGGCGACATGGTCGGCCGCAAGTACACGTTCCTGATCACAATCGTGATCATGGGCCTGTCGACCTGCGTGGTCGGTTTCCTGCCGGGCTATGCGGCGATCGGCATGGCATCGCCGGTGATCTTCATCGCGATGCGTCTGCTGCAGGGTCTTGCCCTCGGCGGCGAGTACGGCGGCGCCGCGACTTACGTCGCAGAACATGCGCCCGCCAACCGTCGTGGCTTCTACACCGCGTGGATCCAGACGACGGCAACGCTCGGCCTGTTCCTGTCGCTGCTCGTGATTCTCGGCGTACGCACGGCAATGGGCGAAGACGCGTTCGGCGCATGGGGCTGGCGCATTCCGTTCGTCGCGTCGCTGGCGCTGCTCGGCATCTCGGTGTGGATCCGGATGCAACTGCACGAGTCGCCGGCTTTCGAGCGCATCAAGGCTGAAGGCAAGACGTCGAAGGCACCGCTGTCGGAAGCCTTCGGACAATGGAAGAATCTGAAGATCGTCATTCTGGCTCTGATTGGCGTGACGGCTGGCCAGGCAGTTGTCTGGTACACGGGCCAGTTCTATGCGCTGTTCTTCCTGACGCAGACGCTGAAGGTCGATGGCGCTAGCGCGAACATCCTGATCGCGATCGCGCTGCTGATCGGCACGCCGTTCTTCCTGTTCTTCGGTTCGCTGTCCGACCGGATCGGCCGCAAGCCGATCATCCTGGCAGGTTGCCTGATCGCGGCGCTGACGTACTTCCCGCTGTTCAAGGCACTGACGCACTATGCGAACCCGGCGCTCGAAGCCGCGACGCAGAAGTCGCCTATCGTCGTGATCGCCAATCCGGACGAGTGTTCGTTCCAGTTCAACCCGGTCGGTACGTCGAAGTTCACGAGTTCTTGCGATATCGCGAAAGGCGCGCTGTCGAAAGCTGGCTTGAACTACGACAACGTGGCGGCGCCGGCGGGCACGCTCGCGCAGATCAAGGTCGGCGACACGACTATCGATACTTATGACGGCAAGGCCGCCGACGCCAAGGACGCGGGCAAGACGTTCGACAAGAACCTGGGCACCGCGCTGAAGACGGCTGGATATCCGCCAAAGGCCGATCCATCGCAGATCAACTGGCCGATGACCGTTGTGATCCTGACGATCCTCGTCATCTACGTGACGATGGTGTACGGGCCAATTGCGGCGATGCTGGTCGAGATGTTCCCAACGAGGATCCGCTACACGTCGATGTCGCTGCCGTATCACATAGGCAATGGCTGGTTCGGCGGCTTCCTGCCAGCGACGGCGTTCGCGATCGTCGCGGCGAAGGGCAATATTTACTCAGGGCTGTGGTATCCGATCATCATCGCGCTGGCCACCTTCGTGATCGGTCTGCTTTTCGTGCGGGAGACCAAAGACTCCAATATCTACGCCCAAGACTGAGCGCGGCGTAGGTAACCGGAGTTCTCGCAAAAAGTTGTCGCGCGGGGGTTGACAGCCCCCGCCGGCATCTTCATAATCTCGCTTCTTTTGGCGAATTAGCTCAGCCGGTTAGAGCGACGGAATCATAATCCGCAGGTCCGGGGTTCGAATCCCTGATTCGCCACCAGCTTCAAAAAAAGCCGCTGTTTCTCACGAAACAGCGGCTTTTTCATTTCCAGCTCAGCGGAAAATTCGAAGACCGCGCAATCGATCCAGACAAGGGCGCACTCTTCACTTATCGACGATCCTCGTCAAATTCCCCCGCACCTTCTGCAGCAACGAAATGAGCTGCTTCGTCTCTTCCTCGGTCAGCCCGCTCAGCCCTTCGGCCGCGACCTGATCGCCGACCCGCTTGGCTTCGTCGAGCGTCCGTTCCGCCTTCTCCGTGATCCTGATCTGCTTCTCGCGCCGGTCGCGCGGATTGCCCAACCGCTCGATCCAGCCGCCCTCCTCCATCCGGTCCAGCAACCGGCCAGCCGAAATCGGCGCGACTTCCAGCAGGTCCGCGAGCCGCGCCTGGTTGATATCGCCGTAAAACGACAGATACGCGAGCGCCCGACACTGCGCGCGCGTCAGATCGACCGACAGCCGCGCGAGGTCGTCGAAACGCTTGCCGACCAGCCGGCCGACATCCGAAATGAGAAAGCCGAAGCGCTCGTCAAAATGGGTTTTCATCGCGCGATTATACGAAGCGGCGCGCCATGCCAATTTCCCCAAAGCGCGCAGTACGCCCAAAACGCGCAGCGTACAACGACTTCGGGAAACTCAGCGTATGCATAAGAATCTTCGGCCTATACAATAAGCATGCTTACTATTCTGAAGACTCAGCCTCATGGCCTCCGATTCGCCGGCAGCAAAACCCGCCGTCGAGCTGAACCGTCCGATGATCACGATCGCGATCATGCTCGCGACGCTGATGCAGACACTCGACAGCACCATCGCCAACGTCGCGCTCCCGCATATGCAGGGCACCTTGTCGGCATCGCAGGATGAGATCACGTGGGTGCTCACGTCGTACATCGTGGCCGCCGCGATCGCGACGCCGCTGACCGGCTGGCTGTCCGACCGGCTCAGCGTCAAGCGTCTGCTGATGTTCGCAGTGGGCGGCTTCACGATCGCATCGGCGTTGTGCGGGCTGTCCGAAACGCTGACGCAGATCGTCGCGTCACGGCTGTTGCAGGGCATCTTCGGCGCGTCGCTGGTGCCGCTGTCGCAGTCGATCCTGCTCGACATCAATCCGCGCGACAAGCAGGGCCAGGCGATGGCCGTGTGGGGCATGGGCGTGATGGTCGGCCCGATTCTCGGCCCGACGCTCGGCGGCTGGCTCACCGACAGCTACAACTGGCGCTGGGTGTTCTTCATCAACGTGCCGGTCGGTGCCTTCGCGCTATTCGGCATACTGACCTTCCTTCCGTCGCGCGAACCGAAACATGACGCCAAATTCGACGCGTTCGGCTTCGCGACGCTCGGCCTCGCTATCGGCGCGTTGCAGGCGATGCTCGACCGCGGCGAACAGCTCGACTGGTTCGGCTCGCATGAGATCGTGATCGAAGCGCTGATCGCGTCGATCAGTTTCGCGTTCTTCATCGCGCATACGGCGACTGTCGGCAAGACGTCGTTCTTCAAGTACGAACTGCTGAAAGACCGCAACTTCGCGACGGGCACGATTTTCATCTTCATCATCGGCGCAGTGATGTACGCGACGCGCGCGCTGCTGCCGCCGATGCTGCAGAACCTGATGAACTATCCCGTCGCAACGACGGGTCTCGTGACGGCGCCGAGCGGCGCGGGGACGATGATCGCGATGCTGTTCGCGGGACGCCTGCTCAAACATATCGACGCGCGCCTGATGCTGCTCGCGGGCTTCGTCATATCGGCGTTCGCGCTGTGGCAGATGATGCAATACACGATCGTGCTGTCGGAGTCGGATATCGTGTGGCCGGGCGTGATCCAGGGCTTCGGCCTCGGTCTCGTGTTCGTGCCGCTGAGCGCGCTGACGTTCTCGACGCTGACGCCCGCGTTGCGTGCCGACGGTACTGCCACCTATAGCCTGATGCGCAATATCGGCAGCAGTATCGGCATTTCGATCGTGCAGACGCTGCTCACGCGCAACACACAGGTCTCGCACTCGGATCTCGCCGCGAACGTGACGGCGTTCAATCCCGTCGTTGCGCCGATCCTCGCAGCGGGTTCGCGCATGGACATGGCCGTGCTCGATGTGTCGATCACCCAGCAGGCCGCGATGATCGCTTATCTGAACGACTTCAAGCTGATGTTCGTCGCGACGCTGGCCGTGATCCCGCTCGTGCTGCTGATTCGCCCGTCGCGCAGGGTGCCCGACGAATCGGTCGCACATGCGGCGATGGATTGAGCCGCACGCTTTCAGCCTTCGATCCGCCCACGCGTCACGCCGAGCAACGAAGCCATCGCGTGACGCGCGCGCGGCGCATCGCGATCGCGGATCGCTTCGAACACGGCCGTATGCTCGGCCAGCGACGCGTTGAACACATCGGCGCGCTTCGCGTTCAGCCGCAATTGCGCTTCCAGCGTGCGTTCGATCAGCGTGCCGAGTGGTATCAGCAGTTCGTTGCTGCACGCGGCGAGCACGCTCAGATGGAATTGCAGATCGGCACGCACCCATTCGTCGACATTGCGCGCCGCGACCATCGCCGAATGCGCGGCGTCGAGCGCGCCGAACGTCGCGTCGCTGTGCGATGCGGCGGCAAGCGCAGCCGCGTACGGCTCGATCATCTCGCGCATTTCCTGCAGCTTGAGCGCGAAATCCATCGCGGGCGCCACGCGTGAATACCAGTCGAGCACATCCACATCCAGCAGGTTCCACGCGGGCTTTGGACGCACACGCGTTCCCACGCGCGGCCGCGATTCGATCAGCCCTTTCGACGTCAACGTGCGCAACGCTTCGCGCAGCACCGTGCGGCTGACGCCGAACGTCTCCATCAACTCCGCTTCGCGCGGCAGGATCGATTCGGGCGCATAGTCGCCGCGCAGAATGGCTGTGCCGAGCAGATACGCCACGCGGCCGTGCAGATCTCGCTGAATGTCGGTTCTCCTGATGCTGATTGTGGGTTGATCTTGTGCCCTGCACCGTGCGACGGGCCAACGCGGACCGCCCGCGATTATCTTCGATCGCATCTGCGAAACCCATCGCCACCGAACAAAACCTTTCGCCAAATAATACTATTAATAGTATTTAAAGGCGATTTTGTTGTAGGATGTGGCTCCTCAACGGCCGCCGCCGCCACGTCCAATTAGCGGGACGAACAGGCGCGCCGCGGCCATCAACTGCAATCGGCTTTGCAAGCAAAGGAGACGCTCCCGCCATGAAGATCACCAAAATCGAGACATTCATCGTTCCGCCGCGCTGGTGCTTCGTGAAGATCGAGACCGACGAGGGCATCGTCGGCTGGGGCGAGCCGGTTGTCGAAGGCCGCGCGCACACTGTCGCAGCCGCCGTCGACGAACTCTCCGACTATCTGCTCGGCAAAGACCCGCGCAACATCGAAGACCATTGGCAGGTCATGTACCGCGCCGGCTTCTATCGCGGCGGCCCGATTTCGATGAGCGCGATTGCGGGCGTCGATCAGGCGTTGTGGGACATCAAGGGTAAATTCCACGGCGTGCCCGTGCACACGCTGCTCGGCGGCCAGGTGCGCGATCGCATCAAGGTGTATTCGTGGATCGGCGGCGACCGCCCAAGCGACGTCGCGAACAATGCGCGCGCCGTCGTCGAGCGCGGCTTCAAGGCCGTGAAGATGAACGGCTCCGAAGAGTTGCAGATCATCGACACCTTTGACAAGGTGCAAGGCGTCATCAACAACGTCGCGGCTGTGCGTGAAGCGGTCGGCCCGAACGTCGGCATCGGCGTGGACTTCCACGGCCGCGTCCACAAGCCGATGGCGAAGGTGCTCGCGAAGGAACTCGATCCGTTCAAGCTGATGTTCATCGAAGAACCCGTGCTGTCGGAGAACGTCGAGGCGCTGCGCGACATCGTCAACCAGACGAGCACGCCGATCGCGCTCGGCGAGCGTCTGTACTCGCGCTGGGACTTCAAGCACATTCTCGCGGGCGGTTACGTCGACATCATCCAGCCGGACGCGTCGCACGCGGGCGGCATTACGGAGTGCCGCAAGATCGCGTCGATGGCGGAAGCCTACGACGTCGCGCTGGCGTTGCACTGCCCGCTCGGTCCGATCGCGCTTGCCACGTGCCTGCAGATCGACGCCGTCAGCTACAACGCGTTCATCCAGGAACAGAGCCTTGGCATTCACTACAACCAGGGCAACGATCTGCTCGACTACATCAAGAACCCGGAAGTCTTCAAATACGAAGACGGCTTCGTGTCGATCCCGCAAGGGCCGGGTCTCGGCATCGAAGTGAACGAGGAGAAGGTGCGCGAAATGGCGAAGATCGGCCATCGCTGGCGCAACCCGGTGTGGCGTCACGAGGACGGCAGCGTCGCCGAATGGTAAGCAACCAGACGCGATATCGCGAATGAAACACAAACGCCGCCTTCGGGCGGCGTTTGTCATCTGACAACCCGTAGTGTCTTCGAAGACGTTACGGCGGCATGCCGCGCGCGCGGCGTATCAGTAACGTTACACAGTTGACGCGCGACGCCTTTCGACGCCTCGCGCGGCGTTGGCGTTCACCGCGAAAACCCATGCCGGACAAGCGTTTCAGCCCGATGCACCGTGCTTCGCAACGCCTGGCCCACTCCTTGCTGAATGGTATGCAAACAACCATTCGAAGAGGGGCTGCCATGGGCGAATTCCTTCCCGACTATCTGATCCGCGAACAGGCCGCCATTGGCGCGCTGGTCGTATTCGGCGTGCTGCGCGTGATCGGCGCGGTGCTTGCGTTTCAGCGCGGCTGGCGCATCTCGACGGTCGAGCGGTGTTTCATCGCTGCAGCATTTATCTATTGCCTGCCGCAGCTGCTGGATCTGCTCACGCACATGACGAGTTCACACGTGGCGGCAGCGGAACTCGAAGGCAAGGTCGCGGGCTGCGCGATCGGTCTGTTCTTCGCGCCCGTCGTCGGCCACAAGCTCGGTTACGAATGACCGCTTGCAGCCGGCGACGGGCCCGACCGGCGCGACTGGCTTCATCGCGCTCAGCCGAGCGCCGCGAAACCCGGCACGCTATGCGACAGGACAGCGGCGGCCGCGAAGATGCCGAGCATCGCGAGCGCTTCGAGATACAGCAGGTTGGCGAACGTATGCGCGTCCATCGTCGACGCCGTGCGACGCAAGCGCGGCAACGCCGAAAAGCGGTTCAATCCGCCTAGCACCAGCGCCAGCGCAACCAGCGCGAGCTTGAGCATCAGCACGTGCCCCCAGGTACTCGTTTCGATCGCGAGGAACGAATTGCCCGAACCCCGCGCCGCGTTGAACACGCCTGAGAGCAGCACGAACACGACAGCAACCAGCGACACATTCGACAACTGCGTCGCCGTGCGGATCAGCACGCCGCGCGCGATCGACGTGCCGAGCGCCGGCAGCACCGAGAGCCCGGCCGCGAGCACGAGGCCGCCCCACACGGACGTCGTGAGCACGTGCAGCGTGTGCATGCCGATGGCCGCCGACGCCACGCCCGCATCCGCCGCGTGACCCAAGGTCGCCTTACCGCCCGCAATCGCGATCACGGCAAGCCACAGCAGCGCGTTGCGCAACACATTGGTCTGCCGTGCAAACGACACGAGCAGCAGCACCAGCGCCCCCGCAAACGCGACACTCCAGCCGAAGCCGACGTGCGTTTGCGACAGCATCGTCGGCACGACGCCGAACGCTTCCGGCAAGCGCACGCCCGCCATCTCGGCCGCCTGATAAAGCAGCCAGCCGAGATCGGCCAGCACCAGCACGATCGCGGACGCCTGCATCGACCGCTGCGCGCGCAACCATGCGGGGCGCGCGGGCGCGATCTTCGCCTGCGCATCGTTGACGAGCCACGCGCTGAGCAAGGCCGAACCGACGGCAAACGCAAACGCGACGTTCATGAGCGCGGCCATCGCGACCTGCCCGATCCACAATCCGTCGACTCTCATTTGACGGCGAAGGCGTAGCTGCCCTTCGTCCGATGTCCGTCTTCGGCGACAGCCGTCCATTGCACCGTGTAGCGCCCCGGCGCGAGCGGCTGCAGCCCGAGATGCATGGTCTTCGTGTCCTGCGGATCGACCTGCGAGGCTGCCGATGCAGCCGGTTTGTCGTTGGCATCGACGAGCGCGAGCTTGCTGAACGCCGGCTCGAGCGGCTCGCTGAAGTGGATCGTCACGGCCGAGGGCGCGGCGACTTCAGCGTCCGGCGCGGGATCGCGCGACGTGGGCGTCGCGTGGGCAAAGGCGTTCGACGCGACGGCGAGCGACACGCCGCACGCCGCGAGCCAGCGAAGCGGCAAGCGAGAAAGCAAGGAGAAATTCATAGGCTGGCTGTAGGTGGAAAACGCGGGGACGGTCCGGATAGTACGCTTCGATGTTTTGCGGCCCTGTCAGTTCAACAACGACCGGGCCTTGCCCGAGGCAAAGCGCCTACACGAATTCGCTCAAAACTGGAACATCGAGAGGCAACAAAGCGACAGCGGCCGTCGATGCAAAATGCGCAATCTTAAATTAGTTGGAAGCGCTACCGCCAGGCCGGCACTCAACCGGAAGCACGCCAAGAACGCGAACGATGGCGGCGAATTGCGTCAACTTGTCGCATCGAGCGTGTCGCTCGGGCGCGTCAGGCATGAAGTTCGTCGCATGTGGCAAATAGTCACCATTACCCATCGATGATAGAATGCGAGGTCGCTGCGCACCGTCCGCCGCATTCATCGCGCTGCACACACCGATCCGTTCGAAGTTCGGCCAGGCCCCCGATAATGATGGAGTTACGCGTGTCTTCAAGACGCATTTTTCGACCGCTGCTCGCCCTGTTGCTGATCGGGTGTGCAGGCGTATCTGGCGCTGTACAAGCGCAAACCCAGCCTAAAGCTCCGGACACGATGGAAGCGCGCGTGCAAGGTTGCACGGCGTGTCACGGTTCGAAAGGTCAGGGCACGGATAACGACTATTTTCCGCGTCTCGCCGGCAAGCCGGCCGAGTACCTGTACAACCAGTTGAAGAACTTCCGTGAAGGCCGGCGCAAGTACCCGCCGATGAACTACCTCGTCACGTATCTCTCCGACGACTACCTTCACGACATTGCAACGTACTTCTCGCAGCAGCGTCCGCCGTATCCGACGCCGTCGAAACCGACGGTCGCCGATTCCGTGCTCGCGCGCGGCAAGGAAATTGTGCTGAACGGCGACGCGTCGAGGCAGATTCCCGCTTGCGCGGCGTGCCACGGCAAGTTGCTGACGGGCATGGAACCGGCTATCCCGGGTCTGGTCGGCCTGCACATGGACTACATCAGCGCACAGCTGGGCGCATGGCGTTCGGGTTCGCGTCACGCAATCGAGCCTGACTGCATGCACACGATCGCCACGCGTCTGACGGACGCCGACGTGAACGCAGTCGCCGCGTGGCTGTCCACGCAGCAGGCGCCGCAGAACCCCGTGCCGGCACCCGCCAAATCGTTGAAGACTCCGCTTGCCTGCGGCAGCGAACCGCAATAAGGCACCGGGAGAGACAAACAATGAAACGCAAGTCTTTGTTCGCGCTTTCGGCCGTCGTCGTGGTAGCGGCTGCCGCGCTGGTTCCCGTCCTGTGGTCGGGCAGCGACTATCTGCATAACGGCACCGCCGTCGCAGCCACGCCGGCAGACCAGGCTGCAATGATCAAGAAGGGCGAGTACCTCGCCCGCGCTGGCGACTGTATCGCCTGCCACACGGTGCGCGGCGGCAAGGAGTTCGCCGGCGGCCTGCCGATGGCCACGCCGTTCGGCACGCTGTTCACGCCGAACATCACGCCTGACGACCAGTACGGCATCGGCAAGTGGTCGCAGGACGACTTCTACCGCGCGATGCACACGGGCCGCTCGAAGGACGGCAGCCTGCTTTATCCGGCCTTCCCGTTCACGAGCTACACGAAGGTCTCGCGCGCCGACGCGGACGCGATCTACGCGTACCTGCGTTCGGTCCCGCCCGTCGCGGTGCCGAGCCGTCCGCACGAACTGAAGTTCCCGTTCAACAACCGGAACCTGCTGATCGGCTGGCGCACGTTGTTCTTCCGTGAAGGCGAGTACAAGGCGGACCCGACCAAGTCGGTGGAATGGAACCGCGGCGCGTATCTGATCGAAGGCCTCGGCCACTGCGGCATGTGCCACACGTCGATCAACGCGATGGGCGGCCCGGTGAACTCGGCTGCGTTTGCGGGCGGTCTGATCCCGCTGCAGAACTGGTATGCGCCTTCGCTGACGTCGAACAAGGAAGCCGGCCTCGGCGACTGGGACATCAAGGACATTTCCGATCTGCTGAAGACTGGCGTGTCGCAACGCGGCGCGGTGTTCGGTCCGATGGCTGAAGTGGTTCACAACAGCCTGCAGTACATGTCGGACGAAGACATCCACGCCATGTCGACGTACCTGAAGACGATTCCGCAGAAGGACGAAGCGCCCGAGCATCTGCAACTGGAGACGTCGCAACAGTTCGGCAGCGAACTTTTGAAGCAAGGCCAGAAGATCTACGCTGACAACTGCGCGAAGTGCCACGCGGAGAACGGTCTCGGTATGCCGCCGTCGTTCCCGCCGCTCGCGAACAATCCGTCGATCCAGATGCCGTCGGCCGTGAACCCGATCCGTATGGTGCTGAACGGCGGTTATCCGCCGAGCACGGGTGGCAATCCGAAGCCGTATGGCATGCCGCCGTTTGCCCAAGCGCTGTCGAATCAGGAAGTGGCAGCCGTTGTGACGTACATCCGCCAGTCGTGGGGCAACCACGGCACGGCTGTGTCGCCGCAACAAGTGTCCGATCTGCGTTCGGCGCCGCTCGACTAAGCGTCGTCTGAAGGTTCAGGGCGCGGCCTGCGATAATCGCGGCCGCGCCCTTCGCTTTTTTCAGGAGCGTGGTTTCGAAGTTGATCGGCGTCGAAGACATCCGGCCTATCGGGCGTATAACGTTGGTCCCGTGTTGATTGTCGGATGAGATGGGCATCATGCAGGAGGAAGTGCCGTGCAAATCGGGGAGCGTCTGAACAGCATCACCCACCTCGTCGGCGCCGTGCTGTCGGTGGCGGGGCTGGCGACGCTCGTGACGATGGGCGCGCTCGACGGCGATGCGTACAAGGTCGTGAGCTTCAGCGTCTATGGCGCGATGCTCTGCGCGCTGTACGGCATCTCGACGCTGTATCACAGCGTGCGTCGTCCGCGTCTGAAAGCGATCTTGCAGAAGTGCGATCACTCTGCGATTTATCTGCTGATCGCGGGCAGCTACACGCCATTCACGCTGGTCACGTTGCGTGGTCCATGGGGATGGTCGCTATTCGGAGTAAGCTGGGGTCTGGCCGCGCTCGGGATCGTGCAGGAACTGACGCTCGGGCGACGCACCCGCAGCGTATCGATGGTGCTGTATGTGCTGATGGGATGGCTCGCGCTCGTTGCCGTCCGTCCGCTGGTCACTGCATTGCCGGCCGCGGGTACGGCCTGGCTGCTGGCTGGCGGAATCATCTATAGCGCAGGCATCTACTTCTTCATCAACGACGAGCGCATCCGGCACGGACATGGCATCTGGCACCTGTTCGTACTCGCCGGCAGTCTGTGTCAGTTCGTCAGCGTCGCGCGTTATGTCGCATGAGGCGCATGACGGCGGATGCAACTTAATGCCAGTCGACGTGTCTGCATAGCTCGTCGAGCAATTCGGCACGCATCTAGCGTGCCGCCGATTTCTCCGTGAACGGTGAGTGTCGGGCGAGCGATCATGCGAGTCGCCCGCGAACGCGCCTTCTGGCCGCGTTTGACACCGTTTGCACAATTGCATTGCAAAGAGTTTTTATGTCTTTTGATTCCCTCGGCTTGTCCGAACAGCTGGTCCGCGCAGTCAACGAACTCGGCTACACATCGCCGACTCCGATTCAGCAGCAAGCCATTCCCGCCGTGCTCAACGGCGGCGATCTGTTGGCCGGCGCCCAGACGGGCACGGGCAAAACGGCCGGCTTCACGCTGCCTATCCTGCAACGTCTTCTCACCATGCCGCCCGCGCCGGGCGGCAAGCGCGTCGTACGCGCGCTGATCCTCACGCCGACGCGTGAACTGGCCGCGCAGGTCGAGGAAAGCGTGCGCGCGTATGGCAAGTATCTGAAGCTGAAGTCGACTGTGATGTTCGGCGGCGTCGGTATCAACCCGCAAATCGATGCGTTGCGGCGCGGCGTCGATATCGTCGTTGCGACGCCTGGGCGTCTGCTCGACCACATGCAGCAGAAGACCATCGACCTGTCGCATCTCGAGATTCTCGTGCTTGACGAAGCTGACCGCATGCTCGACATGGGCTTCATTCACGACATCAAGCGCGTGCTCGCCAAGCTGCCGCCGAAGCGCCAGAACCTGCTGTTCTCGGCCACCTTCTCGGACGAAATCAAGGCGCTCGCCGACAACCTGCTCGATTCACCCGCGCTGATCGAAGTCGCACGCCGCAATACGACAGCCGAATCGGTCGCGCAGAAGATTCACCCTGTCGACCGCGATCGCAAGCGCGAGATGCTCACGCATCTGATCAAACAGCACAACTGGTTTCAGGTGCTCGTGTTCACGCGCACGAAGCATGGCGCGAACCGTCTCGCCGAACAGCTGACGAAGGATGGCATTAGCGCGCTCGCGATCCACGGCAACAAGAGCCAGTCGGCCCGCACGCGTGCGCTGGCCGAGTTCAAGAACAACACGCTGCAGGTGCTCGTCGCCACCGACATCGCGGCGCGCGGCATCGATATCGACCAGTTGCCGCACGTCGTCAATTTCGATCTGCCGAACGTGCCGGAAGACTACGTGCACCGTATCGGCCGCACGGGCCGCGCGGGCGCGACGGGCGAGGCGGTTTCCCTGGTGTGCGTCGATGAGCTTCAACTGCTGAAGGACATCGAGAAGCTGATCAAGCGCGCCGTGCCGCAAGAAGTGATCGCGGGCTTCGAGCCGGATCCGAATGCACGGCCCGAGCCGATCCTGCGCCGCGGCCAAGGCGGTGGTGGTGGAGGTGGCGGCCGTCAGCCGCGCCAGGGTCAAGGCCAGGGTCAAGGGCAGCGGCAAGCTCAAGGGCAGCAAAAGCGCGAAGGCTCGGCCAACGGGAACAATGGCGCATCGCGCGGCGGCCAACGCGCTTCGGGCGACAAGCCGAAGCAGCAAGCCAAACCGCAAGCGGCCAAGCCTGCGCAGGCGCGCGCCGATGGCTCGCGTCATCAGGACAACAAGCCGCGTGCCGTCGCGCATGAAGGCAACGCGCGTGCTCCGCACGCACCGCGCAAGCCGCACGGCGCCAATCCGGGTGCATTGCTCGGCGGTGGCGGCAAGCCGCGCTCTGGTGCGCCGCGCGGCGGTCAGCGCGGCAACTGACGCAACACGGAGACGCCCGGCATTTTCAATGCGGGCGTCTCACACTTGTCCGACTGCTATCTGCCAGCCGCCGCGCCGCCGGCGGCTTTCTTCAGGTACTCGATCTGCTGCGTCCAGCGCTCGAGCACTGCATCTCTCCCCTCTTCCAGGTCGAACGTGATGCCCGCCGTCAGGCGCGCATAGCGCACGCGATGCGCTTCGCCGGATTCGATCGACCCAGCGAAGCACGCAAGGCCCGCAGCATCCGCGCTCATCGGCGCGAGCGCGAGCTGAATCTGATAGAACGCCTCATCGAACACGAACGTCAGCGCGGCACGGCCGCTGCGCGCAATTGCCTGCGCGGCGCGCGATTGCGGCCACAGCGCGACGCATAGCGTGCGCGAGTCCGGCGCGTACAGTTCGCCGATGCCGAGCAGCGACGTACGCAAATGTGCGCCGCTTTCGTCGACGGTCAACAGCGATGCCGTAAAGCCGACCTTCGATGCGAGCGCCGAGCCGTCGAACAACGCGCGCAATTCGGCCGGCCATTCGTCGAATATCTGTTGATCGAGTGCGCGGTTTTGCTCCGCGGATGCGGTCATGGGTCATTCCTCCGTCGTAGCCACGCTGGCGCGCGGCGTTCAGCGCAAATGCAAATGGCCCGCTTGCAGGGCGGGCCATTCATGCGTCAACAGCCCAGGCCTTCGACGCCCGGCTGCGTACCGCGACGCTCAGCGAAAAAAGACGTGCTGCGTGATCTTCGCGAGCGGGTAATGGACACCTGGCTGAATCTTCGCCGGCAAATCGAGCGGCTTGAGCAGCATCTTCACACACATATCGGCCGACAGGTTGTGCCGCACGAGCTTGTTCACGCGTGCAGCCTTGTCGCGGTTATACACAGGGTCGTTGACGCGTTCGGGATAGCGGATCGCGAATACGTGACGCAGCGCGATCTCCGAGTCTTCGTTCTTGATCTCCATCACGCGCCGCATCAACGCGCCAAGCACGGCGAGCCGGCCATTGCCCTCGATCTTGTTGTACTTCTTGAAGTACTTGAAAAAGTGCTTGTAGTGACGGACTTCGTCGGTGCGGATGTTGTCGGTGATTTCCTTCAGCACGGGTTCGTCCGAACACACGCCGATCGCCCGATACAGCGTAGCCGTTCCCGTCTCGACGACGCAGCGCGCGACCATCTCCAGCGCGCGGGTCTTCTCGAAGTCTTCCATGTTGCAGGTCTTCGAATACTCTTCGAAGAAGTTGTGGAACGCCGTGTCCCAATCGAACTCGGGCCAGACGTGCGCGATGTACGCCTTCAGCGCGCGGCCGTGCTGCATCTCTTCGGGCTCCCATTCGTTGTTGAGCCACGCCGACACCTCGGGATCGCCGTTGAAGAACCTGCTCAGATTGCTCGTGTAAAGATCAGTACCGCTTTCGATAAACGAGGCTGCGCAAAGCAGTAACAAGAGGTCTTCATTGGCGACCGCGCGTTGACGGTCGATGTGATTGAGATCGATGTCTTCGATGCGCCAGGGCATCACGTGACCAGCCTCGTTGTGCATAAAAGTTCGCTCCGAAAACTGTAGCGCCTCGTGCGCGGGCTGAACCGCGCCTATCCCGGTTCGACCGCCGCCCTTGACGCCTACAGTGCCTTGCAACATTGAATTTTTATCTTCATCTTAGACGCTGCTCTGCAAATTCGCAGACAACAGAGCAGAGACCACGCGGGATCGACGCAGTTCCACCCGAACCTTGATTGATCGTGCGAATGCACAAAAGACTACACATCGGATGACTCGAACAACCTGGCAAGCGCGAAGTCGCACGACAAAGCTGCATCGCACAGGTGCCTTACGCTTCCTTTCGACCAGCGCTCCGGCGATCGAAAAAATTCGAACACAAACCAACGACGACGAACACAACGAAGGTCTTACAATACGGCCAAGCCAACCTTCGCCCGCTTCAGGTGCGGCGCTCACAAAAACATCATGACACGAGACCCCCGCCTCACGCTTAACGCACGTCAACAGGAACTGCTGGAGTGGGTGCAACGCGACGGCTTCGTCACGGTCGACGATCTGGCCGCGCACTTCGACGTGACGCCGCAGACGATTCGCCGCGACGTCAACTGGCTCGCCGACATGAATCTTCTGCGTCGCTATCACGGCGGCGCGAGTCTGCCGACCAGTTCCGAGAACGTCTCGTACAGCGCGCGGCAGCGGATGTTCCATGACGAGAAGCGGCGCATCGCGGCGCTGGTCGCCACGCACATTCCGGATCAGGCGTCTCTCTTCATCAATCTCGGCACGACGACGGAAGAAGTCGCACGCGCGCTGAACCGGCATCGCGGGCTGCGCGTGATCACGAATAACCTGAACGTCGCGAGCATGATGAGCGGCTACCCGGATTGCGAGGTGCTGGTGACGGGCGGGATCGTGCGTCCGTGGGACAAGGGCATCGTCGGCGAACTGACCATCGACTTCATCCGCCAGTTCAAGGTCGACTTCGCGATCATCGGCACGTCGAGCATCGAAACGGACGGCACGCTGCGCGACTTCGACACGCGCGAGGTGCGTGTCGCCGAGGCGATCATCGAACATTCGCGCACGGTCTTCCTCGCCGCCGACCATTCGAAATTCGGCCGCCCGGCGCTCGTACGCCAGGGGCATCTGAACCAGATCGATTCTCTCTTCACCGACGCGCCGCCGCCGCCCGACATGACGGAAACGCTGACGAACGCGGGCACGCAGGTCTATATTGCCGAGTGACCTTGGGCACGGCCTGCGACGCGAAGGCTAACGCAGGCCGGCGGCGTCGCGAGTCCGTTTCCGCCATGCTGCACCGCACGCAAAACCTCCAGTGAAATCAAGGATTTGCTGCGCCCAGCAGACCGCCTCTCACACGCGGCGCTGTCAACGGGAAAATTTACAGGGGCCCATTTGGACTTCCGGCCGCGATTGACTACACTCCAGTTCCCCAACGTCCTTAAACGTCCCTGGACTGAGCGGAATGCAGTGGACATGGGGTGAAGCAAGCACAACTTCAGGCCTGATCCGCGGGATTCACCGCCCGCTGGATCCTCCGTCTGCCGGCAGGGCCGTCGGCGGGCGCAAAGGCCACCCGACTACGCTTGACATGGAGAGAAACGATGCTGAGTCCGCATGAATTCGCCACGTTGTTGCTCGTCAAGGACGCCCCTAACCAGGTCGATATGGAACGCGAAGAACTCGACGCACTGCTCGAACGGCAGCTCGTGGAGCTCGAAAGACTCGCGTCGGGCTTGCAACAATGGCGCATCACGGAATCGGGAGACACGGCTCTTCGCGCGATCAAGCGCTTTTCCTGACGGCAATCGAGCGAACTTAACGCGCTTGCCAGTCATATCACTGCGGCCGTCGGCGTGTTCGCAACGGACACGCGAGCATACGGACGCCTGGACGGTCACGCGGCTTGCCCGCCTGGCCGTCTTTATGTTTTCAGGCTTGCCACGTCATCTTTGAACGACGCGCCCGCGCGCGCCAGTCGAGACCTTAGCCGCTGCGCAGCGTCGGATCGACGGCTGCGCGCCAGCTCAGCGCCTTTACGCGCTGAGTGTTGAAGAACTCCACCCACTGACGGCGCGCCTGCGGGTCCGCGCTCGCGCCCTGCGCCGCGTAGCGCTGCGCCAGCGCCGTCTGGAACGCGCAGTAATCCGCCCTCGACAACCCGCCACGCTTGTTCGCCACATACGCGTCGAACAGCGTCACATAGACGGATTGCGCGTCGCTGCCGTAGTCGGCCGGCTGGCTTCCGCACATCGCCTGCAGATCCGCGAACGACGGCGCGCCCAGCGTTCCGTTCAGGCTCGGCGTGCTGACGCATCCCGTCAACACCGCCGCGATCGACAGCGCCGCCGCGCCCGTTTTCCAGAGTCCACGCATGAAATTCACCTCGTATCGCCGCAATCCGGCTCGTTGCCGGAAGTATCGTCTGCGCGCGGCAAACGTGCCACCGGCGCGCGGAATCGCGCACCAATCCAAGGCAAGTCGAACTTTACTTTTTCGAATATGTTCATTAAAGTTTCGAAAACGAACATTACGACTTTACATCAACCCTACTTTTTCCTCCGTCAGGGGCATTCCGGGTGACGCAAGACTCCATTTACGACCTGCTCGTCGTCGGCGGCGGGATCAACGGCGCGGGTATCGCGCGCGATGCAGCGGGCCGCGGCCTGTCCGTGCTGCTGTGCGAACAGGACGATCTGGCTGCGCATACGTCGTCGGCCAGCACCAAGCTGATTCACGGCGGTCTGCGCTATCTGGAATACCGTGAGTTTGGGCTCGTGCGCAAGGCGCTGCAGGAACGCGAGACGCTGCTGCGCGCCGCGCCGCACATCATGTGGCCGCTGCGCTTCGTAATGCCGCATATGCCCGATCTGCGGCCCGCCTGGTTGATCCGCGCCGGTCTCTTTCTCTACGACCATCTCGCGCGCCGCGAATTGCTGCCCGGTTCGCGCGGCATCGACATGCGCAAGCACCCGGCGGGCAAGCCGCTCATCGACTCGATCAAACGCGGGTTCGTCTATTCGGACGGCTGGGTCGACGACGCGCGTCTGGTCGTACTGAACGCGCTCGACGCACAGGAGCGTGGCGCGACTATTCTGACGCGCACGAAGCTCACCGGCGCGACGCGCGTGAATGGCGAATGGCATGCGCAACTGCTGCGCGCGGACGGCTCCACTTTGACAGTGCGCGCGCGTTCGATCGCGAATGCCGCTGGCCCGTGGGTCGGCGACCTGCTGCGCGGGCCGCTTGCACGCGAGGCGAACTACAGCGTGCGGCTCGTGAAGGGCAGCCATATCGTCACGCGCCGCCTGTTCGAGCACGATCACGCGTACATCTTCCAGAACCCGGACAAGCGCATCATCTTTGCTATCCCTTACGAGCGCGACTTCACGCTGATCGGCACGACGGACCTCGAATACAACGGCGATCCGTCGAAGGTCGCGATCGAGCCGTCCGAAACGCAGTATCTGTGCGACTCGATCAACCGTTACTTCAAGCAGCACATCGCGCCGCGCGATGTGTGCTGGACGTACTCCGGCGTGCGTCCGCTGTTAGAGGACGAGAACGCGGACAACCCTTCCGCCGTCACGCGCGACTACCGGCTCGAACTCGACGCGCCGGCGGGCGAGGCACCGCTGCTGTCGGTATTCGGCGGCAAGATCACGACGTTTCGGAAACTCGCGGAAGAAGCCGTCGACGATCTCGCGCGCGTGTTGCAGCACGACAAGCCGACTTGGACCGCGGGCGCCCCGCTGCCGGGCGGCGATATCGCACATGCGGACTTCGAGCGCTTCGCGTCGCAGTTCGCACAACAGCACGCATGGCTTCCTGCCGCGCTCGCGCGCCGCTATGCGCGGGCTTATGGCACGCGTGCCGAACGCGTGATCGGCGCCGCTCGCTCGCTCGCCGATCTCGGGCAGCAGTTCGCGCCCGGGCTGTATGAAACGGAACTGCGCTATCTGCGCGAAACGGAATGGGCGACGACGGCGCGCGACGTGCTGTGGCGCCGTTCGAAGCTCGGCCTGCATGTTGAGCCCGGCACGCTCGAAAACGTCACGCGCGACATCGACGCGTGGTTCGCCCGCGCGACGACCAGGCAGCACGCCTGACGGCCGGGCGCACGCGGTCATGCGCCAGCGCGCGGCGATTCCGCCGCGCCGCCGTGCATGCAACAATCCGCGCAGGCACTTTATTTCGCGTGACCTGAGCGCGCCGCCGCGCCGGTCCGACAAAAAACGCATGGAGAAGAGACGATGCAGGATCAGTACATCCTGGCGCTAGACCAGGGCACCACGAGTTCGCGCGCGATGCTGTTCGATCGCAAGGGCAATGTCGTCTCGGTCGCGCAGAAGGAATTTAAGCAGATCTATCCGCATCCGGGCTGGGTCGAGCACGATCCGCAGGAAATCTGGGCGACGCAGGCGGGCGTCGCAGCCGAAGCTGTCACGCATGCGGGCCTGAACGGTACGTCGATTGCCGCGATCGGCATCACCAATCAGCGCGAGACGACGATCGTCTGGGATCGCGAAACGGGCCATCCCATCTACAACGCGATTGTCTGGCAAGACCGGCGCACGGCTGACTTCTGCGACCAGTTGAAGGCGCAAGGTCTCGAACAGACATTCCGCGCGAAGACCGGCTTGCCGATCGATTCGTACTTCTCCGCAACGAAGATCCGCTGGATTCTGGATAACGTCGACGGCGCGCGCGAAAAGGCGCGGCAAGGCAAGCTCGCGTTCGGCACGGTCGACAGCTGGCTGGTGTGGAATTTCACCAAGCACGAATTGCACATCACCGACGTGACCAACGCGTCGCGCACGATGCTCTTCAACATCCACACGCTGCAATGGGACGACGAGCTGCTCGACGCGCTCGACATTCCGCACAGCATGCTGCCGGAAGTGCGTCCGTCGTCGGAAGTGTATGGGCCGACCAAGACGACCGTGTTCGCGTCGAAGATTCCGCTTGCGGGCATCGCGGGCGACCAGCACGCCGCACTGTTCGGCCAGATGTGCACGCGCTCGGGCATGGTGAAGAACACCTACGGCACCGGCTGTTTTCTCGTGATGAACACGGGCACGAAACCGATCGAGTCGAAGAACAATCTCGTGACGACGATTGCCTGGCAGATCGGCGATCAGGTCAACTATGCGCTCGAAGGCAGCATCTTCATCGCGGGCGCTGTCGTGCAGTGGCTGCGCGATGGCTTGGGCATCATCCGCAGTGCGTCGGAGATCGAGGCGCTCGCGCTCGGCGTCGAGCACAGCGACGGCGTGTACCTGGTGCCCGCGTTCGCCGGCCTCGGCGCACCGCACTGGAACGCGCGCGCTCGCGGCACGCTGTTCGGCGTCACGCGCGGCACCACGTCCGCGCACATTGCACGCGCGGCGCTCGATTCGATCGCGTATCAATCCGTCGACGTGCTCAAAGCGATGGAAGCCGACTCGGGCATTCACATCGACGAACTGCGTGTGGACGGCGGCGCATGCGCGAACAATCTGCTGATGCAGTTCCAGGCCGACATTCTCGGCGTGGATGCCGTGCGTCCGCAGGTGAGCGAAACGACGGCGCTTGGGGCCGCATATCTCGCGGGACTCGCGACGGGCTACTGGAAGGACATCGACGAATTGCAGAGCCAGTGGAAGCTCGAACACCGCTTCTCGCCGTCGATGCCGGGCGATCAGGCGAAGGCCTGTCTCGACGGCTGGCAACGGGCGATTCGCGCGGCGAAGGCGTGGGCCGACGCGCCCTGATCCGACGCACGTCCGTGCGCGCCGTGTCGCGCGACCCATCCGGCGCGCCGGGCCGCAATGCACGTATCATGTCGCTTTCGGCCCGCAGCGTTGCTTGCGTCCTGGCTCTTGCGGGCCGCGCTTTCGTTCCATTTTCCGCATGATCGATCATCTCATTTGCGACTGCGACGGCGTGCTCGTCGACAGCGAAGTCATCGCCGACCGCGTGATGCACGACACGCTCGCCGCCACTTTTCCCGCGCTCGATTTCCACGAGATCTGCAAGACCGCGTTTGGTCAGCAGACTTCGCGCTTTCTGGAGAGCGTTCAAGCGGCATTCGATATCGAGCTGCCCGTCGACTTTTTGCAGACCGTCGAGGCCAATGTCGAAAGCGAGCTTGCGTCGTCGCTGTCGGCGATTAGTGGCGTGCGGGATGCACTGCTGCGCGTGTCGCTGCCTGCTGCTGTCGTGTCGAATAGTCGGATGATGCGGGTGAGCGCGTCAGTGCGCCGCGCCGGGCTGGCCGAGATTTTTGGACCGCGGGTGTTTAGCGCTGAGCAGGTCGCGCGGCCGAAGCCTTATCCCGATGTGTATCTGTTTGCTGCGGAGCAGCTGGGCGTCGAGCCGTCGCGGTGCATTGTGGTTGAAGACAGCGTCGCTGGGTTGAACGCCGCGCGGGCGGCGGGGATGATGACGATTGCGTTTGTTGGGGCTAGTCATATTCCTGATGGCTATGCCGATGTGCTGCGGAATATGGGGATCACGCGGATCATGCAGCATATGGATGAGTTGCCCTCAATTGTTCAGGCGGGGATGCGGGGGGAGTTTGGGGGCGTGCAGTCGTAGTTGAAGGTTTTTTGTCTGCGACGCTTTGGTTTGAGGCTTGTCGCCGGTATTCGTTTTTGCGGCTTCGCGGCGCGGGCGGTTTGGTTTTTTGTTTTGTTGTCTGCGACGCTGGGTGGTTGGCTTATGTTTTCGCTGGCATCCGCGTGTTGCCTTCGCGCTTCAGGCGTCGCCCCTGTGCGGGGCGGCACCTACTTTTCTTTGCCGCCGCAAAGAAAAGTAGGCAAAAGAAAGCGGCTCACACCGCTAATTCTTGTCCTTGCCTGACGGCCCCCAACTGGTCCCACGCTTCACACGGCAACCACGTGACTTATGTTCGTTGCTAGCGCTCTTGCGGTGCGCCTCACCCACTTCACGCGCCCGCGTCGCAGCATGCCGTGCCAGATATTCCACCGCCGCCCAGGTGGCAAACTGTGTGTAGGCCGTAGCGCTACACAGGCCTCACTTCGGACCGATAGCGCACGCATGCCATCATGTAAGAGCGCCAAGCTATACGACGGGACAACCTACACACAGTTTGCCACCTGGGCGGCGGAAACCATTCGCTGCCGCTAGCCCGAGTTCGGGTGTTTGAAGTGGGTGAGGCGCTCATTCGACACGTTGGCAACGAACGCGAACAGAAATGCTGCCGTGTGAAGCGTAAGACCCTTTGGGGGCCCTCAGGCAGGAAGAAGTGTTGGCGGTGTTAGCCGCTTTCTTTTGCCTACTTTTCTTTGCGGCGGCAAAGAAAAGTAGGTGCCGCCCCGCACAGGGGCGACGCTTGAAGCGCGAAGGCAACACGCGGATGCCAACGAAAACACAAGCAAACCAAACCGCTTGCGAAGCAAACACCGCATCGCGGATGCCAGCAAAACCCCAAGCACCCCACCCAGCGTCGCAGACAAAAAAACCTTCTATGGGGAATGGAAAGTCAAGCCCTGTTCAAGATAAAAATTCTGTTATGCGAAGTACATCTCCCTGTCCGTCGTCTACGGCCAGCCTGCGGGTCGCCTACTATGACCAGACGCAGGCTGGCCGTAGACGACCCGTGAAGCACAGCTGATGGCATACAGCTTTTTGCAGCCTGGCATGTCAATGTCGCGTTCAGGTCAGGGTGTCTGTTGACCGGTCAGTGCCGGGTCGACCTTCTATCCGTGCCGACCTGGCTGGCCGGTCACCTCATGCCGCATGCGCAAAGCGCTGGCGTCACCCTGTTACCGACGCGCCCCATCTCAAAGAAACGGCTACCTGCATGGGTAGCCCGGCTTTTTTCCGGGCGCGTTGACCTTTAGATGCCGTGCTGCGTGTGATGTCATTCAGGTGTTCGCGATATTGATCGTCCGTGGTTTGAGTATCGCCCCGTCGGGAATCTCGCCGTGTTCGAGATAGCGCCACAGCGCGATCGCGAGATGCCGTGCGAGCGCCACAATACCGATGCGCCGCAGCCGCTTGCCGGTCCCGGCAAAGCGCTGGTTGAACCAGTGGCTGAGCTGGCTGTCGGGCTGCCACCGCAGCCAGCTCCATGCAAGCTCCACCATCAGCCACCGGCATCGCCGGTTGCCGGCCTTGCTGATGCCCAGTTCGACCTCGCTGGTGCCGCTGGCATAGGGCGTGGGCGTCAGGCCCAGGCAGCCGGCCAGCTCCCGGCGGTTGCGAAACTGTCGCCAGCCAAATAGTTCCCTGACCAGGGTCCAGGCGCTGCCGGTACCGATGCCCGCAAGCTGTGCGAGCAGCGCCATGCCGGGGTGCGCGCCGCTGCGCACCTGCTGGTCCTGCTGCGCTTCGAGCCGGCGAATCTGCTGGCGCAGCAGCGTGAGCCGCTCATACTCGCGTTCAATCTCGGCGCGCAGGCCTGGCGGCAACTGCTCGCGCTGCCGGGTCCACCAGTGAGTCCAGATCCGGCCACCGACATACCGGACCCGAAGGTTATGCAGCACGAGCAGGGAGCGGATCCGGTTGGTGTGCGCGGTGCGCTCCTTGCGCAGGCGTTCGAGCTCACGGTGCAGGCGCCGGTCATCTTCCTGCTCGGGCGTCGGGATGCGCGCCACGGCCCATACCCGCCGCTCGCCGGTGTGATAGCGCATCAGCATCGAAAGCAGCTTGTCGCTGTCAAGCCGGTCCGTCTTCGCGCGACGGGCACGCCGGTTCACCTCGATACTGGCCGAATCCACCACGAGATTGGCGATGCCCTGCTCGGTCAGCCAGCGGTGCAGCCAGAAGCCGTCGCGGCCGGCCTCGTAACAGCTGTAGACAGGAGTATCGGCGCTGAGGTGGCAGCGCGCCCTGGCGTTTGCGATGGCGGTGAGGACCGCTGTGGTATCGCCTGCGGCGACCGTACAGCGGCTGGGTGCACGCTGGCCATCACCCAGTGAGAGCTTCCAGCTCTTCTCGCCCAGTTCAAAGGCCATGTACAGCCGGCCACCTACTGTCGTATTCTGCCCACGGAGGGTTGTGTCAGGCGCATCCATTTGCGTGCTCCTTCGGAGAAACGAGTCTGGAAACCCCGTTTTACTCCAGCGGGCTTCCTTCCACAGCCCTCCCGCATAGCATCTCAAACCTCGAGACAAGCCTCCCGCGCGAAGGCCATCGCGCGCCGAAACTCAACCAGTTCCGCGATAGTGAGCATAGGCATATCGTGCTGAGCGGCGAAACGCTCGACATCGGCACCTCGCATCATCGTGCCATCAGCATTCATAAGCTCACACAACACCCCAGCGGGCTTGAGCCCCGCCAAAGTCACCAGGTCGACAGTCCCTTCCGTGTGCCCACGCCGCGCCAACACCCCGCCCGGCATCGCCCGCAACGGATACACATGACCCGGACGCACAATGTCCGCTGGCTTCGCGTTATCAGCAATCGCGGCACGAATCGTCGTGAGCCGGTCAGCGGCAGACACACCCGTCGACACACCTTCACGCGCTTCGATCGACACCGTGAACGCCGTCGTGTTGCGACTTTCGTTATGAGCAGTCATCGGCGGCAATTCGAGCGCGCGCACCCTGTCGTCCGTCAGGCACAGACACACAATGCCGCTGCACTCGCGGATAAACAGCGCCATCATCTCGACGCTCATACGCTCAGCCGACATGATCAGATCGGCCTCATTCTCGCGATCGTGATCGTCCTGAAGCACAACGGCACGGCCCTCGCGCAACGCGTCGAGCGCGGCGACGATGCGCGGCGGAATGGATTCGGTGGCAAGCAGGGGAAGATCGGCGGCCGCGTCCTCAGCAACGACAGACGGCGCAGGCCAAACGAATGCAGCAGATGTAGATACTACGGACATGTGAAACGCTCCTCGCAAGAGTGTGGGCGAAAAACGTTTCAGGGCATTGCAAACAGACAAACGCGTCCCGCGAGCCGCAAGCGGCTGCCATGCAACAAATGGACAACGCATTCGCGCGCCGCTCGCAACGAGCAGCACGGCAGCGGCCATTCCGCACGGGACCGAAGTAAAGCGCACATGCGCCAACCCGGCCGACAGGAGACTCAGATGACTATCTGCACATCTTCTTCCATCCGGACTCTAACCGTCGGCTCTGGCCTCTCACCAGATCTGCTGACCCTGCAACTCAAACTACAACGCAGGCGCTCGCGGGCTCGCAGACTCGCGCTTCGTAAAGCGCCGCCTGCATACCGCCGGTGGGGAATTTCGCCCCGCCCTGAAGACGTACTGATTGCCGGATCGATCCGGCTCGCAGAGCATACAACAACCGCGCGTGGCGTGCAGCCAGCGCGTGCTTCATGTTTCAGCCTTCGGAATGCGCGTGCGCGAGCGGCGCATCATGCGGCACATCCCAACGCGGCGGCGTCTCCGCATTCACGGTCACGCGAAACGCGCGCGCTTCCGTGTCGCCGGGATTGCGCAGGCTGTGCGGCTGGTCGGCGTCGAAGACGATCGAATCCCCCGTCGCCAGCAACTGCCGGCGATCGTGCACGCTGACTTCGAGTGTGCCCACACTGACGACGAGATTCACCGTCGTCCCCGGCGCGCGACGCGTGCCAGGCTCGGTATGCAGCGGCGCGATACGCAGCTCGTGAAACTCCGCGGTCGACGGCTCGGAATCGGGATGCAGCGCGCGCGTCCAGTACCGGCCATTCGACGTGACGACGCGCGCCGAGCGATCCGCCGGCAAATGCTCGAAGCCGTTCACGGCATGCTGGCGCAGGAACGCCGCAACCGACACCTTCAACGCCGCCGCGACCTTGCACAGCACCTTGATCGACGGCACGCTGCGCGCCGACTCGATCTGCGCGAGCATCGCGCGCGACACGCCCGACGCACGGGCCAAAGCATCGAGTGACAACTGACGCTCCGCGCGCAACCGCGCGAGGTTCACGCCGACGCGGTGTTCGAGCGCGTCGAAATCCGAGGAACGCGTATCGTCGTGGGCGTGGGCTGCGTCGTGACCTTCGGACGCGCGGTCGCGCACGAGCGCAAGCGGTGACTGCATGATGACCTCCAGAAGCCCCGCATCGGTGCGGAGCAAGCACTAATGGAGGCAAGCCTAGCACCCGGTTTTCGCGCGCCCAACGAAGTTATCTTCACACTGTTATCACGATCGCAGAGGACCCTTATGCGCTGGCGTGCGATGCGTTCAGCACGCAGCGTCGGTGGTAGCGCGCGTTCCCGGGCGCGCGGACTTCATCGGCACGAGACGCAAAGACCGATGCCCACGCATCGCTGCGTGGGCATCGGAAACATCATACGAAGCGCGAACGCGCACTCGCCAAACTCAAACCCGCTCGCGCACATCCCGCGCGACGACAGCGGCGGGCGCATCCATCCGCGCTGCAATCCATGTCAGCGCCAACGCGGCCAGCGCGACGAGAGCGGCCACATACGGCAACGCGTCGAGCCCGTAGCCATGGCTGATCGCCAGCCCGCCGAGCCACGCGCCGCCCGCATTGCCGACGTTGAACGCGCCGATGTTGAGCGTCGACGCCAGATTCGGCGCTGCCTTCGCCTTTTCGACAACACGCATCTGCAACGGCGGCACGGTCGCGAACGCCGCGATTCCCCAGATGAACACCGTGACGGCTGCTGCAATCTGCGAATGGCTGGTGTGCGCAAACACGGCCATCACCACGGCGAGCGCGATCAGAATCCCCATCAGCGACGGCATCAGCGACCGGTCCGCCAGCTTGCCGCCGATCGTGTTGCCGACCGTGAGACCGACGCCGAACAGCACGAGAATCAGCGTCACGCCGTGCGGCGTGAAGCCACTCACCTGCTCAAGAATCGGCGCGATGTAGGTGAACACGACGAACACGCCGCCGAAGCCGAGCACCGTCATCGTCAGCGCAATCCACACTTGCGGGTCCTTCAGCACGCGCACTTCGTGACCGAGGCTCGCCGGGCCCGTGTCATGACGGTTCGGCACGAGCGCCGTGACGCCCGCCAGCGACAACACGCCGAACGCGGCGACGATCCAGAACGCGGCGCGCCAGCCGAACTGCTGGCCGATGAACGTGCCGAACGGCACGCCGAGCACATTGGCCAGCGTCAGGCCCGTGAACATCAGCGCGATCGCGCTTGCACGCTTTTCCTGCGGCACCAGCGACGCGGCCACCACCGCGCCGATGCCGAAGAACGAGCCGTGCGCGAACGACGTCACCACGCGCGCGATCATCAGCACCGAGTAGTCGGAGGCGATCGCGCACAACACATTGCCGACGATGAACACGCCCATCAGCAGTTGCAGCGCGAGCTTGCGCGGCATCTTGCTGGTGACGACGGCAAGCAGCGGCGCGCCGACGGCCACGCCGAGCGCGTAGCCGCTGACGAGCAGACCGGCGGAAGGAAGCGAGACGGCGAGATCTTTCGCCACGTCGGGCAGCAAGCCCATGATGACGAACTCGGTCGTGCCGATGGCGAACGCGCTGATCGCGAGCGCAAGCAAGGGAATGGGCATGGAAAGCTCCAGACGACGATTCAGAAGGACGCGCGCCGGACATTGCACGCCGCCGTCACGAACTCGATGACGACGGACGATGCCAGCGCGACGAACAGTTGCACTTCACCCGAAAGCGGCACATCGGCGGTCTGATAGGCGACGCCGGCCTTCTCCAGCCGTGCGAGCAGCGCCTGCCACTGCGTGTCGTCGTCGAGACGGAACGCGATGTGGTCGATGCGCGGCGTCACACGACCCGAGTGACCCGGCAACGTCGAATCGACGAGGTGGATCACGGCGCGGCCGTCGGCATAAAGCCAGTAACCGCCGACGCCGAACGGCGGCCGTGCGCCCTCCTCCAGCCCGACGACATCGACGAAGAAGCGTCGAGTGGCGTCGAGATCAGGGGTGACGATCGTCGCGTGGTCGAGATGCATGATGCGGGCTCCGGGTAAACGCGGATTTCGCGTTTTCAGGACCGGATTGTCCGTGAACCTCGTTCATTTGATAATTGGCGTACCATTTGAAGGATTTTCAAACGGTGTCGAATAATGACCGACAACCTGGGTGATATCCGGCTATTTGTCGAAGCGGCGCAGTTGGGCAGCCTGTCGGCGGCGGGCCGAAAGCTCGGCCTCACGCCCGCGGCGGCCAGCGCGCGCCTCGCGAAACTCGAAGGCGGACTAAAGGCGCGCCTGTTCGAGCGCACGACGCGGCAACTGCGTCTCACCGACGAAGGCCGTCTCTACCTGAACTGCTGTCAGCAGGCGCTGCGCGCGCTCGACGACGGAGAAGCCGCGCTTCAAGCCGGCCAGAACGCGGTGCGCGGCAAGGTGCGCATTTCCGCGACATCGGATTTCGGGCGCAATCTGCTGATGCACTGGCTCGACGAATTCAATCTGCTCTACCCGGACGTCACGTTTGCGCTGACGCTGTCCGATTCGCTACAGAATCTGGTGCAGGAAGACATCGACCTCGCGATCCGCTTCGGTGTGCCGCAGGACAGCTCGCTCGTCGCGCGCGGGCTCGCGCCGAATCCGCGGGTGTTGTGCGCGTCGCCGGAATACATCGCGCGGCGCGGCGAGCCGAAAGATCCGCTGGATCTGGCGCGCTTCGACTGCATCGTGCTCGGCACCGCGTCGGGGCCCGTCAACGAATGGCGCTTCACGCGCGGCGCTGAGACCGTCACGTACACGATTCCGCTCGAATCGGCGCGCGAAACCAATGACGGCGCGGTCGCCCGCGAATGGGCGCTGCGCGGCTACGGCATCGTGATCAAGTCGATGTGGGACGTCGAGGCCGATCTGAAAAGCGACGGCCTGCGCGTGCTGCTGCCCGAATGGCGTTATCCCGATGCGCCGCTGCACGCGCTCTATCACCGCAACCGTTTCATGGCGCCGCGCGTGCGCGTGCTGCTCGATTTTCTCGCCGAGCGCTTCACCAGGGTGACGGGAGAGCTGGAAGCGCAACTTGGCTTACCGCCGCAGGGCGGCGCCCGAAAGACGCCCGCGCGCACGCGCAAACCGCCCGCCAGCACGGAAACCGGTGCATGACGCCGTCCCGGCACGCCACCAAAGCCCCACGCAGCTAAGGGCTATAATGTTGGACTACGCTGTAAAAACGCGTTTCGGGCGCTTCGGACCCGCTTACCGTCCGATTCTCCGCGCTGCGGCGCCACGCGTTTTTTGTCTCTTCACCTTTTATTGACGCCCCCAGGTTAACTACTGCGACCGGCGAACACTCGATGACCAAGAAAGTTTATGTAAAGACCTTTGGCTGCCAGATGAACGAGTACGACTCCGACAAGATGGTCGACGTACTCGGTGCGGCCGAAGGCCTCGTCAAGACCGACACTCCCGAAGACGCCGACGTCATTCTGTTCAACACCTGCTCGGTGCGCGAAAAGGCGCAGGAGAAAGTCTTCTCCGATCTCGGCCGCGTGCGCGAACTGAAAGAAGCGAACCCGAATCTGCTGATCGGCGTGGGCGGCTGCGTGGCGAGCCAGGAAGGCGCGTCGATCGTTTCGCGCGCGCCTTATGTAGACCTCGTTTTCGGCCCGCAAACCTTGCACCGTCTGCCGCAGATGATCGACCAGCGCCGCGCGAGCGGCCGTCCACAAGTCGACATCAGTTTCCCGGAAATCGAGAAGTTCGATCACCTGCCGCCGGCGCGCGTCGATGGCCCGAGCGCGTTCGTGTCGATCATGGAAGGTTGCAGCAAGTACTGCAGCTACTGCGTGGTGCCGTACACCCGCGGCGAGGAAGTGTCGCGTCCGCTCGACGACGTGCTGACGGAAATCGCCGGTCTTGCCGATCAGGGCGTGCGCGAAGTCACGCTGCTCGGTCAGAACGTGAACGCCTTTCGCGGCGCGATGACAGTCGGCTCAACCGAAATCGCCGACTTCGCGACATTGATCGAATACGTCGCGGAGATTCCGGGTATCGAGCGGATTCGCTACACGACGTCGCATCCGAAGGAGTTCACGCAGCGCCTGATCGACACCTACGCGAAGGTGCCGAAGCTCGTGAGCCATCTGCATTTGCCCGTGCAGCACGGTTCGGACCGCATCCTGATGGCGATGAAGCGCGGCTACACCGTGCTCGAATACAAGTCGGTGATCCGCAAGCTGCGCGCGATCCGTCCGAACCTGTCGCTGTCGACGGACATGATCGTCGGCTTCCCCGGCGAGACGGAAGAAGACTTCGACAAGATGATGCAACTCGTGCACGACATGAGCTACGACACGAGTTTCTCGTTCATCTACAGCCCGCGTCCCGGCACGCCCGCCGCGAACCTGCACGACGACACGCCGCGCGAAGTGAAGCTGCGCCGTCTGCAGCATTTGCAGGCGACCATCGAGGAAAACGTGCAGCGCATCAGCGCGGCGATGGTCGGCAAGATCGAGCGCATTCTGGTCGAGCGCCCCGCGCGCAAGGACCCGAACGAACTCGCGGGCCGTACCGAGAACAACCGCGTGGTGAATTTCCCCGCGCCCGTTGATTCACACGCTCGCCTGATCGGGCAGATGATCGACGTGAAGATCGTGCATGCGTATCCGCACTCGTTGCGCGGCGAACTCGTGATGGTTCACGACACCGCACCCGCCACTCATTAAGCTGTAGCGCACTGACAGGACCGAACTCAAGCCTTGAAGACCACTCAGCAACATCTGGAATTCACTGCGCCGCGCGACGACAACGCGCGGCTTGCCAACCTCTGCGGACCGCTCGACGAAAACCTGCGGCAGATCGAGCAAGCGCTCGACGTTACGCTGCAACGACGCGGACACCGCATCAGCATTCGCGGGCGCGGCGCGAAAATCGCGCTCAATGCGCTCGAAAACTTCTACAACAGCGCGCGCGATCCGATCTCCGTCGACGACATCCAGCTTGCGCTCGTCGAAGCGCGCCACCCAGGCACCAACGGACGCGCGGGCGGCAACGGTGAGGCAGCAGCCGACGGGCGTTTTCGCGGCGACCCCGATCATCCGTTCGACGAACCGGCGCATGAAGGCGTAGAGGACGAGGAAGAACTCGGTCCGAAGCTGTATACGCGCCGTGCCGATCTGCGCGGCCGCACGCCGGCGCAGCGCGAGTATCTGAAGCAGATTGTCTCGCACGATGTCACCTTCGGCGTCGGCCCGGCGGGCACCGGCAAGACGTATCTGGCCGTCGCGTGTGCGGTTGACGCACTCGAACGCGATCAGGTGAAGCGCATCGTGCTGACGCGCCCCGCCGTCGAAGCGGGCGAGCGGCTCGGCTTCCTGCCTGGCGATCTCGCGCAGAAGGTCGATCCGTATCTGCGTCCGTTGTATGACGCGCTTTACGATCTGCTCGGCTTCGACAAGACCGCGAAGATGTTCGAGCGCCAGATGATCGAGATCGCACCGCTCGCGTACATGCGTGGCCGCACACTGAATCACGCGTTCATCATTCTCGACGAGGCGCAGAACACGACGCCCGAGCAGATGAAGATGTTCCTGACGCGTATCGGCTTCGGCTCGAAGGCGGTCGTCACGGGCGACACGACGCAGATCGACTTGCCGCGTGGCCACAAGAGCGGGCTGATCGAGGCGCAGCGCGTGCTCGAGGACGTGCGCGGCATAGCGCTCACGCGCTTCACGAGTGTGGACGTGGTGCGTCATCCGCTCGTCGCGCGTATCGTCGAGGCGTACGACGCGGCGTCGCAGAAGGAAGCGGCCGCCGCCGAAGCCGCCAACGCAGCGAAGTAACGCGGACATGACCCGGACGAAGAACGACGCATGAGCCGCGCCCCGAAACTGTCGCTGAACCTGCAATTTCCCGCTGGAAAAGCGTGGCCCGAGCACAAGGCGCTGTTGCCGAAGGCAACGGTCGCCGCGTGGATCAAGGCCGCGCTCTTCGCGGACGCCGAACTGACCGTGCGTTTCGTCGACGCCGACGAAGGCCGCACGCTGAACCGCACGTATCGCGGCAAGGACTACTCGACCAACGTGCTGACGTTCGCCTATGCGGAATCGGAAGACGATCCCGTCACGGGCGACCTGATCTTGTGCTGCCCTGTCGTCGAGAAGGAAGCGAACGAACAGGGCAAGCCGCTCGAAGCGCATTACGCGCATCTGCTCGTCCACGGCACGCTGCACGCGCAAGGCTACGACCACGAAGACGAGGCCGAAGCCGAAGAAATGGAAGCCATCGAAACCGAGGTGCTCGGCAAGCTCGGCTTCCCCGACCCGTACGAATAAGGCTCGATAGCAGAAATGTTGAGCCGGCATCGCCGCCTGGTCGATCGCAGGCTCTGACAACCCAGACAGCCAACCGATCGAATCAACGTGAGCCAACCCCTTTCATCACCGACGCCGCGTCAACCGTGCCCCGACTATCCGCCGTCGCTCGGCGAGTCGCGGCTGTTGACGGACGATGAACTGCGCGCGTCGCTCGAGTGCGCACTGAGAGACTGGGATCGCACTAGCGACTTGTGGCTGTTCGGCTATGGGTCGCTGATCTGGAACCCCGGTCTGCCGACTGTCGAGGCGTTGCGCTCGCGGGTGCATGGATATCATCGCGGGCTGTATTTGTGGTCGCGTGTTAATCGCGGGACACCGGAGCAGCCCGGGCTTGTGCTTGCGCTGGACCGTGGCGGGTCGTGTAGTGGGATTGCGTTCAGGCTCGCCGCTGAGGGCGCGATGCCGCATCTGGAAGCGCTGTGGCGGCGCGAGATGGCGATGGGTTCGTATCGTCCGGCGTGGCTGCCGTGCGTGCTTGCCGACGGGCGGCGCGTCGATGCGCTCGCGTTTGTGATGCGGCGGGATGTGGCTTCTTATACGGGCAAGCTGTCTGATGATGTTGTGAAGGCGGTGCTTGGGTGTGCTTCCGGGCGATATGGCACGACGCTTGATTATGTGAGTCGTACGGTTGAGGCGCTGCGGGAGAGTGGTATGCCCGATAGAGCGCTCGAGGCGCTGTTGGCGAGGTGTCGGGGGTAGGTTTTTTTGTCTGCGACGCTGCGAGGTTTGCTTGTGTTTTCGCTGGCATCCGCGCTACGGTGTTTGCCATTCACGCGTCGCCCCTGTGCGGGGCGGCACCTACTTTTCTTTGCCGCCGCAAAGAAAAGTAGGCAAAAGAAAGCGGCTAACACCGCCATTTCTTGTGTTTGCCTGAGGGCCCCCAAAGGTTCCTACGCTTCACACGGCAATCACGTGACTCATGCTCGTTGCCAGCGCATTGAACGAGCGCCTCACCTGCTCCACGCGCCCGCGTTGCGGCACGCCGTGCCAGATATTCCGCCGCCGCCAAGGTGGCAAACTGTGTGTAGGCCGTAGAGGCACACACGCCTCACTTCGGACCGATGGCGCACGCGCACCACCATGTATGAGCGCCAGGCTATACGACGCGACAACCTACACACAGTTTGCCACCTGGGCGGCGCGAACCATTCGCTGCCGCTAGCTTTTGTTCGGGTGTTTGAAGTGGGTGAGGCGGTCATTCGAAGCGTTGGCAACTCGCGTGAACAGAAATGCTGCCGTGTGAAGCGTAAGACCGGTTGGGGGCCCTCAGGCAAGAAGAAATGTTGGCGGTGTTAGCCGCTTTCTTTTGCCTACTTTTCTTTGCGGCGGCAAAGAAAAGTAGGTGCCGCCCCGCACAGGGGCGACGCATGAACGGCAAACACCGTAACGCGGATGCCAGCGCAAACGCGGGCACAGAGCGTTGAAAGCCCGCGCAGCCCCCCACCCGGCGTCGCAGACAAAAAAACCAAACCGCTGGCCCACTACGAAAAACCTAATTTTGACCACACGCCCCCCAACCCCCAGATATCAGTTAGGATAAAAGCGAGCGCTTTCCGCCGAAAACCATCGTACCCCCGGTGGAACCAGCCGGCCCAAACCGGAAAATACGCCCTGCACCACGCGGTGGCCCCAGGACACGGTCCTGCCACGCACGTGGTGTATCCTTAACACTCTGCAACAGCGCGTCCAGCTTTCCGGGCGCACCACCATGAACGATTCGTATCCCAGTCGACGCCATACCAGCGACAAACCCCAGGAAAAGCGCTCCCTCCTCGAGCGATTGACCGACTTCATCTCGCCCGAGCCCGATTCTCGCGGCGAACTTCTCGAAATCCTGCAGGACGCGCACGAACGCAATCTGATCGACGCAGATTCGCTGTCGATGATCGAAGGCGTGTTCCAGGTTTCCGAGCTCTGCGCGCGCGACATCATGATCCCGCGCTCGCAAATGGACGCGATCAACATCGCGGACGCCCCCGACGAATTCATTCCGTACATGCTGGAAAAGGCGCACTCGCGCTATCCCGTGTACGAAGGCAATCGCGACAATGTGATCGGCGTGCTGCTCGCGAAAGATCTGCTGCGCTACTACGCTGAAGGCGAAGCCGACGTGCGCGGCATGCTGCGCCCCGCCGTGTTCATCCCCGAATCGAAGCGTCTGAACGTGCTGCTGCACGACTTCCGCGTCAACCGTAATCACATCGCGATCGTCGTCGACGAATACGGCGGCGTCGCGGGCCTGATCACGATCGAGGACGTGCTGGAGCAGATCGTCGGCGACATCGAGGACGAATACGATTTCGACGAAGAAAGCGGGAATATCATCGCGTCGCCGGACGGACGCTATCGCGTGCGCGCGCTGACCGAGATCGAGCAGTTCAACGAAGAGTTCGGCACCCATTACTCCGACGAGGAAGTCGACACGATCGGCGGCCTTGTCACGCACCATTTCGGACGCGTGCCGCATCGCGGCGAGAAAGTAAAGCTCGACGACCTGATCTTCGAAGTGCTGCGCGCCGACGCGCGCCAGATCCACATGCTGCTCGTGCGCCGCGATCCGCTCGCTGGGCAGCGCGAACGCGACGCCCAGCACGTGCAGACCTGATTCCCCCGTTTCCCTGAAGCCGACCACGCAAGAATGGCCGACCCGATCACTTCCCGTCTGCGCCGCGGCGTGACGTCCGACGCAGCCGATGCAAACATCGGGCGCGCCCGGACGTTGCCGTGGTGGCACTACCTCGCCGCCGCAGCCGCCGGCGCGCTCAACACGCTATCCTTCGCGCCCACGCCGCACGGCGGCTGGCTCGAACTCGCGATCTTCGTTTTCTTCTTCGCGTGGCTCACGCGCACCACGGGCTGGAAAAGCGCGGCCCTCACCGGCTTCGCGTTCGGCTTCGGCAACTACGTGTCGGGCGTGTGGTGGCTGTACGTGAGCATGCACTTCTACGGCGGCATGCCGGCGCCCCTCGCGGGCACGGCACTCGTGCTGTTCTCGCTGTATCTGGCCGTCTATCCGGCGCTCGCAGCTGGCGTCTGGTCGTTCTGCGCAGGACACGCGCGCAACGGCAAACTCGTCGACGATCAGCCGTTTTCGCCCACCTGGCACGGCGCCTTTGCGTTCGCGAGCGCGTGGGCGATCGGCGAATGGCTGCGCGGCACGGTGTTCACCGGCTTTCCGTGGCTCGCAAGTGGCTACGCGCAGGTCGATGGGCCGTTTGCGGGATTCGCGCCGATTGTCGGCGTGTACGGCGTCGGCTGGGTGCTCGCGCTCGCCGCCGCGCTGATCGCGCAGGCCGTGCTGCGTTCGCTGACCTCGAAAAATGGCAATGCACCCGCTGCGCCGCGAACCGTGCGCGTTGCGGTGCCTGCCGCGATTGCCGTCGCGCTGATCGCAGCGGGCCTCGTGCTGCCGCTCGTTTCGTGGACGACGCCCGCCAACGCGACGCTGACCGTGCGCCTCCTGCAAGGCAACGTGAAGCAGGACATGAAGTTCGAAGAGTCGGGCGTGAAAGCAGCCATCGACGAATATCAGCGGATGATCACAGCAAAGCCCGCCGATCTCATCGTCACGCCGGAAACAGCCATTCCTGTGCTCGCGCAGGCGATCCCCGAGTCGTTCGCGCTCGCCGTGCGAAATTTCGCGGATTCGACGCATTCGTCGATTCTGTTCGGCGCGGTCGGCGGAACGATCACGCCGGAAGGACGCGTCGTCGATTACACCAACAGCCTGTTCGGCATCACGCCGGGCCAGACGGGCGTGTATCGCTACGACAAGCATCATCTCGTGCCGTTCGGCGAGTTCGTGCCGTGGGGCTTCCGCTGGTTCGTGAATCTGATGAACATTCCGCTCGGCGATTTCGCGCGCGGCGCGCCCGTGCAGAAGCCGTTCGTCGTGCACAACCAGCCGGTCGCCGTCGATATCTGCTACGAAGACATCTTCGGCGAGGAAATCGCGCGCACGGTGCGCGAGAGTGATTTGCCGGCGGGCGTGCTCGTCAACTCGACGAATCTCGCGTGGTTCGGCGACACGATCGCGCTCGATCAACATCTGCAGATCGCGCGCATGCGCTCGCTCGAAACGGGGCGCCCCATGCTGCGCGCGACGAACACGGGCGCGACGGCCGCGATCGACGCGCACGGCAACGTCATCGCGCGCCTGCCCACATTCACCCAAGGTTCGATCGAAACAACCGTGCAAGGCACGACGGGCTTCACGCCGTACGTGACGAGCGGCAACAACACGGTACTCGCCGTTTCGCTGCTGTTCCTCGCATTTGGTTTTGCGTTCGGTCCGGGCCGCGATCGGTCGGGCCGCGCCAAGGTGCGCAACGGCACGAACAGCGTAAGCACCGACACAAAGCACGACGACAACGCCTAACATCAAGTCATACGGGCGGCGCAACGCGAAACAACACAACGACGCGCCCCCGTCGAATCACCAGGCCCCAGAAAGTCTCAAGCCACCGGCAATCCGGTAAAATTCAGGGTTTTACAGCACTGGGCCGCGCAACCGGCCGGCTATGGAGCGGACGGCCAGCACGACCGGCACGCCCCCAGGCCGCACGGCATCCGCGTCCTGCCTGAAAGGCACCCTTCAAGGCACTTCATGCTCACGTTTCAGCAAATCATCCTGACGCTGCAATCCTATTGGGACAAGCAGGGTTGCGCGCTGCTCCAGCCGATCGACATGGAAGTCGGTGCGGGCACTTCCCACGTCCATACGTTCCTGCGCGCGATCGGCCCCGAGCCGTGGCGGGCAGCGTATGTCCAGCCGTCGCGCCGTCCGAAGGACGGCCGCTATGGTGAGAACCCCAACCGTCTGCAGCACTACTACCAGTATCAGGTCGTGCTGAAGCCCGCGCCGGAAAACATCCTCGACCTGTACCTCGGCTCGCTCGAAGCGCTCGGCTTCGACCTGAAGCAGAACGACGTGCGCTTCGTCGAGGACGACTGGGAAAACCCGACGCTCGGCGCGTGGGGCCTCGGCTGGGAAGTGTGGCTCAACGGCATGGAAGTGACGCAGTTCACGTACTTCCAGCAGGTCGGCGGCCTCGACTGCAAGCCGGTGCTCGGCGAAATCACGTACGGTCTCGAGCGTCTCGCGATGTATCTGCAGAAGGTCGAGAACGTCTATGACCTCATCTGGACCGAGTGGGAAGAACAAGGCCCGAACGGTCCGGAAATGCGCCGCCTCACGTATGGCGACGTGTATCACCAGAACGAAGTCGAACAGTCGACGTACAACTTCGAGCACGCCAACACCGATCTGCTGTTCACGTTCTTCAACAGCTACGAAGCCGAAGCGAAGCGGATGATCGAAGTGCCGCTCGCGCTGCCCGCTTACGAACTCGTGCTGAAGGCCGCTCACACCTTCAATCTGCTCGACGCGCGCGGCGCGATCTCCGTGACGGAACGCGCGGCGTATATCGGCCGCATTCGTGCGCTGTCGCGCCTCGTCGCGCAGGCTTACTACGACTCGCGCGAAAAGCTCGGCTTCCCGATGCTCGGCAATCCCGTGCATGGCGTACCCGGCCTCACCACCGACGAACAGGACGCCGCGATGCCCACGTGGGCGCCGCCGCTCAAAGTCGAACGCAAGATCGACCAGGACTGACGAGACCAAGAAGACATGACGCAATCCCATCAAGCCACCCTGCTCGTCGAACTGCTGACCGAGGAACTGCCGCCCAAAGCACTCGCGCGCCTGGGCGATGCGTTCGCGGAAGGCATCGCGCAACGTCTCGCCGCGCGTGATCTGATCGAAGGCGAACTGTCGTTCGAGCGTTACGCCACGCCGCGCCGCCTCGCCGTCACCATCAAGAACGTTCGTAGCGTCGCGCCGGAAAAACACGTACGCGAAAAAGTGCTGCCCGTGTCCGTCGCGCTCGATGCGAACGGCCAGCCCACGCCGCCGCTCGCGAAGAAGCTCGCGGCGCTCGGCTTCCCCGATTTCTCGGTGAACGATCTCGAACGCGCGAACGACGGCAAGGCTGACGCATTCTTCCTGCGCTATGCAGCGCCCGGCGCGACGCTCGCCGAAGGCCTGCAGACGGCGCTCGACGAGACGCTCGCCAAGCTGCCCATTCCGAAGGTCATGACGTATCAGCGCCCGGACGGCTCGAACGTGCAGTTCGTGCGCCCCGTGCATCGTCTGACGGTGCTGCATGACAAAGAGGTCGTGCCCGTCACCGCGTTCGGCATCGATGCCGACGACACCACGCTCGGTCATCGCTTCCTGTCCGAAGGTTTCGTGCAGATCCAGCATGCCGATCACTACGCCGAGACGCTGATGCATCGCGGCCACGTCGTGCCGAATTTCTCGGACCGCAAGGAAACCATCCGCACGCATCTGCTCGCGCAGGCAAACGGCGATCAGGTCGTGATGCCCGAGTCGCTGCTCGACGAAGTGACGTCGCTGGTCGAATGGCCCGTCGTCTACGCATGCACGTTCGAGGACGAGTTCCTGCAAGTACCGCAGGAATGCCTGATCCTCACGATGCAGACCAACCAGAAATACTTCGCGCTCACCGACGCGAACGGCAAGCTGCGCTCGCGCTTTCTGATCGTGTCGAACATCGAGACGAAGACACCTGTCGAGATCGTCGAAGGCAATGAGCGCGTGGTGCGCCCGCGCCTCGCCGACGCGAAGTTCTTCTTCGAGCACGACAAGAAAAAGCCGCTCGCGGACCGCGTGCCGCAACTCGCGAACGTCGTCTATCACAACAAGCTCGGTTCGGCGCTGCAACGTGTCGAACGCGTCGAAGCGCTGGCAGGCGCGATCGCGCAGATGATCGGCGCGGACGTCGCGCTCGCGAAGCGCGGCGCGCATCTCGCGAAGGCCGACTTGCTTACCGACATGGTCGGCGAATTCCCCGAGCTGCAAGGCACGATGGGCACGTACTACGCGCGCCACGACGGCGAGCCGGAAGAAGTCGCGCTCGCGTGCTCGGAACACTATCAGCCGCGCTTCTCCGGCGACGCGTTGCCGTCGACGGTGACGGGCACGATCGTCGCGCTCGCGGACAAGCTCGAAACGCTGGTCGGTATCTGGGGCATCGGCCTGCAACCGACGGGCGAAAAAGATCCGTTCGCGCTGCGCCGTCACGCGCTCGGCGTGCTGCGTATCCTCGTCGAAAAGCAGTTGCCGATCGACCTCGTCGAACTGCTGCGCGTCACCTATGCGCAATTCGCGAACGTGCCGAACGTCGCCGATTCGACGCAAGCTATTTACGAGTTCTGCATCGACCGTCTGCGCGGCCAGTTGCGCGAACGCGGCTACTCGGCAGGCGAAGTGGATGCCGTGCTCGCGCTCAACCCGACGCGTTTCGACGACATCGTCGCGCGCCTGGATGCCGTACGTGAGTTTGCGACGCTCGTAGAAGCGGCGTCGCTCGCGGCGGCAAACAAGCGCATCTCGAACATCCTGAAGAAGTCGGAAGGCGCGAACGCGAACGGCGTGCAGATCGCGCTGCTCGTCGAAGCAGCCGAAAAAGCGCTGCATGCGCAGCTCGAACAGGTCGCGCCGCGCGTGCAGTCGCAACTGGCCGCGCGCCAGTACACGGGCGCGCTGTCGGCGCTCGCGGCGCTACGCGAACCCGTCGACACGTTCTTCAACGACGTGATGGTCAACGCCGAAGACCCGGCGCTGCGCGCAAACCGCCTTGCGCTGCTCGGCGCGCTCCATCAACAGATGAACTGCGTCGCGGACATTTCGCGTCTGGCAGCCTGAGCGACGCATCATGGCGACTGCAAAGAAACTGGTAGTGCTCGACCGGGACGGCGTGATCAACGCCGACTCGGACGCGTTCATCAAAACACCCGACGAGTGGGTCGCGTTGCCCGGCAGCCTCGAAGCAATCGCGCGGCTCAATCAGGCCGGCTATCGCGTGGCGATTGCGACGAATCAGTCGGGTATCGGCCGCGGCCTGTTCGACATGGACGCGCTCAACGCGATGCATCTGAAGATGCATCGCGCGGCGGCTGCCGTCGGCGGGCGCATCGACGCCGTGTTCTTCTGCCCGCACACGGCCGACGACCACTGCGAATGCCGCAAGCCGAAGCCCGGCATGCTGAAGATGATCGCGGAGCGCTTCGAGATCGAACCGGAAGAGACGCCTTGCGTCGGCGATTCGTTGCGCGATCTGCAGGCAGGCGCCGCGCTCGGTTTCGTCCCGCACCTCGTGCTGACGGGTAAGGGCAAGAAGACGCTCGAAGCAGGCGGCCTTCCCGAAGGTACGGTCGTGCATAACGACCTGCGCGCGTTCGCACTCGACTTCCTCGCCGAAGAACAAGAATGATGCGTGCCTAGCACGCCCTCACCTCACTGACCACGCCGATGCGCTTCATCCGCTCGCTGTTGCTGCTGATATTTTTTGCGGTCTTCACGATTCCCTACGCGACCGCGTGCTTCATCGCGTTTCCGTTCATGCGCGCCGATAACCGCTACTGGATGGCTGTCGGCTGGTGCCGCACGACGCTCGCTGTCGTGCGCTGGCTGAACAACATCCGCTACGAAATACGCGGCATGGAAAACCTGCCGAACGGTCCCACCGTGTTGCTGTCGAAACATCAATCCGCGTGGGAGACGCTCGCGTTTCCCGCGTTGATGCCGCGACCGCTCTGCTACGTGTTCAAGCGCGAGTTGTTGTATGTACCATTCTTCGGCTGGGCGCTCGGCATGCTGAAGATGATTCAGATCGACCGCAAGGAAGGCAAGAATGCGTTTGCATCGGTGACGCGGCAGGGCGCGCGACGCATGTCCGAAGGCGCGTGGGTCATCATGTTCCCGGAAGGCACGCGCACGCCGACGGGCAGGCAGGGCAAGTACAAGACGGGTGGCGCGCGCTTCGCGGTTGCGACGGGCGCGGCCGTCGTCCCCATCGCGCATAACGCAGGGCGCGTGTGGCCGCGCAACTCGTTTATGAAATATCCGGGTATAGTCACAGTGTCGATCGGCAAACCGATCGACACCACCGGGCTCACGCCCGACGAAGTGAACACGCGCGTTGAAACGTGGATCGAGGCCGAGATGCGTCGTATCGATCCGGCCGCTTATGGCGACGAGCAAAGCACGCCCGCCGCCGCCCGTATCTGACGCGCCACGCTGCAATGCGCACATGCGCGCGTTGCAGCGTATCAGCGCGAAGTGAGTCCGATGCAGAAGTCTTCCAAGCCGCAGCCTGCTGCGGCGCTCGATAGCCGGCAACTCGATCTGCCGCTCTTCGACGAGCCGGGCAAATCTGCCGCGCCGCCGCAACCCAAGTCCGCTGCTCCCCTCGCTCCCGATGGTTCGAAACTGCGCAGCGTCACGCTTGGTGCGCGCACGTTGCATTACGGGCTGAAGCGTTCGTCGCGGCGCTCGATCGGGTTTGCGATCGACAGCACGGGGCTGACTATCACCGCGCCGCGGTGGGTCACGCTCGCTGATATCGAAACGGCGATCGCCGAAAAGCAGCGCTGGATTTTCACCAAACTCACTGAGTGGCAGACGCGCACCGAGCAGCGCGTGATGCCGCGCGTCGACTGGAAAGATGGCGCTGAGTTGCCCTATCTTGGGCGGACTGTGCGTGTGACGCTTGCGGCTGCGAATGGTCAGCTTGTGTACGATGCGGCGGGGAATATGCTCGCGTTGCCGCTGCCGGCGCAGGCTGATCCGCAGCAGATCAAGGATCGCGTGCAGGGGTGGCTGCAGAACGAGGCGAAGCGGATTTTCGGTGAACGTCTTGTCGTGTATGCCGAGAAGCTCGGGGTTTCGTATCGGGCTTATGGGCTTTCTTCCGCCGCGACGCGGTGGGGTAGTTGTTCTAGCGATGGAAAGATTCGCCTTAACTGGCGGTTGATTCACTTTCCTTTGTCCGTTATTGACTACGTCGTCGCGCATGAACTCGCGCATTTGCGCGAGATGAACCATAGTCCTAAGTTCTGGCAGACGGTTGAGTCGATTTTTCCCGAGTTTCGGGAGGCTAGGCAGACGTTGAAGCATCATCCGCCGGAGTTGTTGCCGACTCTGTGATTTGGGGTTTGTCTGCGACGCTGGTGTGGTTTGCTTGCCTTTGTGCTGGCATCCGGAGGGCGGTGTTTGCTGCGCCAGCTTTCTGGTTTGCATGTGGTTTCGCTGGCATCCGCGCTTTGTTAGCCTGCTTCACGCGTTGCCCCTGTGCGGGGCGGCACCTACTTTTCTTTGCCGCCGCAAAGAAAAGTAGGCAAAAGAAAGCGGCTAACACCGCCAGTTCTTGTTACTGCCTGAGGGGCGCCACAGGGTCTTACGCTTCATACGGCAATCACGTGACTCATGTTCGCTGCCAACGCTTCGAATGAGCGCCTCACCCGCTTCACGCACCCGCACTACTGCACGCCGAGCCAGATCGTCCACTGCCGCCCAGGTGGCAAACTGTGTGTAGGCCCAAGTGCTCCCCACGCCTCACTTCGGACCGAATGCGCACGCGTCCCACCCTGTAAGAGCGCTACCCTGTACGACGCGACAACCTGCACACAGTTTGCCACCTGGGCGGACGAAACCATTCGCTGCCGCTAGCTCATGTACGGGCGTTTGAAGTGGGTGAGGCGCTCATTCAGCGCGTTGGCAACGCCCGCAAACAAGAACGCTCCCGTGTGAGGCGTGGGGACGTTGGGGGCCCGTGGATAAGAAAAAGAATTGGCGGTGTTAGCCGCTTTCTTTTGCCTACTTTTCTTTGCGGCGGCAAAGAAAAGTAGGTGCCGCCCCGCACAGGGGCGACGCTTGAACCACGAAGGCAAATCGCGGATGCCAGCACAAAGGCAAGCAAACCACACCAGCGTCGCAGACAACAAAAAAACCCTTAACCCTTCCGCTGAATAAACTCGATCTTGTACCCGTCAGGGTCAGTGACAAACGCGATAACAGTCGTACCGTGCTTCATGGTCCCTGCCTCCCGCACAACCGTCCCGCCCTGTTCCTTGATCTTGGCGCATGCGGCATACGCGTCATCAACCTCAACCGCCAGGTGCCCAAACGCATCACCCAAATCGTACGACTCGGTATCCCAATTGTGAGTCAACTCGATAACCGTGCCATCTTTCTCATCTTCATACCCAACAAACGCAAGCGTAAACTTGCCCTCAGGATAATCATTGCGACGCAGCACTTTCATCCCGAGCAACTCGGTATAGAACTTGATCGAGCGGTCGAGATTGCCGACTCGAAGCATGGTGTGAAGAAGGCGCATTGTGCACTCCAGTATTGTGTAGGGATGTAGAGGGCGTAAATGTACAGAAAAACAGAAAACGCCGCGCTCGCCAAACCCAAGCTCGCGGCGTCCACACGCCCCATAAGCAAAACTTTAGAACAGATGCCGCAACCCTGTCATCAGCCCAATCTGCGTACCCTTCTGCGCAAGCCCAACACCATTCACACCCTGCAATTGCGCGCCAATCAGATCCCCGCGATACAGCGAGTAATCACCTTCCACATAGACATCCGTGCGCTTGGACAAACTGTAGTCAGCAACGATCTGATACTGCCACGCAGAGCCATCCTGCGCCGACGTCTTGCCGTCCTGCAATGTCCGCCACACATTCGCTGCGAAATGCCACGCAGCGCCCACCTGCTGGGTGATACCGCCCATTATCATCCGACGCCGTGAAAAGTCCGTGTACTTGAGCGCCGCAAGCACAGGCGCCGTAAACGGACCGTTCGCGAAATTCGAAAAGCCCGCGTCGTTCTGATTGACGATATAGCCGAGCGCGAAGCGCGTCTGGTTCCACGTGTACGACGCACCAAACGTCCACGCTTTCGCCGCGCTGCCATTGACGGAATCGCGCGACTCCTCATACGCGCCGCCCAGATTCACAGGCCCGCCACTAGGCGCATAAGCAAGGGCCGCCCCGTACTGCGAACCATACGACTGGTGCCCCGCGACCCCACCGAACGCATACCCGACCGACAACAACACGTCATGCGCGCGCGCCTGATACTGCACCTGATTGCTCGTCCAGATGCCGCCCGACATCGTCACTTCGGGCTGGAAGCTGAAGTCGTAAGGAATCCACGGGTTGCTGCCATAGCCACCAATCGTGATGCCTTCGATCAGCACGTTCGGCATCCGCCCAAAGATCAGCTTGCCGTACGACGACGACTGCACGCCGACCTGCGCCTCATTGAAAAACGGCAGCGTCGGATCGCTCTGACCGCTGTTGATGTAGATACGGTTTTCGAGCTTGAAGAAGGTCGACCAGCCACCGCCCAGGTCCTCGACGCCGCGCAAGCCCCAGCGGCTCTCCGACATGCCGCCATTGCCGAGGCCGACGCTCGAGTCACCGTTCTTGTTCACGTGCGTCATATAGCGGACGCTTTCGTCGACAATGCCGTATAAGGTGACGCTCGATTGCGCGTGTGCCGTCGCGCACGTCAACGCGGGCGAAAGCGCCGCCCACGCGCAGAACCTCAGTCTCTTGCTCCCCTTCGTCATACCGTCTCCTGATCCATCCTGCATGCGTAAGTGCGTGGGAATGTCTTAAAGCGGCGCGGCGTCGCTGACGCGCAAATAGGCGAACGCAAGCAAGCGTAAGATTAATCTGTATGAAGAGTCGGGAAGATAAAAGAAAGCCCGCGTGTTGCGGGCTGTCTACAGTGGCCTTTGCAGATACAACGAGTCGTAATTGTGACTTGACTCGCTGCGTTTCCGGCTACTTCGGCGAAGCCGCCGATACGGCCTGCGCGACGGATACATACTCTGCGACGGGCACGTCCTCCGCGCGGCGTTGCAGATCGAAGCCGAGCGCTTCGAAATCGACGGTATCGCGATATGCGGACAGCGTATTGCGCAACATCTTGCGACGCTGCGAGAACGCCGCCGTGACGAGTTCACCGAGCGTCTTTTGATCGACGGAAGGCAGTTCGTGCGGCGCGTACGGAATCATGCGGACGATCGCGGAATCGACTTTCGGCGGCGGCTGGAACGATTCGGGCGGCACGTCGAGCAGCTTGTCGATCACATAGCGGTACTGCAACATCACCGACAGTCGGCTGAACGCCTTGGTGCCCGGCTCCGCGACCATCCGCTCGACCACTTCGTTCTGCAGCATGAAATGCTGATCGATCACGCGCTCTGCGAAGGTGACGAGATGAAACAGCAGCGGGCTCGAAATGTTGTACGGCAGATTGCCAACAATTCGCAGCGTGGGCTTCTCGCCAGCTGCCGCGAGCGCGCCGAAGTCGAACGCGAGCGCGTCGCCTTCATGCAATTCGAGTAGCTCGCCGAACTTCTTCTTCAGACGCCCGATCAGGTCGCGGTCCAGTTCGACGGCGTGCAGCGGCGCTTCGGGCGTCGCGAGACGCCCGATCAGCGGCTCCGTCAGCGCGCCCAGCCCCGGTCCGATTTCGACCATGCGCTCGCCGCGTTGCGGACGGATCACGTCGACAATCGAATCGATGATGCCCAGGTCGACCAGAAAATTCTGTCCGAAGCGCTTGCGCGCGAAATGGCCCTGGTGCTGTTTGCTTGAACTGTTGGACATCGATAGAAGCTACAAAAAAATCATGCGGCGCGACGGTTGCGCGCCATGGAAACTGCGGTGTCGATTGCGGCGATCAGGCTGCCCGCATCGGCGCGGCCCGTGCCGGCGAGATCGAGCGCCGTGCCGTGATCGACAGACGTGCGAATGATCGGCAAGCCCAACGTTACGTTGATGCCTTCGCCGAACGTCGCGTATTTCAGAACGGGCAGGCCCTGATCGTGAAACATCGCCAGCACGCAATCGGCTTCGTTCAGATAACGCGGCTGGAACAGCGTGTCAGCAGGATACGGGCCGCGCGCGTCGATGCCCAGCCCGTTCGCCTGTTGCAGCGCCGGCGAGATCACGTCGATTTCCTCGCGGCCGAGATAGCCGTTTTCACCCGCATGCGGATTCAGGCCAGTGACGAGAATACGCGGCGCGGGCAGGCCGAAATGGTGCCGCAGGTCATGGTCGATGATGCGCAGCGTGGCGACGAGGCCCTCGACCGTCAACGCTGCCGACACGTCCTTCAGCGGCAGATGCGTTGTGGCGAGCGCGACGCGCAGCGGCCTTGCGCCCGTGCCCGCCAGCATCATCACGACGCGCGGCGTGTTGGTGCGCTCCGCCAGATATTCCGTATGACCGGTGAACGGCACGCCGGCATCGTTGATCGTGCTCTTTTGCAGCGGCGCGGTGACGATAGCGTCGAACGTGCCCGCGAGCGCGCCATCGATCGCGGCATCGAGCAGGCCCAGCACGTACGGCCCGTTCTTTGCGTCGAGCTTGCCGGCCTGCGCGGGCACGGCGAGCGCGTGATGTTGCGTGTCGATGCGGCGGCCCTGTTGCACCGCCCAGTCGATCCCGACAGCCTTCGCACGGTCGGTCATCAGGCCGCTGTCGCCGAGCACCGTGAAGTGCGCGTCGGGCCAGTGCGCGCCCGCCGCGGCGAGCGCCTGTGCCGTCAGTTCAGGACCGACGCCAGCCGGCTCGCCCGTGGTGATCGCGATGTTCAGCGGTGCGTTCGAGGGCTGGGCAGCGGTCATGACGATTCCAGAGTTATTGCGCGGATGTACCAGTGGTCGGGTTCGCCTTGTAATCGACATACGCGGTGTCGCGCAGTTCACGCAGCCAGTCGGCGTAGGCCTGTTCCGCCTTGCGCTGGCCGATGGCCTGGCGCGCGAGGTCCATCTGCTGCGAGACCGATCCCTCTGCTTCGCGGCGGCCGAGCACCTGAATCAGGTGATAGCCGTATTCGCTTCGCACGGGCTGGCTGATCTGGTTGTCCTGCAGCGCGTTCATCGCGCGTTCGAACTCGGGCACCGTTTCGCCTGGGCTGATCCAGCCGAGATCGCCGCCTTGCGACGCCGAGCCGTCCTGCGAATAGGTGCGCGCAAACTTGTCGAAATCGCCCTGGCCCGTTTCGATCTCCTGGCGGATTTCGAGCAGCTTCTGGCGCGCCTGCGGCTCCGACATGCCGTCGCCAACGCGCAGCAGGATGTGGCGCACGTGCGTCTGCGTGAGCTTGGTCGAATCGGCGGAAGCCGCGCCTTGGCCTGAACGGCGATCGACGAGACGCACGATCTCGAAGCCGTCGTTGGTGCGGATCACGGACGGATTGACCTGGCCCGGACGCAGCGTCGAAGCTGCCGTCACGAATTCAGCCGGCAGTTTGGACGGTGACTGAAAGCCAAGGTCGCCACCCTTCGATGCATCCGCCGCCTGCGAATTGGCCTTCGCGAGCTTCTCGAAGTTGTCGCCCTTCAATGCTTCCTGCAGCAGCCCATTCGCCTTCGTCTGCGCCGCTTCGATATCCGTCTGCGACGCGTTGAGCGGCGCCTTCACGAGGATATGCTCCAGGTGCAGATCGCTGGTGAGGCCGGCCGTCGGCCCACGCTGGCTCGCGATGTAGTTCGCCACTTCCGCGTCCGACACGGTGACCTTGCTGTCCACTTCCTTCTCGCGCAGACGCGACAGGATCAGCTCGGTCTTTGCGTCGCCCATGAAAGTCGACCAGGGCACGCCTTGCGCCTCGATACGCGCGCGATACATTTCGAGCGGCATGTTGTTGGCCTGCGCGAGACGTTCGAGCGTGCGTTGCACCTGCGCGTCGTCGACGTTGATGCCGTCTTCTCGCGCCCTCTGCAACTGGATGCGCTCCAGCACCATCTGGTTGAGCACCTGCTGGCGCAACTGATCCGCAGGCGGAATCGGCGCGTGCTGCTGGGTCAGCCGCTTCGTGATCAGGCTGACGCGCATGTCCAGCTCGCGCTGCGTGATGACGCCGTTGTTGACGACAGCCGCGATCGTATCGACCGTTTGAGCATTGTTGTTGCCGCCCAGCGCCTGCGCATGCGCAGGCGCTGCCAGCAGAATGGAAGCGGCCGCAGCGAAGCCGGTCGCGAACGTTGCCAGGCGAAGCTTTTTCATGATTGCCACAGATACTCCAGTGATGTCGGGCACGCTCGGCCCGTCTTGTCTGTTCTGCGAACGACGCGGCATCGATCTGTCACTCGCGACTCGCTCATAGGTGACCCCGTCATTCGCGACCCCGTCATTCGTAGTTGTTGAACTGCGATTCGGGCGGCGGCGGCGGCGGTGGCGGCTGATAGCCCGCCACGCTTGCGCGGAACGCGGACATCAGCCCGTTGTCGACGCTCGACAGCCCCTTGAACGTCAGCTGTGCGAGCACCCGCGTGCCGGACGTCTGGCTGCCCGTCGTGTTCACCCCGTTTGCGTAGCGCTGAAAACCCACGCCGAGCGTCCAGCAATCCGCGTCGTATTGCACGCCGAGAAGCGCGTCGACGGCGCGGTGTCCTTTCAGGTCGTAGTTGATTCGTCCTACGCCGAACACACGGTGCATCAGCGGCCATTGGCCCGAGATCAGCAGCTGGTTGATCGGCTGGTTGTCCAGCGTCGTGTTGGCGCGCGTGTAACGGTAGCCCACGTTGATGACCTTGCCTGCTGCCGGGCTGTACCCGAAGCCGACGCTGGTCTTGACCAGCTGGTTGTTGTCCGCATTATATTGGAACGCCGTTTCCGAGGCGAAACCCGCCCCGAGCTTCAGCGACGCGCCGAGAATCAGGTCCGAATGCGTCGCCTGTTCCGAAGACTGCGGCGTCTGGTTCAGCGTGACGCGCTGATCGCGGAAATAGTACTGCTGCGCGATCACGAAGCGCGCTCGCTCGTCGCCCGTCGCCGGGTTCAGGAACCGCGTGGTGAGGGCGGCCGTCACACGGTTCGCATCGGCGATACGGTCGTTACCGACGAACGTATTCGGCGTGAAGATTTCCGCGAGGCCGAAGTCCGACTCAGCGGTATCGAACAGCGGCGCGAAGTTCTGGTTGCGATACGGCGTGTAGACGTAGTACAGACGCGGTTCGAGCGTCTGGATGAAATCCTGCCCGAACAGGCGCACCGAGCGGTCGAAGATCAGGCCGGTGTCGAACGAGAAGGTCGGTATCGACTCCGTGAAGTTCTTCGGCTGGTTCGCGGGCGAGCCCGTGCCGATGTTGCTCAGGTCATACGACGCGAAGTGCCATTGCACCTTCGGCGTGACGAAGTAACCCGGACCGATGACGGAGTACGACAGGTACGGATTGAAGACGACGCGATCGCCTTCCGTCGCGTCCGCCGTCGTGATGCGAAAGCGCGTGTAGTCCGCTTCCGCGCCGAAGTCGAAGCCACCGACGTTGTACTTCGCGTACTTCACGTTCAACTGCGGCTCGCGGCCGTAAGGCGCGGTGGACGGCGAAAGCGTCTGCCAGTGCTGCTCGCGCGCGAGCACGGACCACGGCCCGTTGTTGTACGTGAGACCCGCTTCCTGCTGGTACAGCAGCTGCGTGCCGTTCAGGAACTGGTTCGTCGACGACGACAGGTCTTCCGGATAGGTGTTGTCCGAGACCTTGTTGTAGTAGATGTACCCGCCGAATCCCGAACCGAAATTCTGGTTGTGCTGGATATACAGCGCATACCGGTTCGTGTGGGTAATCTTGTCGTCGGGCAGATACTCACCCGTGATCGAGCCGCTATAGGTCGGCGACAGATAGCGGAAGTTCGCCTGCAACTGCACGCCGCGCTTCGACAGGATGCGCGGCGTCACCGTCAGGTCGCGGTTTGGCGCAATGTTGAAGTAGTACGGCAGCGCCAGCTCGAAACCATTGGTCGAACTGAGCGACGCCGTCGGCGGCAACAGGCCGCTGCGCCGCGCGCCCGACAGCGGGAACGACAGCCACGGGCTCGCGAACACGGGGACGCCCTGGAAGAACAGCACGCCGTTGTGCGCGACGCCGTCGTCGGCGCCCGTGTCGAAATCGAACTCACTGCCCTTGATGTACCATGCCGGATCTTCCGCGCACTGGCACGCCGTGTAGGTGCCGCGCGTGAACACCGAGCGCTCGTTGTCCAGCAGATCGACGCGCTCGGCACTGCCCGAACCGCCCGTCACCGTGAAGTGATATTTGGGCGTGGTCATGAAGCCTTCGCTCGACTCGATCTTCATGTGCGCTTCCGGGCCCGAGAACGTGGCGCCGTTGCCCGACAGATGGACATTGCCGTAAGCATCGGCCATGTCCGTATCCTGATCGTAATGAAGCGCGTCGGCTTTCAGCGCCGAGTTGGTGCGGCGGACTTCCGCGGCACCCTTGGCCGCGATGTCCTGGTCAGCCGTGCCCGTCGTCGAGTCGCCCAGCACGAAGGTGGCGGGGCTCTGGCCATTAGGTGTCGAATGTTCTTCGAGTTGCGGAGCCAGCCGCAGGCCCCACGGCGCGTCTATCGGCTGCGCCTGCGCCGCCTCTCCCGCCAGCTGCGCATGCGAGAGCGCGGGCAGCAGACCCGGAACGGCGACCAGCGCCGCTGCGAGCCGCCTTCTGCGCGGCAGGGCGTCAGAGGAGGAAGTGGTTCGGAAAAGCTGTCTAGGCGGCATGTATCGTTTGGCGTATCGGCCCTGCTGTCAGTTCATTTGCCCGGTCATCAGTCACGAGTTGCCGCCTGTGCAATCGGGCATCGAATGCACAACTATTGACGATTCATGCAGCGGTAAGGCGGGCGATCCAACGAGATGCGCGAGAACTGACGCGAGTCGCGTCAAAAAAGTCGTGGGGTATTATATGGCAAGACGTTGCCCACCCCGATTTTGTCCCCGGCTTTTCATGACGCTTCCCCTCGTATCTTCCCTTACATCCGCTTCTTCGACGGCGGACGCCCGGCTCGAGCTTCTTGGCGCCTGGCTGCAAACCCACGCCGGTCGCTACAGCCTTGACCTCGCCACGCTGAAGCCCGCTTCCGCCGATGCAAGCTTTCGCCGCTACTTCCGCCTCGCGGGCAGCGGCGCCGAGCTTGTTGCCGGCGGCGCGACGGTGATCGCCGTCGACGCGCCGCCGCCCGAAAAATGCCGTGAATTCGTGCAGGTGGCGGGTTTGCTGGCCGACGCGGGCGTGCACGTGCCGCGCGTGCTGGAAGTGGATCTCGACGCGGGCTTCATGCTCGTCACCGATCTCGGCACGCAGTCGTATCTGTCGACGCTGCAACAGAGCAGTCCCGCCGAAGCCAAAACACTGATGCGCGATGCGCTTGATGCGCTGATCCGCTGGCAGCTAGCCTCGCGCGAAGACGTACTGCCGGCCTTCGACGAAGCCTTCCTGCGCCGCGAGATGGAGCTGATGCCGGAATGGTTCATCGGCCGGCATCTCGGGCAGGAAGTGGATAAGAACACGCGCGGCGTGCTCGATCGCACCTTCGCGCTGCTGGTCGCGAGCGCGCGGGCGCAGCCGCAGGTTTTCATGCTGCGCGATTTCATGCCGCGCAATCTGATGATCGCCAGCCCGAATCCCGGCGTGCTCGACTTTCAGGACGCGGTGTACGGCCCGATCACATATGACGTTGCGTCGCTGCTGCGCGATGCGTTCATCGGTTGGGACGAAGAGTTCGAGCTGGACTGCTTCGTGTACTACTGGGAGCGCGCGAAAAAGGCAGGGTTGCCCGTCGATGCCGACTTCGGCGAGTTCTATCGACAGGTCGAATGGATGGGCCTGCAGCGGCATATCAAGGTGCTCGGCCTGTTCTGCCGGATCAACTATCGCGATAGCAAGCCGCATTACATGGCGGATCTGCCGCGTTTCATCGGCTATGCGCGCAAGGTATGCGAGCGTTACCGGCCGCTCGTGCCGTTCGCCAGGCTGCTCGATGACCTCGAAGGCCGCGCCGTCGACGTCGGCTATACGTTCTGACGGGTGAAGAACTTGAACAAAGCGATGATCTTCGCCGCCGGGCGCGGCGACCGGATGCGGCCGCTGACGGACACGTGTCCGAAGCCGCTGTTGAAGGTGGGCGGCAAGGCGCTGATTGAATGGCAGATCGAGCGGCTGGCAGACGCGGGGTTTACGACGATTGTCGTTAATCATGCCTGGCTCGGCGCGCAGATTGAGGATGCGTTGGGCGATGGTTCGCGGTTTGGTGTCGAGTTGCGTTATTCCGCCGAGCATGAAGCGCTTGAAACGGCGGGTGGGATTGCCAAGGCGTTGCCGCTGCTGGAGGACTCAGGCACGCCTGAGGTGTTCGTGGCTGTTGCTGGTGATGTGTACGCGGATTTTGATTATTCGACGCTGCTCGCGGCGGGTGCCCGTCTTGCTGCTGCGGATTTGCCGGGGATGCATCTCGTGATGGTGCCGAATCCTTCGTTTCATCCTGAGGGGGATTTTGTCCTCGGCGGCGATGGGCTGTTGGCGCTTGAGGGCTCGCCACGGTATACGTTCGGTAGCATCGGGCTCTATGACACCCGGATGTTTCGCGATCTCCCGGTTGGGACGCGGCGCGCGCTTACGCCGTTTTATCGCGAGACTATTGCGCAGGGGCGCGCTACTGGGGCGCTGTATGACGGGTTGTGGGAGAACGTTGGGACTCCGGCGCAACTTGAGGCGCTTGATGAATTGTTGAAGGTGTAGGTTTTTTTGTCTGCGACGCTGAGTGGTTGTTTTTGCTTTTGCGCTGGCATTCGCGATGTGGTGTTTGCTGCGCAAGCGGTTTGGTTTGCTTGTGGTTTTGCTGGCATCCGCGTTTTGCCTTCGCGCTTCATGCGTCGCCCCTGTGCGGGGCGGCACCTACTTTTCTTTGCCGCCGCAAAGAAAAGTAGGCAAAAGAAAGCGGCTAACACCGCCAACACTTGACTTTCACCCACGGGCCCCCAGCGTCCCCACGCTTCACACGGCAGCTTTTCTGTTCGTGCTTGTTGCCAACGCTTTGAATGAATGCCTCACCCGCTTCGAATGCTTCTGCACGGGCCAGCGGCAGCGAACGGTATGTGCCGCCCAGGTGGCAAACCGTGTGCAGGTTGTCGCGTCGTACACGTTAGCGCTCTTACAGGGTGGGGCGCATGCGCAATCGGTTCGAAGTGAGGCGTGCGAAGCACAGGAAGCCGACACACAGTTTGCCACCTGGGCGGCGGTGGACTGTCTGGCCCGGCATACTGGATTGTGGGTGCGTGAAGCGGGTGAGGCGCTGATTCAGAGCGCTGGCAACGAGCGTGGGTCACGTGATTGCCGTGTGAAGTGTAACACCCTGTGGGGGCCCTCAGGCAGGACCAAGAATTAGCGGTGTTAGCCGCTTTCTTTTGCCTACTTTTCTTTGCGGCGGCAAAGAAAAGTAGGTGCCGCCCCGCACAGGGGCGACGCTTGAAGCACGCTAACGCAATCGCGGATGCCAGCGAAAAAACAAGCAAACCACCCAGCGTCGCAGACAAAAAAACTCACGCCCCATCTCCAGGCAAATCCAAAACCTCTTCCGCGTGCGCAGCACGCTCCTGCTGCAAGGCCCACATCTGCGCAAACAACCCACCAACGAGAAGCAGTTCCCCAAAAGTCCCGCGCTCGACGATGCGCCCCTTATCCATCACGATAATCTGCTCCGCATGCACAACCGTCGACAACCGATGCGCAATAATCAAAGTCGTCCGCTCGCGAGCAATCAAATCCAACTCGTGCTGGATAGCACGCTCTGACCGTGAGTCAAGCGCCGAAGTTGCTTCATCAAACAGCAGCACGGGCGGATTCTTCAACACGGTCCGCGCAATCGCAACACGCTGCTTCTCACCACCAGAAAGCTTCAACCCACGCTCGCCAACAGGCGTGTCATACCCTTTGGGCAAACTCTCGATGAACTCATGAATATGCGCCGCGCGCGCCGCCGCGATCACTTCGTCGCGCGTCGCCGAAGGCCGGCCATACGCGATGTTGTAATAGATCGTGTCGTTGAACAACACAGTATCCTGCGGCACGATGCCGATCGACGCCCGCAGCGAATCCTGCGTTACATCGCGAATATCCTGCCCATCGATGCGAATCGCACCGCCCGTCGCGCGATCCAGATCATAGAAGCGAAACAGCAGCCGCGCGAGCGTAGATTTGCCCGAGCCGCTATGGCCAACCACAGCCGTGGTCGTGCCCGCTGCAATCGTGAAACTCACGTCATGCAGGATCGGACGTGCAGGCTCGTAGGCAAAGTTCACATGCTCGAAGCTCACCTGCGCGCCGCTCACGACGAGCGGCAACGCATCGGGTGCATCGGGCACTTCGCGCGCCGCGCCAAGCAGCGTGAACATGCGGTCCATATCGGTAAGGCTCTGCTTCAGTTCCCGATACACAACACCAAGAAAATTCAGCGGAATATACAACTGCAACATGAACGTGTTGATTAGCACGAGATCGCCAAGCGTGAGCCGCCCCGCCATCACACCCTGCGTCGCACGCCACAGGATAAATACGAGCCCCGTACCGATGATCGCCTGCTGCCCGAAGTTCAGCGCCGACAGCGAGTTCTGCGACTTGATCGCCGCCGCACGATAGCGCTTCAGGTTCTCGTCGTAACGCTGCGCTTCCCATTCCTCGTTGTTGAAGTACTTGACCGTTTCGTAGTTCAGCAGCGAATCGATGGCGCGCGAGTTCGCCTTCGAATCGAGCTCGTTCATCGTCCGGCGAAAATGCGTGCGCCACTCGGTCACCTTCACCGTGAACGTGATGTACGCGGCCAGCGCGATGAACGTGACGATCGCGTAGTACGCCTCGTATTTGACGACGAAGAAGCCGAGCACGAGACCGACTTCGACGAGCGTCGGCAGAATGCTGTAAAGCGAATACGAGATCAGTTGCGTGATGCCGCGCGTGCCGCGTTCGATATCGCGCGACATGCCGCCCGTCTGCCGCTCGAGATGAAAACGCAGCGACAGCGCATGCAGATGTCGGAACACTTTCAGCGCCAGTTGCCGCACCGCGCTTTCCGTCACCTTCGAAAAGAGAATTTCGCGCAGCTCGGTGAAAAGCGACGTCGACAGACGCACGACGGCATACGCGACCACCATCAGCCCCACGCCGCCCAGCAGCACAATGGCCGGCGCGTTCGTCGCGCGGCCGAGCGCCGTCAGGTGCTGCACGGAAGCCAGACTGTCGACGATGCGCTTCATCACGATCGGCACGCCCAGATTGGCAACCTTCGCGCCGATCAGGCAGCTGAGCGCGAACACGACGCGCCACTTGTAGGTCGCGAGGTACGGCAGCAGCGAGACGATAGTTTGCCAGTCGTTGCGCGGCAGATTCGAAATCGGCGACGGTTCGGACGAAGCGGAAGAGCGACGCATAGTTATGTTGTGGGGAAAGCCTGCACGCTTGACGCGTGACTCGTGGGGAATGTGACGGGCAAGTGCGTTCGACGAACAAAACGGCATCCCGAACGCGACACACCAGCAATAAGTGCCAACGTGCGCTTTCCCGTACAATTCCTGATCTAGCAACATTGTCGCAGAAGCCGGCTGGCGCCGCTTTCGCCGCGCTGACACTGGTCTTCCCGGTCATGCCGTCGTCGCGAGCGCCATCCCTGCCGACCCAACTGAATTCATGGATGCCCCGATGACCCAGACTCTCAACCTCCCGCAGAAACCGTGCGCGCTGCGCGTCGTCCCGCAACCGTCGGATGCGAACGTCCATGGCGATGTGTTCGGCGGCTGGATCATGGCGCAAGTCGATATCGCCGGCTCGATTCCCGCAAGCCGCCGCGCGAATGGCCGCGTTGCGACCATCGCCGTCAATTCGTTCGTGTTCAAGCAGCCGGTGTTCGTCGGCGATCTGCTGAGCTTTTACGCGGATATCGTGAAGACGGGCAACACGTCGGTCACGGTCGCCGTCGAGGTCTACGCGCAGCGCATGAGCCTCTCGGAAGAAACAGTGAAGGTGACGGAAGCGACCCTCACCTATGTCGCGACGGACAGCGACCGCCGCCCGCGCGCGCTGCCGGAACTGGACTGAGTTGCCGGACTGATTCCGGCAGGCCGCGCCCACGTAGCGCGCGGCCTTGAATGCTCCCCTGAAAGCCTGACGATCAGGCGTTCGCCGCGATCATCGCCGCGTTCTCGGCGCCCCGCTGCAGCATGCCGGGAATCGCATCGTGGGGCAGCGGCTTCGCGAAGAAATAGCCCTGCATCTCATCGCACGCGCGCTCCTTGAGGAAGTCGAGCTGCGTCGACGTCTCCACGCCTTCCGCAATCACCTGCAGATTCAGCGAGTGCGCGAGCGCGATGATCGCCGACGTGATCGTCTCGTCGTCCGACGATTCGCCGATATCCGACACGAACGACCTGTCGATCTTCAGCCGGTCCACCGGGAAGCGCTTCAGATAGCTGAGGCTCGAATACCCCGTGCCGAAGTCGTCGATCGCAAGACCGATGCCGAGCGCGTGCAGTTCGTTGAGCATCGACACGGCCTCTTCCGCGTTGCGCATGATGGTGCTCTCGGTCAACTCAAGCTCCAGATACTGCGGATCGAGGCCCGTTTCCTCCAGTACCTGCATCACGAGCTTCGCGATATCGCGCTGCTGGAACTGCCGCGCCGACAGATTCACCGACACGCGCGCGGGCGGCAAGCCTTCGTCCTGCCACGCCTTGTTCTGACGGCACGCTTCGCGCAGCACCCATTCCGACAGCGGCCCGATCAGTCCGCTTTCCTCGGCGACGGGAATGAACTGCGACGGCGGAATCAGGCCGACTTCCGGGTCGCTCCAGCGCACCAGCGCTTCCATGCCGACCACCTGCCCCGTTTCGATATCGACCTGCGGCTGGTAATGCAGCAGAAACTCGTTGTCGCGCAGCGCGCGGCGCAGACGCCGCTCCAGGTTCAGCCGCGCGCCCGCCGACACGTTCATCTCCGGCTGATAGAACTGGAACGTGTTGCGGCCCATGTCCTTCGCCCGGTACATAGCGAGATCGGCCTTCTTCATCAGCGTCTCTGCGTCGTCGCCGTCCTGCGGGAACAGACTCGCGCCCATGCTGCAGCCGACATACAGCTCCGTGCCGTCGAGCCACACCGGCTCCGAGATCGACGCCCGCACGCGCTCCATCCACGCGATCAGCGACTGCTCGTCGACGGTATCCGTCATCACGATCACGAACTCGTCGCCGCCGTGACGCGCGACCGTGTCGCTGGCCCGCGCGCAACGCGCGAGACGGTCCGCCACCACCGACAGCAGCCGGTCGCCGACGCTATGCCCCAAGCTGTCGTTGACATTCTTGAAGCCGTCGAGATCGATGAACACGACAGCCACGCCCTTGTGATGCCGCTGCGCGACGATCAGCGCATGCTGCAGCCGGTCGCGCAGCAGATTGCGGTTCGGCAGGCGCGTGAGGCTGTCGTAGTTCGCCTGATATTCGAGCTGTTCCTGATAGCGGATCAACGCCGTCACGTCGTTGATGACGGCGATGTGGTGCGTGGTCTGGCCGTCGGCGTCGGGCACGGGCGCGATATACAGCTGATTCCAGAACAGCGCGCCGTCCTTGCGATAGTTGCGCAGCACCGCGCTCACTTCGCGATTCGCCGACAACGCCTGCCGGATCGCGGCAATGCCTTCCTGATCGCGGTCGTCACGCTGCAGCAGGCGGCAGTCCTGGCCGATCACTTCCTGCGGATCGTAGCCCGTGATGCGCTTGAACGCCGGGTTCACGTACTCGATCAGATTGCCTTCCTTCGAAGGTGCGGTGATCAGAATGGCGTTGACGCTCGCATCGAGCGCGCGGCTTTGCAGGCGCAGCGCGAGGTCTGCGCGCTTGCGCTCGGTGATATCGGTGTACGAACCGAGCACGCCGATCACGCGGCCGTCGCTGTCGGTGAACGGCAGCTTGCTGGTCACCGTCGTGCGATGCACGCCGTCGATCACCATATCGGTTTCGTAGTTCATCTTCGGAACGCCGGAGGCCATCACCTCGGTATCCTGGCGGCTAAGCTCGTCGGCGAATGCGCGCCACGGCATGTCCTCGTCGCGCTTGCCGATCACCTGCTCCGGGTAGGCGAGGCCCGCGTCGCGCGCGAACGCCATGTTGCAGCCGAGATAGCGCAACTCCTTGTCCTTCCAGAAAATGCGCTGCGGGATGTTGTCGATCACCGTTTCCAGCATCTGGTTCGAACGCTGCGCTTCGGCTTCGGCGTTGATCTGCTCGGTGACGTCGTCGGCGAGCACGAACAGTGCGGGCCGGCCCATGAAAGTCATCGCGTGATACGAGATGTCGGCGCTGATCTGCGAGCCGTCCTTGCGCCGGTGATGCCAGATGCCTGCCATCGTGCGCGGGCCGCCCGGCGCCACGTCGCTGCGCTGCAAGTGCGATTCGAGCCGCGCGACCTCTGCGTGCGGGCGGATCGCGCGCACGGTCATCGCCAGAAATTCGCTCTCCGAGTAGCCGTATTGCTGCTCGGCCGCCGTGTTGACGGCGAGAAAGCGCAGCGTGTCGCGGTCGAAGATGTACATCGGCACGGGATGCTGCTCGAACAGCCCGCGAAAACGCTCGTCGTGCCGATGCAGCGCTTTCGCGATGCGCAGCTTTTCGCGCGCGACATTTTCCCGCGCGCCGAACGTGTAGATCAGCAGCCCGCTGCCCGCGAGCATCGTCACGATCAGGAACAGCATCGCGTAGCGAGAATCGCGCATCGATGCGTCGAGTGCCGCCTTCAGCGACAGGTCTTCCTGCACGCGCAACTGGTCCATCCGCGCTTCGAGCCCGTCGACTTCCATCCCAAGACGCGTATAAGTCTGCGCAGCCCATGCGCGTGAGCCGTCCTGCTCCGGCGCGGTGGTTTTGGCGAGCGCAAGCGCGATGTCCTGCTGAAGCCGCGTGCCGTCGGACGTGAGCTGCGCGAGCGCGCCAGCGACGTTTGGCTGGTTCGCCAGTTGCTCGCGCAGCGCCCTGTCGATCTTCGCAAGCGACGCGGACATCCCTGCCGCCGCCTCGGCGGGCGCCGGCGTGGCCGATGCCTCGTAACGGCCGAGCACGCCGAGGCCGTCTTCGAGCGTCGCGCGATAGGCTTCCAGATTCTGGCGGATAGCCGTCGAGCGGACCGTGCGCGCATCGGCGTCGCGCTGTCCGCAAATCTGCGTGTACGCGACGAAGGCGTTCGCGCCGACCGCCGCGGCGACGACCGCCAGATTGATCAGCAGCCGCTTCGATAGAAAAGAGATCATAGGTTCCGAACGTCGTTCGATCCTGCAGGCGGGGGCGCGCGGGAAGCCAGTCAGATGCGCAATCACATGCGGCGCGCACGGACGACGCGGACGAACGAGCGCAGCCGGGCGCAGCGCTTTACGCGCCAACCTTTGGATAACGGCAGCGATCGGAAGAGATTGAGGGCAAAAACGAAAAAATCTTGCGCCAGATTCAGCTGGCGAGGCCAAATTCCTTCATTGCCGGCAGGAAATCATGGTTGCTCGCCGTCTTGCGCGACAGTTTGGCGAGCACGTAGCGCTGAAACGGCTCGAGCCGCGCCCACTGCGTGGCGCTCGGCGCCATCAGACTGGCGAGCTGGGCCTGATTCAGAACGGTATCCGGCACGACTGCAGTGTCGCGCCATGCCGGGTTATCCTCGGGCGTGAACCATTCGGGCTCGATATTCGCGTGCGTGCGCATCATCTCGAAGAGGGCGTGATCGAAGTTCGGCTCGATCGCAGTGTCGTCTTCGACGGGAAAGCGCGCCAGCAGCACGCGGTCTTCGTGCGGCAGCATCTGCCATTGTTCGAGCGAGATCCGCAGCCCGAAACGGTCGAGATTGAATCGGACGACCATCGGTATGAATTTCAGATTCTCCGAAGATTCAACCTCGAAGTTGAACAGCAGGGGCGCATCATTGAGTCCCATGACAGATTCCTCTTGTTCGGCGGGCAACGCGCTATGCCGGTCTGAGGTATTTTAGAACCATATTGGCGGCGCGGCGGCCCTAAGCCGGGTCGCAGCATTCGTGCAGGAGTCAGCAGGTGAACGAACTGGAAACGGGCGAACAACCGGGCATCGTTGAGCAGGCGGTGCGCCGGCACCGCGGCGGCGCGGTCGAGAGCGTCGCCGATCATGTCGGCCAGGAGTGGCCCGTCGCGCTCGTCTTCAACGGCATTTCGCACGCGGTGATGATGTGCACGCCGCGCGACCTCGAAGAATTCGCGGTGGGTTTCGCGATTTCGGAAGGGATTGTCGAGCGCGGCGCGCACATTCAGGACATCGAGGTCGAGTTCCGCGACGGCAAATTGCCGCATGCGGAAGTGCAATTGACCGTCGTGCAGCAGGCGTTCGTCGCGCTGAAGGAGAAGCGCCGCGCGCTGTCGGGCCGCACGGGTTGCGGCGTGTGCGGAATCGAGAGCATTGATCTGCTCGATCTGGCGCCGGAACGCGTGCCCGACACGGGCTTTTTGCAGCGCCTGGCGCCCGATGCAATCGCTCGCGCCGCGAAGGAACTGCCCGCGCACCAGGCGCTCACGAAGATGACGGGCGGCCTGCACGCCGCCGCGTGGTGCGACGCGACGGGCGCGATCCACTATGCGTTCGAGGACGTGGGGCGTCACAACGCGCTCGACAAGCTGATCGGGCGGCTGTCGCTGGATCGCGTCGATACGAAGGAAGGCTTCGTCTTTCTGTCGAGCCGCGCGAGCTACGAACTGGTGCGCAAGGCGGCGCGCGTCGACATTCCGATGGTCGCGACGATTTCGGCGCCGTCGTCGCTGGCGATTACGATTGCACGCGAAGCGGGCGTGCGGCTGGTGAGCTTCTGTCGCGAAGCGGGCTACGTCGATTACGACACTGTCTGACGCGGCCGCCTCGTTTCCCGTTTAGCTGAACTGGCGGAAGTCTGGTTTGCGCTTCTCGAAGAACGCCTTGAACGCTTCCTTTGCTTCGGGTGCGAGCAGCATCTTGGCGAAGTGCACGGCTTCGTCGGTCATTTGGGTCTGGATTTCGTGCTGCGCGGCGCGTTTCATTAGTTGCTTGGTCACGCGGAGCGACGATGCGGGCAAGGCGGCCAGTTTTTGCGCCTGCTGCAGCGCGAACGCGTCCACTTCTGCCGCAGGCAGGATCCGGTTCACGAAGCCCATGCGTTGCGCTTCTTTGGCGTCGAACGGTTCGCCGAGCATCAGCTTTTCCGCTGCCCCTTGATAGCCAGCGACGCGCTGCAGCAGCAGCGACGATGCGGCTTCCGGGCACAGGCCCAGTTGTGCGAACGGCAGTGAGAAGGTTGCTGTGTCGGCGGCGTAGACCAGGTCGCAGTGCAGCAGCAGCGTTGTGCCGATTCCTACGGCTGCGCCGGCCACTGATGCCACTAGTGGTTTTTCCGCTGAGCTGATTGCGCGCAGGAACTGGAAGACCGGTGCGTCGTCGCTGACGGGTGGTTGCTTCATGAAGTCTTCCAGGTCGTTGCCGGCGCTGAAGATTCCCGCGCTTCCGCGGATGAGCACCGCGCGGGTGGCCGGGTCTTGTTGCGCTTCGACCAGCGCGTCGGCCATCGTTTGGTACATCGCTGCCGTGATCGCGTTTTTCTTTTCTGGGCGGGCGAAGGCGATTGTTAGCACGTCGTGCGTGCGGGTGATTTCGATGTCCATTTGTCACTCCTCCATGTTTTTGCGCTTCTGCGGTTGGCATTTGCGATGCCGTTCGCCTTTTCGCCTGGCGTCCGGGTTAAGGGGTTTGCTGCGCACGCTGGTGTGGTTTGCTTGAGGTTGCGCTGGCATCCGCGCTTTGCCTTCGTGCTTCAAGCGTCGCCCCTGTGCGGGGCGGCACCTACTTTTCTTTGCCGCCGCAAAGAAAAGTAGGCAAAAGAAAGCGGCTAACACCGCCAGTTCTTCTTCCTGCCTGAGGGCCCCCAACCGGTCCCTCACTTCACACGGCAACTTTCCTGTTCGCGTTCGTTGCCAACGCTCCAATCCAACGCATCACCCGCCTCACACACCCGCGTCGCAGCGTGCCGTACCAGATATTCCACGGCCGCCCAGGTGGCAAACTGTGTGTAGGCCCCAGGTGCTCCGCACGCCTCACTCCGGACCGACAGGGCAAGCGTCCCACCCTGTAAGAGCGCCGATTTATACGCCGCGACAACCTACACACAGTTTGCCACCTGGGCGGCGCAAACCATTCGCCGCCGCTAGCCCATGTACCGGCGTTTGAAGTGGGTGAGGCGTTCATTCGAAGCGTTGGCAACGCACGCAAACAAGGACACTGCCGTGTGAAGGTCGGGGACGTTGGGGGCCCGTGGATAGCAACACTGGCTGGCGGTGTTAGCCGCTTTCTTTTGCCTACTTTTCTTTGCGGCGGCAAAGAAAAGTAGGTGCCGCCCCGCACAGGGGCGACGCCTGAAGCACGAACGCAATGCGCGGATGCCAGCGCAAACACCCAAAAACCAAACAGCTTTGCGCAGCGAACACCGTATCGCCGATGCCAGCGAAACCAAATGCGAACCGCTAATACACCAGCGGCCCGCAAGCAAAACCCCACACCACTCAAACCCGCTCAATAATCCCAGCCGCACCCATACCGGTGCCCACACACATCGTGACCATCCCGTACTTCAAATTCCGCCGCCGCAGGCCATGAACAACGGTAGAGGCACGAATCGCCCCAGTCGCCCCCAGCGGGTGCCCCAACGCAATAGCCCCGCCAAGCGGATTAATCTTCGCCGGATCGAGCCCAAGATCGTTGATAACAGCCAGAGACTGCGCGGCGAAAGCCTCATTCAGCTCGATCCAGTCGATATCGTCCTGCTTGAGCCCTGCGGCCTTCAGCGCCGCCGGAATCGCTTCCTTCGGCCCGATCCCCATGATCTCCGGCGGCACACCGCGCACAGCGAAGCTGACAAACCTGGCCAACGGCGTCAGATTGAACTGCTTGAGAATCTTCTCCGACACCACGATCAACGCGCCCGCCCCATCCGACGTCTGCGAACTATTTCCCGCCGTCACCGAACCCTTGTTCGCAAACACCGTGCGCAACTTCGCAAGCCCTTCCATCGACGTATCCGCGCGCGGACCTTCATCGAGCCTCACCTCACGCGTCTTCACCTTCACTTCGCCCGTCGCGAGATCGGGGAAACGCTCGGTGATCGTGTAGGCCGCGATCTCGTCGTCGAACTCGCCCGCCTGTTGCGCAGCAACCGCCTTGCGATGCGATTCGACCGAAAACTGGTCCTGCTGCTCGCGGCTCACCTTCCAGCGCTCCGCAACCTTCTCGGCCGTCAGGCCCATCCCGTACGCAATACCGACGTCTTCATTGCGATCGAAAATATGCGGCGACAGCGACGGCTTGTTGCCCATCATCGGCACCATGCTCATCGATTCGCAACCGCCCGCGATCAGCACGTCCGATTCGCCGACGCGAATGCGATCCGCCGCCATCGCGAGCGCCGTTACGCCCGATGCGCAGAAGCGGTTCACCGTCACGCCGCCGACCGTGTTCGGCAAGCCGGACAGCAACGCGCCCATGCGCGCCACGTTCAAACCTTGCTCGGCTTCGGGAATCGCGCAGCCGACAATCGCGTCTTCGATCAGCGATGTGTCGAGGCCCGGCACCTGCGCGACAGCCGAGCGGATCGCGTGCACCAGCAGTTCGTCCGGGCGCGTGTTCCTGAACATCCCGCGCGGCGCCTTGCCGATCGGTGTGCGGCTCGCGGCGACGATATATGCGTCCTGCAATTGCTTGGTCATTTTTGAGGTTCTCCTGTCGACCAGAGTTGGCGGTTTAGCGCCTTACTCTGGTCCCATGGCATGTCGATCAGAGTTAGCGCTTCAGCGCTTAATCTGGTCCTATGGCGAATCGATCAGTTGCGCACCGGCTTGCCCGTCTGCAGCATGCCCATGATCCGTTCCTGCGTCTTCTGCGTGCCGAGCAACTCGACAAACGCGCGACGCTCCAGCGCCAGCAGCCATTCTTCATCGACGAGACTGCCCGCTTCGACGTCGCCGCCGCACACCGCTTCCGCGATGCGGCTCGCGATCAGGTAATCGTGCTCACTAATGAAGCGACCATCGCGCATGTTGACGAGCGACGCCTTGATCGTCGAAATCGCCGAGCGTCCGGCGACAGGCACCTGCGTCACGCGCAGCGGCGGACGATAGCCCGCGGCGGCCAGCGCGCGCGCTTCTTTCTTCGCGGTGTCGAGCAGTTCGAAGACGTTGAAGACGATCGTGTCAGACGGCTTCAGGTAGCCCATCGCGCGGGCTTCGAGCGCCGAGCCGGAGACCTTCGCCATCGCCGCGTTCTCGAACGACTTCTGCAAGAACTTGAGCAGATCGTTGGTCGCGCCGACTTGCGTCGCGGCCTCGGCGGCACGCAACGCCGCTTCCTTCAGCCCGCCACCCGCCGGCACGAGGCCGACGCCCACTTCGACCAGACCGATATAGCTCTCGACATGCGCGACGCGCTTCGCGCTATGCAACACCAGCTCGCACCCGCCGCCGAGCGCGATGCCCGACACGGCCGCGACCACGGGCACGTTCGAATACTTCACGCGCAGCATGCCTTGCTGGAACTTCTTCACGAACGGCTCGATGCCCTTCGCGCCGCCCATCATGAAAGCGGGCATCGCTTCTTCGAGATTCGCGCCCGCCGAGAACGGGCCGCCCGGCGCGCCGAGTTTCAGCGACGTCGGTTGCCAGATGACGACGGCCTTGTAGTCCTTCTCGGCGACATCGATCGCCTGCGTGATGCCGTCGATCACCGACGGTCCAATCGTGTTCAGCTTGCTCTTGAACGACACGATCAACACGTCGTTCTCGCCCGCGCGATCGTCGACCCATGCGCGCACGGCATCCGTCTCGAACACAGTCTTACCGTACGTCTTCGGATCGGCGCCTGTTTCGCCTGCGAGCGGCGCGCGGAACACTTGCCTGTCGTACACGGACAGCGACGAGCGCGGCACGAAGCGCTTTTCAGCCGGCGACCACGAGCCTTCGTTCGTATGCACGCCGCCCTTTTCGGCGACAGCACCTTCCAGCACCCACACGGGCAGCGGCGCGTTCGACAACGCCTTGCCTGCCGCGATGTCTTCCTGCACCCACTCGGCGATCTGCTTCCAGCCCGCCGTCTGCCAGCCCTCGAACGGACCTTCGTTCCAGCCGAAGCCCCAGCGGATCGCGAGATCGACGTCGCGCGCGTTGTCGGCGATCGACTCCAGATGCACGCCGATGTAATGGAACACGTCGCGGAAGATCGCCCACAGGAACTGCGCCTGCGGATGCTGCGATTCGCGCAACAGCTTCAGGCGTTCGGCGGGCGGACGCTTGAGAATGCGGCCGACCAGCTCATCCGCCTTCGCACCGCCATCGACATAGCTGCCCGTCTTCGCGTCGAGCACCTTGATCGCCTTGCCTTCCTTCTTGTAGAAGCCCGCGCCCGTCTTCTGGCCGAGCGCCCCTTGCTTCACCAATCCGGCGAGTACGGCAGGCGTTTCATAGACCGGGAAGAACGGGTCGTCGGTGAGGTTGTCCTGCATCGTCTTGATGACGTGCGCCATCGTGTCGAGACCGACCACGTCCGCCGTGCGGAACGTCGCCGACTTCGCGCGGCCGAGGCGGCTGCCCGTCAGATCGTCGACTTCATCGAAGCGCAGACCGAACTTCTCGGCTTCCTTGATCACCGCGAGAATCGAGAAAATGCCGACGCGGTTCGCGATGAAGTTCGGCGTGTCCTTCGCGCGCACCACGCCCTTGCCGACCACGCTCGTCAGGAAGGTTTCGAGTTGATCGAGGATTTCCGGGCGCGTCGCCGTGGTCGGGATCAGCTCGACCAGATGCATGTAGCGCGGCGGGTTGAAGAAGTGCACGCCGCAAAAGCGCGCCTTCAGTTCGTCGGAGAACCCGTTCGACAGTTCGGTGATCGACAGGCCCGATGTGTTGCTCGCGAAGATCGCGTTTCGGCCGATGTGCGGCGAGACCTTCTTGTACAGGTCGTGCTTCCAGTCCATCCGCTCGGCGATCGCCTCGATCACCACGTCGCATTCGGCGAGCTTCTCGATGTCGTCGTCGTAGTTGGCGGGCTGGATGTATTGCGCGTCGTCCTTCACGCCAAACGGCGCGGGCGACAGCTTCTTCAGGTTTTCGATCGCCTTCAGTGCGATGCCGTTCTTCGGGCCTTCTTTGGCTGGCAGGTCGAACAGCAGCACGGGCACCTTCGCGTTGATCAGGTGCGCAGCGATCTGCGCGCCCATCACGCCGGCGCCGAGTACGGCGACCTTGCGAATGATCAGATTGCTCACGTCGTTCCTCCGGGGCGTTATGCGGTGTCGCGAGTCACCGCGCGCGGGCTTAGATGGGCGGCGCGCGGCGTATGTGTGTGAGTGTGGCGGCGGCGCATGACTGTCGTGCGCCGCCTCGCGATGGCTTTAGAACAGCGCTTCGTCGACTTCCATCAACGTCTTCGAGCCGGCGCGCGCGGCGCGAATCGTCGAGGCCGTTTCGGGCAGCAACTTCGCGAAGTAAAAGCGCGCGGTGGCGAGCTTCGACTTGTAGAACGGATCACCGGATGCTTCGTTGTCGAGCGCGATGCGCGCCATGCGGGCCCAGAAGTACGAGAACACCAGGTGGCCGACCGTGCGCAGATACGGCACGGCCGCGGCGCCGACTTCGTCCGGGTTCTGCATTGCCTTCATGCCGATTTCCATCGTCAGCTTCTGCACCTTGTCGCCGATATCCGCGAGCGGATTGACGAACTCCTGCATCTCCGGCTTGATGCCTTCTTCCTCGACGAAGTCGGTCACCAGCTTGCCGAACTTCTTGAGCTTCGCACCCATGTCGCCGAGCACCTTGCGGCCCAGCAGATCGAGCGACTGAATCGAGTTCGTGCCTTCGTAGATCATGTTGATGCGCGCGTCGCGCACGTATTGCTCCATGCCCCACTCGGCGATGAAGCCGTGGCCGCCGTAGATCTGCATGCCCATGTTCGTGCCTTCGAACGCGTTGTCCGTCAGGAAGGCCTTGATGACGGGCGTGAGCAGCGCGACGAGGTCGGCGGCGTCCTTGCGCACGGATTCATCGGCGTGCGACAGCTCCTTGTCGATGTTCAGCGCGGCCCAGTACGTGAAGGCGCGCGCGCCTTCCGCGTAGGCCTTCTGCGTGAGCAGCATGCGGCGCACGTCGGGATGGACGATGATCGGATCGGCGGCCTTCTCGGGCGCCTTCGGGCCCGTCAACGAGCGCATCTGCAAACGCTCCTTCGCGTAGACGAGCGAGTTCTGATACGCGACTTCCGTCAGCCCCAGACCCTGCATGCCGACGCCCAGGCGCGCCGCGTTCATCATCACGAACATCGCGTTGAGGCCCTTGTTCGGCTCGCCGACCAGCCAGCCCTTAGCGCTGTCGAGATTGATCACGCACGTCGCGTTGCCGTGAATGCCCATCTTGTGTTCGATCGAGCCGCACTTCGCGCCATTGCGCTCGCCGGGGTTGCCGTTCGCGTCGGGTATGAACTTCGGCACGACAAACAGCGAAATGCCCTTCGTGCCTTGCGGCGCATCCGGCAGGCGCGCCAGCACGAGGTGAACGATGTTCTCGGCGAGATCGTGCTCGCCGCTGGAAATGAAGATCTTGGTGCCGCTGATCGCGTACGAGCCGTCGCTATTCGGCTCGGCCTTCGTGCGCAGGATGCCGAGGTCGGTGCCGCAATGCGGCTCGGTCAGGCACATCGTGCCCGTCCATTCGCCCGACACGAGCTTCGGCAGATAGGCCTGCTGCAGCTCCGGCGTGCCGTGCGCATGCAGGCACTCGTAGGCGCCGTGCGACAGGCCGGGGTACATCGCCCAGGCCTGGTTCGCCGAGTTCAGCATTTCGTACACCGCGTTGTTGACGAACGCGGGCAGGCCCTGGCCGCCGAAGTCGGGATCGCAGCCGAGCGCGGGCCAGCCCGCCTCGACGTATTGCCGGTACGCTTGCCTGAAGCCCTTCGGCGTGGTGACGACGCCATCGCCTTCGTATTTGCAGCCTTCCTGATCGCCGCTCTGGTTCAGCGGGAACAGCACTTCCGAGCAGAATTTGCCGGCTTCCTCGAGCACCTGGTTGATCGTGTCGGCATCGAGATCAGCGTGCTTCGGCATCTGTTTGATCTCGGCTTCGACGTTCAGCAGCTCGTGCAATACGAATTGCATGTCGCGCAACGGCGCGGCGTACTGTCCCATGAGTCTCTCCAATCAATCCAAAGGTGTTGGCTCGAGCTCCGCTGCCAGCCTCCGCGCCGTCTGGATCCATCCGATGAGGACCCACCCAGCTCCGCTAGCGGCTTGCGCTCTCGCTCTGATACGAAACAATCAGTTTTTCCAGCGCGGCCCACGTCAGGCGCACGGCATCGGGCAGATGCAGGAAGCGTGCGTCATGATGCAAGCCGAGCGTGAAGCTATACAGTTCGAAAAGCATCAGTTGCGGATCGGTGTCCGCGCGCAGATGCCCTTCGTCCATTGCCTGCGAAATGGCTCGCGTAAGCGCCGCGCGCCACATCGTGACGCTCGCGACCAGTTGCTCGCGCACCGCGCTGTCCGCGCGATCGTCATACTCGACCGCGCCGCTGATGTAGATACACCCAGTCGTCACTTCCTGGATGCGCTTCTCGATCCAGCGCGAGATCATCGCGCGCAAGCGCGGCAAGCCTCGGGGTTCGCGCAGACTCGGGAAAAACACCTCGTCCTCGAAACGACGGTGATATTCGCGCACCACTTCGACCTGCAGGTCTTCGCGCGACCCGAAATGCGCGAACACTCCGCTCTTGCTCATCTGCATGCGCTCGGCAAGCAGACCGATCGTCAGACCTTCCAGTCCGTCGCGGCTTGCCAGATCAAGTGCTGCATCGAGAATCGCGGCTCGCGTTTGTTCGCCTTTTCGCATAGCTGTGTACCGTCTGATTTGACCGAAAGAAAAATCGAACGGTCGTACCATTATTGTGGGCGACCGTCCGCGAGACAAGGACTTTATTAGAAACGGGTTTCTAACACGTTCTGATTTTCCGTCATTCGCCTATAAGAGGATGCGGAATTTTTAGAATCATTTGCCAGAACTGATCTGAGATGTCTCCGATTATTGATTATTATGAATAGGCTTTTGTCTGCCTTTTTCTGTATCGCCTCTTAATCGTAGCCGCCCACCGTCAGCAGCTTCATCGCGAGCCGGTAGGTGTTGTACGCAAACCAGTTCAGCAGACGCTCGCCGGCGGGACGCGCCGCATAGTGCTTCTCGTCGATGCGGCGCCCCTCGTCGAACGCGGCGACGATCGCGGTGCGCAACTGGTCGATCTCAGGGTGCAGCACGAGCACGACGTTCGCCTCGTTGTTCAGCATCAGGCTCAGCGCGTCGAGATTCGACGAGCCGACCGTGCCCCAGTTCGAATCGACCACGGCGACCTTGCCGTGCAGCATCGTCTTTTCGTATTCGGCGATCTTCACGCCCGCCTTCAGCAACGTCCGATACAGGAACGGCACCGCGTAATCGAGCATCGCGAATTCCTTCCTGCCGATCACGAGACGCACGTCGATGCCGCGTTGCGCCGCGTAGATCAGCGCGCGCCGCAGCTTGCGTCCGGGCATGAAGTACGGATTGGCCAGCAGCACTTCGGAGCGCGCCTGTCCGATCGCGGTGAGATACGCCTTTTCGATTGCGCGCCGGTTGACGAAGTTGTCGCGTGCGACGAACGCGACGCACGGCTCGGCCATCGCGCGCATGTCGGCCGTACGGGCGCTGCGGCGCACGCGCACGAAGCGTTCAGTCGCGGCCTGAGGCGTCGCGCCACCGACGGGCGGCGGCACGAGCGCCGGACGATGGCCGATGCGGATGCGCTCCCACTGCACGTCGAAGGCTTCGAGCACGTCGGCCACGACGGGGCCTTCCAGCTCGACGGCGAAGTCCCAGCGCGCGTAAGGCAGACGCGTGCCGTTCTGATCGTAGTCGTCGACGACATTGATGCCGCCGCAATACCCGAATTCGTCGTCGACGACGGCGAGCTTGCGGTGCGTACGCGAGAAGCCGAATCGCCCGAAGATATGCGGGTTATAGATGCGATGCTCGATGCCCGCGGCCTGCCAGTCGTTGAACATCGGCAGGCGTTCGGTGCCGACACCGTCGGTGATCACGCGCACGCGCACGCCGCGCGTGGCGGCGCGGACCAGCGCGTCGGAGACGGGACGGCCGGAGGCGTCGTCGCAAAAGATGTAGGTTTCCAGCGCGACGTTGCTTTTCGCCGCGTCGATCCGTTCGATCAGCGCAGCAAAGTACGTCTCGCCCGCCGTGAACAGGCGCACCGAGTTGCCGGAACAAAAGCGATACCTGGACCAGTAGCGCCGGCCGGGCAAATGCTGTGTCAGCCGGTCGAAGCGGCGGCCGTCGCCGCCGCTCATCGGCAACGCTCCTTCACGCGTTGCGGCAGTTGCAGGATCGCGTCGCGGTTGGACCACGAGAAGCAGCGCTCGGCCGCCTCTTGCCAGGGCAGCCACAGATGCGCGGTGTGCTCGAGCGGCGCCAGCGTCACTTCGAGACGCTGCGGCACCTGCAGGCTGAACCAGTGCTCGGTGTTGAGCGTGACGCCTTCCGCATAACGGTGACGCCAGGTCGGGAAAATTTCGAAGTCGATATGGTGATGCCAGTCGACGAGCGCCTCACGCGGCACGACCTCGCCGCCAATCACGATGCCCGTCTCTTCCGCCACTTCGCGGATAGCCGTCTCGCCGATCGGTTCGTCGATGTGATCCTTCGAACCCGTCACGGATTGCCAGAACGCCTCCCGGTCGGCTCGTTCGATGAGCAGCACGTCGAGATCGGGCGTATGAATGACGACGAGTACGGATTCCGGAATCTTCGGCGGTTTCGGCATGGTGATAAAGCGGGGCGCGGTTTTACTGACTGGACCGCGCGATTGCATGTCGGACGGCAGAGCTTACAACGACTGTAACGCAAAAAGCGAAAAAGGCGCATAACGCGCCTTTTTCGCTAGTGGTTTCGCGGGCACGTCGTTGTTTTAACGACGCAACCGCGCAAACGGTCACATTTACGCTTTCTGCTCGGGCTGACGCAGGCGGATGTGCAGTTCGCGCAACTGACGCTCGTCGACTTCGCTCGGCGCCTGCGTGAGCAGATCCTGCGCGCGCTGCGTCTTCGGGAACGCGATCACGTCACGGATCGAGTCTGCGCCCGCCATCATCGTGACGATGCGGTCCAGACCGAACGCGATACCGCCGTGCGGCGGCGCGCCGTACTGCAGCGCGTCCAGCAGGAAGCCGAACTTCAGACGCGCTTCTTCCGCGCCGATCTTCAGCGCGCGGAACACCTTGCTCTGCACGTCTTCCTGGAAGATACGCACCGAACCGCCGCCGATTTCCCAACCGTTCAGCACGATGTCATAAGCCTTTGCGAGGCAGCGGCCCGGGTCCGTTTCCAGATACTCGAGGTGCTCGTCCTTCGGGCTCGTGAACGGATGGTGCGCGGCGACGTAGCGGTTTTCTTCCTCGTCGTATTCGAACATCGGGAAATCGACGACCCACAGCGGCTTCCAGCCCTTCTCGACCAGACCGTTGGCCTTGCCGAACTCCGAATGGCCGATCTTCAGACGCAGCGCGCCGAGGCTGTCGTTGACGACCTTCGCACGATCCGCCGCGAAGAAAATGATGTCGCCGTCCTGCGCGCCCGTGCGCTCGATGATCGCCGAGATGGCCGCATCGTGCAGGTTCTTGACGATCGGGCTTTGCAGGCCGTCACGGCCCTTCGCCACTTCGTTGATCTTGATCCACGCCAGACCCTTCGCGCCGTAGATACGCACGAATTCCGTGTAGCTGTCAATGTCGCCACGCGACAGCTCGCTGCCCTTCGGCACGCGCAGCGCCGCGACGCGGCCGTCCTTCGTGTTCGCGGGCGTGCTGAACACCTTGAAGTCGACGTCCTTCATTGCGTCCGTCAGTTCGGTGAACTCGAGCTTGACGCGCAGGTCCGGCTTGTCCGAACCGAAACGGCGCATCGCTTCCGAGTACGGCATCACGGCGAACTTCGCGTCCAGTTCGACGCCGATCGTTTCCTTGAACACATGACGCGTCATGTCTTCGAACAGATCACGGATTTCCTGCTCGCCCAGGAACGACGTTTCGCAGTCGATCTGCGTGAATTCCGGCTGACGGTCGGCGCGCAGGTCTTCGTCGCGGAAGCACTTGACGATCTGGTAGTAACGGTCGAAGTTCGCGACCATCAACAGCTGCTTGAACAGCTGCGGCGACTGCGGCAGAGCGAAGAACTGGCCCGGGTTGGTACGCGACGGCACGAGGTAGTCGCGCGCGCCTTCCGGCGTGCTCTTGGTCAGCATCGGCGTTTCGATGTCGATGAAGCCGCGCGAATCCAGGTACTTGCGCACTTCCATCGTCACGCGATAACGCAGGCGCAGGTTGTGTTGCATCTGCGGACGACGCAGGTCCAGCACGCGGTGCGTGAGGCGCGTGGTTTCCGACAGGTTGTCGTCGTCGAGCTGGAACGGCGGCGTGACCGACGCGTTCAGCACGTTCAGCTCGTGGCACAGCACTTCGATCTTGCCGCTCGTCAGGCTGGCGTTGGTCGTGCCTTCCGGACGGTTGCGCACGACGCCCTTCACCTGGACGCAGAATTCGTTGCGCACGCCTTCGGCCGTCTTGAACATCTCAGCGCGGTCCGGGTCGCAGACGACCTGAACGAGGCCTTCGCGGTCGCGCAGGTCGATGAAGATAACGCCGCCATGGTCGCGGCGCCGGCTCACCCAGCCGCACAGCGACACAGTTTGACCCAGCAGGTGTTCGGTCACCAGACCGCAGTATTCAGATCTCATCGACATGATGTTTGTCTTTCGTTTTGCATTGGTTGAACGGCGCGCGCCGCACGGCATGGCCGGCGGCGCGAACCGGCATTACAGCGGTGGCTCGACGGTCGTGCGGCGCTCCGGCGCCGGCTGATTCGCGGGCGGAGCAACGACGCCCATCGAGACGATGTACTTGAGTGCGGCGTCGACGCTCATGTCGAGCTCGATCACTTCGCTTTTCGGCACCATCAGGAAGAAGCCGGACGTCGGGTTCGGCGTGGTCGGCACATACACGCTGACGTGCTCTTCCTTGAGATGGTTGACGACGTCGCCGCCGGGGATGCCCGTCAGAAACCCGATGGTGTAGGAGCCTTTACGCGGGTATTCGATCAGCAGCGCCTTGCGAAACGCATTACCGCTCGACGACAGCAGCGTGTCGGACACCTGCTTGACGCTGGTGTAGATCGGGCCGACGACGGGAATGCGCGCGACGATCAGTTCCCACCAGCCGACCAGCTTCTGCCCGACGAAGTTCTGCGTCAATAGACCGACAACAAAAATGAAAGCGAGCGTCAACACGGCGCCGAGACCCGGCAGGCGGAAGCCGAGCATCCGCTCCGGTTGCCACGAACGGGGCAGCAGCAGCAGCGTCTGATCCATCGTGCCGATGATCAGGCCGAGCACCCACAGCGTGATGGCAAGAGGCACCAGCACCAGCAGGCCAGTCAGGAACACCGATTTGAGCGTCGTCTTTTTCGTCGTCATGTATACCGCCAGAAATCCGCGCGACTGCATTGCGCGGCGTCTACGTCACCCTGAGGTGGCGAAACTGCTAGGTGCCCGAGCCGCTCGCGGGAGCGGGCGCCGCTGCCGGTGTCGGCGCGGCAGCCGGCGTAGTCGTGGAGGCTGCGCTGTCGGACGAACCCGTCGCCTCCGGCTTGCTGTCCGTTTTGGACGCCGACGCGTCCGGGGCATTGCTGGCAGCGTCGCCCGACTTGTTGCCCGAATTGCCGCCGCGGAAGTCCGTGACGTACCAGCCCGAACCCTTCAGCTGGAAGCCGGCGGCGGTGACCTGTTTGCGGAAAGCATCGGTTCCGCACTCCGGGCATTGCGTCAACGGGGCGTCGCTCATTTTCTGGAGCACGTCCTTCGCGAAGCCGCATGACTCGCAACGATAAGCGTAGATCGGCATGACCTTGTCCCTACTGAAAACTCTTTGAACGCTTGGTAGGGTAGCCCCCTTTCCTCGCGGAAAAGGGGCCCCCTAGGAACTGTACGTGCGAGTTTCCCCGCATACAGCTCGAGCCTACAAAAACAAAGTCCTGCTAGTGCAGGACCGGCTTAGTTACAACAGCACCCGTCGCGTGGACCTGCTGGTGGCAGTAGGGATGGAGTAGCACCCGATTGGACAGAGCGTCCGACCCACCATGCATCCGATATTCCAGATGATGGTCATGCCAGCCCGTATCGTCCGTCAGGGCATTGCCACAGTGCGCGCACAATCCGCCCTGTGACATGTACAGCGTCGCCCATTGCTTCCGGTAACGCATCGATTCCCACATGCGCTCTTGTCGCAACCGCTCGCCATACACCTCCCACGTCGGATCAAATGGGTTGTAATCCCCACTGATCTTCCGATGTCGTTTGATGACCGTACCACTCATGTTGTACAGCTCAAACAAGCCCGTAGTACCGTCTTTTCGTGCTCTAGGACAAGCAAAAACCCGCCGACGGCCACCGATCGCATGAAAGTACTTCGCATTCACCCAATCGGTCTTCTTCTGCGGATGTCGCCTCTTCGACCACCGCCAGAGTCTCCCAAAAATCAGATACTCCATGCGGCTGTATGCCTTCTTGGCCGTGACCGGGCGGTGGTACAGCGCCCACCCTCGCAACATGGGGTTCAACAGACGGATCAAGTCCTCCTGTTTCACCGTTTTGTTGCCACTGATCGTTTCCGCCACCTTGCGATAGAACGTTTGCACGTTCTTCCGGCTTGGTTTTATGAGCAGCGTCCCCGAGTACTTCCGGAAATTCCACCCCAGGAAATCGAAGCCTTCGTCAATATGAGTGATCCGCGTTTTTTCCTCCGACAGTCGCAGACCTCGCGTAGCGAGGAATGTTTCCACCCAAGGTCTGACCTCATTTTCCAGAAGCTCTTTCGAGTCGCCTGTGATCACAAAGTCATCCGCGTACCGCACCACATTCACTTTTAGCTTCCGAGCCTTCGTCTTTCCTAACGTCGCACCGAGATGCACCATTAGTTCCGTCTCTAACCCGTTCAGCGTCACGTTGGCCAACGTCGGGGAGATGATCCCTCCCTGCGGCGTACCGGCCTCAGTCGCCTGTAGCTGACCCTTGTAAATCAGGCCAGCCTTCAACCACTTCCGGAGGATCTCCCTGTCCATGCGGACATGGCGTACCAGCCAGTCGTGGTTGATATGGTCGAAGCAGCCCTTGATATCCGCTTCCAGTACCCAGCGGGCCGAGGCCTCTTGGGACATGCAGACGCGGATTTGGGCCATGGCATCGGCGGTCGAACGGTTCACCCTGAATCCATATGAATTCGGATCACTCGTCGATTCCGACACCGGCTCCAGAGCTAACAGATACAAGGCTTGCATCGCCCTGTCCCGCATGGTCGGAATGCCCAGAGGGCGTTCCTTCCCATTAGCCTTGGGGATAAAGACTCTCCGTAAGGGCAGAGGCTTGTATCCATGCCGCTTCAACCTGCCGACGGCTTCCCATCGACTCTCAGGCGAATCCCACAGTTCACGATCGACTCCAGCCGTTCGCGCACCTTGATTCTGCGTAACACGTCGCACCGCATACAGCTTTGCGGACAACGTGCGGGTCAACATCCGTTGCAGGGATTTCACCCTGCGCCAGTTGCCATCCCGCGTCGCCTTCGCAATTCGAATCTGCATCCCTCTCACGTTCCGCTCAACCCGACGCCAATCTACGGCGTACCAGTTGGTCGGCGCGTGTGAGAGCGCAGACCCATCCTTTCGGACAGATACTCTCATGCTGCTCTCCCGCTTTAAGAAGTGAATCCCGAGCAGAGAGCAACGCGTCCCTTGCGGGAGCTTTTGCTCCCGCAACGGGGTAAGAACAACACTGACTACCAAAAGCTCGTCAGCAATCACTATTTCCGCTAGAGGGTAGTCAGCCGTCTTGCGACGGTAGACCAGACGGAAGTCTGCACGCTTTCGCGTAGGGTGATGTCTCAACCCCTATCCGGACCGTTACAGCCCGGCCTTCGCTTTTTCCGTCCTCCCATACCCGCACGGTCGACAGCGTTCCTCACGGTCCGCCTGCCTGCGATTTTCCGCAGGCAACCATACGGGCTTACCACGTTCCCGGCATGTCACACGACTGATTTAGGTTCTGCCTCTCCCCCGGTGGCTCGATGACGACGTAACCCGAGCTTTGAGCGAGTTATCCAGCCACGTACCTTTTGGTTAGTGCCTATCAGCAGCTTTTGGCACCGCAATTCTTACGAGGTTTATCAGCAGTTCACTTACGTTAACCTTGTCAGCCAACCTAAGGTCTCAACCCCCTTGCTGCTAAGGAGCATCAGCTACAGGCCTCACAGCCAGCAGCCCCTGAGATACCGGGACCTATTGTCAGAGAAGCTTCACACCCCACCGTTACCAGTGACGCATGTCCTCTTAGGTTACTGCTGGTCGTACAGCAGGTTCTCTACACTCACCGATGTTCCGGTGAGGCCGAACAATGACACACCGAGCTTCCGCTCGTGTCTTCCAGCGAACCCCAGACCCAAAGGTTCTGGCATTACAAACGACACCCCGCCCTGTCGGCGGAGGTGAGGCCGCTGACTGGGCGGGACCTGACGGTAATCAGGTCAATGTAACGAGGTTACCGGCTGATAGCTCCGGTTTCCGATTCCACTACAACGGTGTGCCCGGTGGGGCACATCTACTTCTCAAAGTGGTAGCCCACATAAGAGGCCACCGATGGAGGGCATGGTGAGTTTCCTCAATAACCCTCAATAAGGTACTTCAGTCGATGCCCCGTAGCGTGGGGCGGACGGACACGAGCGTGCGTGTCGCACCAAAGCCTTGAATTATAGCCGCAAACAATGGCACGCCCCGGAATTCGGGGTGGAACGGCCGACGCAGCCGCCACACTTTAGATGAGGTCGGCGGAGTCGGGAATCAAGCCCTTGCCGCGTCTATGCACCGCGCCGACGCAAGGTCAGCCAGCGCTCGCGTCCGGCGAAGACGGGGATCGAGTCGTCGACGGGTTCGTCTTCCAGCAACTCGAAATGGGCCGACAGCAGCGCGTCGAGTTCGGCGCGCTCGATGATGAACGGCGGGCCTTTTGGCGAGCCTTTCGGCGAGCCCTCGCCGATGAAAAAGAAGCCAGCGAGCAATCCGCCCGCGGGCAAGAGTTCAGCCATGCGCGCCAGCCAGTCCCCGCGCCGCGACGGCGGGAGCGCGCACAAAAATGCCCGCTCGTAGATCCAGCCCGGCTCGAATGGCGGCGTGTACGTGAAGAAATCCGCTTGTTCGACGAGGCTCGCATGCGCGCCTAGTTGAGCGCGCGCGGCTTCGACAGCATGGGCCGCAAAGTCGATCGCCCGAAGCGTCCAGCCTTTCTCGGCGAGCCACCACGCTTCGTACGCGCTGCCGCAGCCGGGGATGAGCACCGGCATCGGCGCGTGCCGCTCGACGAACGCCTTGAACGCCGACGGCACGCCCGCCTGATCCCACGGCGTGAAACCGCGTTCGAAGCGTTCGTCCCAGAAGCCGGGCGCGTTCGGATCGCGGCTTTCGAAAGCTGGCGGCGCGGGAGAAACATTCGGCTTGGGATCGCTCATCGATAGATCTCGTGAAACGTGTTCAATAGCCGCCGTAAGCGATGGCGAGCCATGCGCGCGCCAGCACGGCACCGACGCCCACGGCCACGCCGAACATCAGCAGACCTTGCAGCAGCCGGTTCGTGCGCTTTTGCTCCAGCAGAATCTGGCGGATGGTTTCGTCGTTGATACCACGCTGCTGCGCGTCGTGACGCTGCGCCAGCATGTGATGGATCAGCCGCGGCAGTTGCGGCAGCGTCTTGCTCCACTGCGGCGCCTCGATCTTCAGCCGCTCGTACCAGCCTTTCGCGCCGATCTGCTCGTTCATCCAGCGTTCCAGATACGGCTTCGCGGTCTTCCACAAGTCGAGTTCGGGATCGAGTGAACGGCCCAGCCCTTCGACGTTCAGCATCGTCTTCTGCAGCAGCACGAGTTGCGGCTGGATTTCCACGTTGAAGCGGCGCGACGTCGAGAAGAGCCGCATCAGCACCTGGCCAAGAGAAATGTCTTTCAGCGCGCGATCGAAATACGGCTCGCAGACCGCGCGGATCGCGCTTTCCAGTTCTTCGACGCGCGTCGTGGGCGGCACCCAGCCAGACTCCAGATGCAGCGTCGCAACGCGGTGATAGTCACGCTTGAAGAACGCGAGAAAGTTCTGCGCGAGATAGTTCTTATCGAAGTCCGACAGCGCGCCGATGATGCCGAAATCCAGCGCGATATACCGGCCGAAGTGCACCGGATCGAGACTGACCTGAATGTTGCCTGGGTGCATGTCCGCGTGGAAAAAGCCGTCGCGGAACACCTGCGTGAAGAAAATCTCGACGCCCTCGCGCGCGAGCTTCGGAATATCGACGCCCGCCGCCCGCAGCGTATCGACCTGGCTGATCGGCACGCCGACCATCCGTTCCATCACGAGCACGTTCGCCGTGCAGTACTCCCAGTACATCTCCGGCACGAGCAGCAGATCGAGGCCCGCGAAGTTACGCCGCAGCTGGCTGCCGTTCGCGGCTTCGCGCATCAGGTCGAGCTCGTCGTGCAGATACTTGTCGAATTCCGCGACCACTTCGCGCGGCTTCAGGCGCTTGCCGTCCGCCCACAGACGCTCCGCCCACACGGCGATGTCGCGCAGCAGCGCGAGATCGGAATCGATCACAGGCAGCATGTTCGGCCGCAGCACCTTCACGGCGACCTGCTTACCGGCGTGCTGGCCCGTCTTCAAGGTCGCGAAGTGAACCTGCGCAATCGACGCGCTCGCCACGGGTACGCGCTCGAAGTCGTCGAAGATCGTATCGACGGGCGCGCCGAGCGACTTTTCGATGATCGCGATCGCCACCGCCGAATCGAACGGCGGCACCTGGTCCTGCAGCTTGGCAAGCTCGCTGGCGATGTCGGGACGCAGGAGGTCGCGGCGCGTTGACAGCACCTGGCCGAACTTCACGAAAATCGGCCCGAGACTTTCGAGCGCAAGACGCAGCCGCACGCCCGGCGGCTGGTCGAACTTCCGGCCGATCGTGGTGATACGCAGCAACATCCGCACGCGGCGGTCGTTGATGCGGCTCAGCATCATCTCGTCCAGCCCGAAGCGGATGACGGTAAAGAAAATCTTGAGGAAACGCAGAAAACGCATGGTTGAGCCCGGTGACTAGCGCGTGCCGCGCGACGTGGCGGCGCCGCCCGGCGCATTGGCGCCGCGGGCTTCGACCTTCTGTTCGAGACGCTCGATGCGCTTTTCGACGCGCGCGAGCGCGTCGCGGGCGCGCGCCAGCTCGACGTTGAAGTCGTCGAGCGCGGTGCGGCGCACGAGCTGCGGGTTTTCGTCCAACAGATATTCGGCTACCGATTCGACCAGATTACGGCCCGTGCGCAGCGCATGATCGCCGACCGTGCGCGCCACCGACGCGATCCGCCACGCTGGCCCGTCGCCGATCAGCTTCGCCAGATCCTCTTCCGGCTCCCAGCGCAGATGCTCGGCGAGCTTTGCGATGACCGTGGCGAACTCGGCGTCGCCTTCGATCTTCACGTGCTTCATCACGGCCGCCTGGCCGCCTTGCAGGAATACGGGGACGGCGTCCGGCGGCACGGAGACGGTGACGTCGAATGTGTTGTGCGCTTCGCTTTCGTCGACGGCGCTCAGATAGCCGTCCGGCTGCACCAGCAGGATCAGTGTGACGGGAGGACAGGACAGCCGCGCAATCTTGCCGGCGTACGGGGTGAGACGTTCGCGCGCCCACGTTTCGCGAGCGAGCAGATGGTTGACGGCAGCAGCGAAGGGCTTGGCGGCAAGGGTCATCGGCAGTGGAAAGAGAAAACCCGCGCCGGCGACTGCCGACGCGGGTTCCCATTGTAACGTCCGTTCGCTTCGAGCCTGGCTCTGCCGAACGGCTAATCCTTTACGGGATCAGTGATGATTCGCTTGCTGGATGCCTGCGAGCAACCAGCCTTCGCCGTTGCGCTTCGACAGATTCCAGATTTCCTCGAACGACTCCGCCGCACTGCCCGACGTTTCGCGGATCAGGCCGTGGAAGCGCACGCTCGCGAGATATTCGCTGCCGCGATCTTCGACGCCCAGCAGATCGGCGTCCAGCTTCACGACGTCCGTCTGGTTCTTTTCGGCGCCGCGCGAGCTCAGGTCGACCTTCACTTCGGCGAACATTTCGGGTGTCGTGAACTCGCGGATGTCGTCCATGTTGCCCGCGTCCCACGCAGCCTGCAGACGCACGAAGTAGACCTTCGAGTTGCGCAGGAACGCTTCCGTATCGAAGCCTGCCGGAACAACCGGCGCGGCTGCGACTTCAGGCGTCGTCAGCGGGTTGCCTTGCGGCCCGAGGTACGAACCAGCCGGCGGCGCCGTGTAGCGCGGCTCCTGCGCGTAACCCGTGCCGCCCGCGTTCAGCGTCGGCGCGCCGCCCGCGTACGCCGGCGTCTGCGCGTCGCGCTTGCGGCCGAGGAACTTGCGGATCAGCCAGACGGCGACAAACGCGATCAGCGCGATCACGATCAGGTTCGACATCATGCCGGCGAACGCTTCGCCAAGACCGAAGTGCGACAGCAGCGCCGCAATGCCGAGACCCGCCGCGAGACCGGCGATCGGCCCGAGCCAGCGCGAGCGGTTAGGCTGCGCGGCCGGCGTGGGCGGCGGCGTGGCGGGACGCTGCTGCTGCATCGCCTGCGACGGCGCGCCCGGCGACTGCGAAGGCGCCGACTGCTGTGACGGCTGGGTGATGTTCGACTGACGCCCGATACTGCGGCCGCCGCCCATGCGTTTCGCTTCGGCGTCGAGCGAGGCCAGCGTGCCGATCGAAATCAGGCCGACCATCGCGATCAGTCCGATTCTCCTCGCCCATGCCCCCTTAACCTTACAACGAGACGACAGATTCGAATCAGACATTTCTGCAATTTCCTTTTAAAAACGAGAAGTTAGGGACATTAGTATTTCGTCCCCACATGTAAGGCTACCACGCCAGCTGACAAATTGTAATATTTGACGGCTTCAAGGCCTGCTTGTTCCATGATCGTCTTCAAAGTTTCCTGATCCGGATGCATACGGATCGATTCAGCCAGGTAGCGGTAGCTCTCGGCGTCCTTCGCGAAGCGCTCGCCGAGCCACGGCAGCACCTTAAAAGAATAGACGTCGTACGCCTTCTTGAGTGGGTCCCACACTTTCGAGAACTCCAGCACGAGCACGCGCCCGGCCGGTTTCAACACACGGCGCATTTCCGCAAGCGCGGCGTCCTTGTGCGTCATATTGCGCAAGCCGAATGCCACCGTCACCACGTCGAAGTAGTTGTCCGGAAAGGGGATTTTTTCGGCGTCGCAGAGCAGCGTCGGGGTGATGATGCCCTTGTCGATCAGGCGGTCACGGCCCACGCGCAGCATCGATTCGTTGATGTCCGTGTGCCACACTTCGCCCGTCTCGCCCGCCTGCTTCGCGAAGGTCTTCGACAGATCGCCCGTGCCGCCCGCGATGTCGAGCACCCGGTAGCCGGGCCGCACATTGGCCTGCGCGATCGTGAATGCCTTCCACGCGCGGTGCATCCCGCCCGACATCAGGTCGTTCATCAGGTCATAGTTGGAGGCGACCGAGTGGAACACGCCGGCCACTTTCTTCGCTTTTTCCTGTTCGTCGACTGTCTGATAGCCGAAGTGGGTTTTGGTCATCGCGCTTCGTCCTTTCGCGTATTCTATGAAATTGTTGCGCCGCATCAAGCGACGGGAAGGCGGGCATCGTATCAGTGTCTGTGGCCGTGCGCAGGGCCGGATACGGGCATCGGCGCGTCCCGGTCGACGCCTGCCGCCTTAAGTTTGTCGAAATAGTCGGCCCAGAGTTCGTCCTGCCGGGTCGCGAGGTCCCACAGCAGGTCCCACGAATAGATGCCCGTGTTATGGCCGTCGGAGAAAGTCGGCTGCAGCGCATAGTTGCCGACGCCTTCTAGCGCCGTGATCGACACTTCGCGCTTGCCTGTCTGCAACGTTTCCTGACCCGGGCCGTGGCCGCGCACTTCCGCCGACGGCGAATAGACGCGCATCAGCTCGAACGGCACGCGGTAACTCTTGCCGTCCGCGTACTGCAATTCGAGCACGCGCGACACGGCATGAACGACGACGCCGGCGGGCACCGGCGTGTCGGGTTTCAATCCACTCATGATGACCTCAGGCGAGAGCGTGTTCGATTTCGCCGCGTACCGCTTCGCGCAGCAACGTGGCCTGCGCGCGGCGCTGCGACAGCATCGCCTCGGAAACCGTGCGCTGGCGCGGCGCCCAGATGGGCAGCGGGAAATGCGCGTCGTTGGAAAACCGGGGAATCACATGCCAGTGCACGTGCGGCACCTGGTTGCCGAGACTCGCCAGATTCACCTTGACGGGTTGCAGGATGCGCCGGATCGCGCGCTCGACGGCATACACCGCGCGCATCACACGGTCGCGCTCGCCGTCGCCCAGATCGGAGAACTCGGCGACATGCCTGTTCCAGATCACGCGGCAAAAACCGGGGTAGTCATGTTCGTCGGCGAGGACGACACGCAGCGTGTCGTCCTGCCACAGTACATCGCCGCCGTCCTCACGGCAGAAGATACAGTCCATCGTCGTCCTCGAACGGAGCCTTATATCGTGCCATTAGACCAGCACGCGCTCGATTCCGCCATTGTTCGCGCGCTGCACATAGTCGGCCATCCAGTTCTCGCCGAGCACGTGTCGCGCGATTTCGACAACGATATAGTCCGCTTCGATATTCGCGTCTTCGTTGTAGCGCGACAGGCCTTGCAGACAGGACGGGCAGCTTGTCAGGATCTTGACGTCGGGCGCTGCGCCGCTTGCGCCGTCCACGCCGTTCGGTTGCGGGCCGTCACCCGCCTTCATCACCGAACCCGGCTGCGCATTCGCGCCCGCATCGGCGACAACGGGAATGCCGCGCAGCTTCGCTGCACCCTTGCGGATTTCCTCTTCCTTACGGAAGCGCACCTGCGTCGAAATATCCGGACGCGTGACTGCCAGCGTGCCCGACTCGCCACAGCAACGATCGTTCTTCTCGATCTTGTAGCCGTCGTTCTTCTCGGCGCCCATCAGTTCGTTGACCAGCTTGACCGGGTCCATCGTCTTGATCGGCGTGTGGCACGGGTCGTGGTACATGTAGCGCATGCCCTTCACGCCCTCGAGCTTGATGCCCTTCTCCAGCAGGAATTCGTGGATGTCGATGATCCGGCAGCCCGGGAAGATCTTCTCGAATTCGTAGCCAGCCAGCTGGTCGTAGCACGTGCCGCATGACACGACCACGGTCTTGATGTCGAGATAGTTCAGCGTGTTCGCGACACGGTGGAACAGCACACGGTTATCCGTGACGATCTGCTCGGCCTTGTCGAACTGGCCCGAGCCGCGCTGCGGGTAGCCGCAGCACAGATAACCCGGCGGCAGCACCGTCTGCACGCCCGCTTCCCATAGCATTGCCTGGGTGGCGAGACCGACCTGCGAGAACAGGCGCTCGGAACCGCATCCGGGGAAGTAGAACACCGCTTCCGAATCGACGGTCGTGGCCTTCGGATTGCGGATGATCGGGACGATCTTGTTGTCCTCGATATCGAGCAGTGCGCGCGCCGTTTTCTTCGGCAGGTTGCCCGGCATCTTCTTGTTGACGAAGTGGATCACCTGCTCGACCACGGGCGGCTTGCCCGTCGTCGCGGGCGGATGCGCCGTCTGCTTCTTGACGAACTTCTTCAGCACCTCGTTGCCGAGGCGCTGCGCCTTGTAGCCGACGCCCATCATCGCGGTGCGCGCGAGATTGATGGTCTGCGGATTGGTCGCGTTGAGGAAGAACATGCCCGCCGCGTTGCCCGCGTTGAACTTCTTCTTGCCCATCTTGCGCAGCAGGTTGCGCATGTTCATCGTGACGTCGCCGAAGTCGATCTTCACCGGGCACGGCGTCACGCACTTGTGGCACACGGTGCAGTGATCGGCGACATCGTTGAACTCGTCCCAATGCTTGATCGACACGCCGCGGCGCGTCTGCTCTTCATACAGGAACGCCTCGACCAGCAGCGACGTGGCGAGAATCTTGTTGCGCGGGCTGTACAGCAGGTTCGCGCGCGGCACGTGCGTCGCGCAGACGGGCTTGCACTTGCCGCAACGCAGGCAGTCCTTCACCGAATCGGCGATCGCGCCGATATCGGACTGCTGCATGATCAGCGATTCATAACCCATCAGCCCGAACGACGGCGTGTACGCGTTGCGCAAATCCGCGCCTTCGAGCAGCTTGCCCTTGTTGAAGCGGCCATGCGGATCGATGCGCTGCTTGTACGCGCGGAATTCGCCGATCTCGTCTTCCGTGAGGAATTCGAGCTTCGTGATGCCGATGCCGTGCTCGCCGGAAATCACGCCATCCAGCGAACGCGCGAGCTTCATGATGCGCGCCACCGCGTGATGCGCGTCCTGCAGCATCTCGTAGTTGTCGGAGTTGACGGGGATGTTCGTATGAACGTTGCCGTCGCCCGCGTGCATGTGGAGCGCAACGAACACGCGGCCGCGCAGCACCTTCTTATGAATAGCCTGCGCTTCGTCGAGGATCGGCTTGAACTCGCCGCCGTTGAAAATCTGGCGCAGTTCCGCGCGGATTTCCTGCTTCCACGACACGCGCACCGTGCGGTCCTGGACGATATGGAATACGTTCGCGTCCGGCTGATCGTCAACGCGATCCGCGAATTTCTCCGCGAGCCCCGCATAGCCGAGCCCCACCAGATAGTGCTGCGCTTCACGCAACGACAAATCGAGCTTGTCGCGCAGGAATTCCCAGCGCTTCTTCACATGGCCGAGCAGTTCGAGCGCCTGCTGCACGCGATCTTCGAGCAATTCTGCGCTCGGAATTTCGTTCGCGTCGTCGCTCTTGCCGAGCGGCAGCTTGCCGCTCTTGAAGAACACTTCGAGCGCGTCGATCAGTTGCAGCTTGTTCTTGATCGACAGTTCGATGTTGATGCGCTCGATGCCGTCCGTGTACTCGCCCATGCGATTGAGCGGAATCACGACGTCTTCGTTGATCTTGAACGCGTTGGTGTGCTTCGCGATCGCGGCCGTGCGGCTGCGATCGAGCCAGAAGCGCTTGCGTGCCTCGGCGCTCACGGCGACAAAGCCTTCGCCGCTCTTGCCGTTGGCCATGCGGATCACTTCCGACGTCGCCGTCGCGACGGCGTCCGCATCATCCCCGACGATATCGCCGATCAGCACCATCTTCGGAAACGAGTTGCGCTTGCTCTTGGTCGCGTAGCCGACAGCGCGCAGATAACGCTCGTCGAGGTGTTCGAGGCCCGCGAGAATCGCGCCGCCCCGCTTCGACGTTTCGAACAGATAGTCCTTGATTTCGACGATGCTCGGAATCGCCTCGCGCGCCTGGCCGAAGAACTCGAGGCAAACGGTGCGCGTATGCGCAGGCATCTTGTGCAGCACCCAGCGCGCCGACGTGATCAGGCCATCGCAGCCTTCCTTCTGGATGCCCGGCAGACCGGCGAGGAATTTATCCGTGACGTCCTTGCCGAGACCTTCCTTACGAAAGCGCCGGCCTTCGATGTCGAGCATTTCCGTGCGCAGCAGCTTTTCGCCCGGCGCGTATTCGCCATCGAACCACTTGAGTTCGAAGCGCGCGACGGGAATGTCGTGAATCTTGCCGAGGTTGTGATCGAGGCGCGTGACTTCGAGCCAGTTCCCTTCCGGGTCGACCATGCGCCACCACGCGAGGTTGTCGAGCGCCGTGCCCCACAGCACGGCCTTCTTGCCGCCCGCGTTCATCGCGACGTTACCGCCGATGCACGATGCGTCCAGAGACGTCGGATCGACGGCGAACACATAGCCCGCCTGTTCGGCCGCTTCCGTCACACGGCGCGTGACGACGCCTGCGCCGGAGAAGATCGTCGGCACCTTGTGCGCGACGCCGGGCAGCTCCGTCAATTCGACCGCGCCGAGTTGTTCGAGCTTCTCGGTGTTGATGACGGCCGAAAACGGCGTAAGCGGCACTGCGCCGCCCGTGTAGCCCGTGCCGCCCCCGCGCGGAATCACGGTCAGACCGAGTTCGAAGCACGCCTTGATGAGACCGGCGATTTCGGCTTCCGTGTCCGGCGTCAGCACGACGAACGGGTATTCGACGCGCCAGTCGGTCGCGTCCGTCACATGCGAGACGCGCGCGAGGCCGTCGAAACGGATGTTGTCCTTCTGCGTCTGGCGGCCCAGCACTTTGGTCGAGCGGCGGCGCAGGTCGGCCATCTTCTCGAACTCGCCCGCAAACGCGTCGACGGCGCGGCGCGCGGCGGCGACCAGCGTTTCGACACGCGCCGCGCGATCGACGCCCGCATCGTCGCCGTGCTCGACGAGGTCGGCGCGGCGGCGCTTTTCGATTTCGGTCAGACGGTGATTCAGCGCTTCGATCAGCAGCGCGCGGCGCTTCGGGTTGTCGAGCAGGTCGTCTTGCAGGTAAGGATTGCGGCGTACGACCCAGATGTCGCCGAGCACTTCGTACAGCATGCGCGCCGAGCGGCCGGTGCGGCGTTCCGCGCGCAGCTCGTCGAGGGCGGCCCACGCTTCGTCGCCGAGCAGACGGATGACGATTTCGCGGTCGGAGAACGACGTGTAGTTGTACGGGATTTCGCGCAGACGCGGTTCGGCGTCGGCGGCGACGTTGGCGGCGGCGCCGTGCGGATCGAAAACTTGAGGTGCGTTCATGTTTGGACGACTCGGTAGGTCAGCGGCGTGCGCTCATCGTTGAGGCCCGCTGACAGTGCGCGTGGGGCGCAATGCTGGAAATCTTTCTAGTGTGCGAAGCCGCAACCGGCAGGCCAGCGCCCGGGATCGCCGGGGATATGGCTGGAACGTGGGTGGCCGGTCGCCTCGCGGCGATCAGAGGCAGCTACACGATCGTGCATGCCGCACGTGCCGCTGCGCCGCGGGACGAGACTCGCGCGGTACGGGCATCAAATGGGCGATCCGAGGCTGCCAGTGCATCTTCCGATCCTTGTTCCAAAATAGGATTCTACCGCATGATCCTATTGCGCGTTGACGCTCGAATGTAAGCGCGACAAGCCTTTGCGCGTTCGCTTGACAGAATTCGCCACGAAATTGCCAGGCGGCGACGCACCCAAAATGCATCGCATCCGTGCCCACGCTGAGCCCGATTTTTCGACCGTCCGGTCGGCTGGCCAAGCTTGCCGATAAAGCGAATGCAATCGGACAAATCCCGGATCAGCCACGTCCGGACAGACGGTTGGCGCTATCATTGATCCTTTCCCGTCCGAAATAGCGCATCGCGCGTGACCCGCATGGCTTCCCACGACTACCTGAAGAAAATCCTCACCGCCCGCGTCTACGACGTCGCGCGTGAGACCGAACTCGAACATGCGCGGAATCTGTCCGCACGGCTGCGCAACCCGATTTACCTGAAGCGCGAAGACAATCAGCCTGTCTTCTCGTTCAAGCTGCGCGGCGCCTACAACAAGATGGCGCACATTCCCGCCGACGCCCTCGCGCGCGGCGTGATTACGGCTTCGGCGGGCAACCATGCGCAAGGCGTCGCGTTGTCGGCGGCGCGTATGGGCGTGAAGGCGATCATCGTGGTTCCCGTGACGACGCCGCAGGTGAAGGTCGATGCCGTGCGCACACATGGCGGCCCGACCGTCGAAGTCGTGCAGTCGGGCGAATCGTTCAGCGACGCCTATGCGCACGCCGTCAAGCTGCAGGAGCAACACGGCCTGACCTTCGTCCATCCGTTCGACGACGAATACGTGATCGCCGGCCAGGGCACGGTTGCGATGGAAGTGCTGAGCCAGCATCAGGCGCCCATTCACGCGATCTTCGTGCCCATCGGCGGCGGCGGTCTCGCTGCTGGCATCGCGGCGTACGTGAAATCGGTGCGGCCGGAGATCAAGGTGATCGGCGTGCAAACCGACGATTCGTGCGCGATGGCGCAATCGCTGAAGGCGGGCAAGCGCGTGACGCTGAACGAAGTCGGTCTGTTTTCGGACGGTACGGCCGTCAAGCTGGTCGGCGAAGAAACGTTCCGCCTGTGCCAGGAATATCTCGACGAAGTGCTGACCGTGGACACCGACGCACTGTGCGCGGCGATCAAGGATGTCTTCCAGGACACCCGCAGCGTGCTGGAACCGGCCGGCTCGCTGGCCGTCGCGGGCGCGAAGCAGTACGCGGAACGTGAAGGCATCGAAAACCAGACGCTGATCGCCATCACGTCCGGTGCGAACATGAATTTCGACCGCATGCGCTTCGTCGCGGAGCGCGCGGAAGTCGGCGAGGCGCGCGAGGCTGTGTTCGCGGTGACGATTCCCGAAGAGCGCGGCAGCTTCAAGCGTTTTTGCGAACTGGTCGGCACGCGCAGCGTCACCGAGTTCAACTACCGTATTGCCGATTCGGCGTCGGCCCATATCTTTGTCGGCGTGCAGACTCGCAATCGTAGCGAGTCCGCGCAGATCGCGGGCGCGTTCGAGGCGCACAACTTCGCCACCGTCGATCTGACGGGCGATGAACTGTCGAAGCAGCACATTCGCTACATGGTCGGCGGACGCTCGCCGCTCGCGCACGACGAACGCCTGTTCCGCTTCGAGTTTCCCGAGCGGCCGGGCGCGCTGATGAAGTTCCTGTCCTCGATGGCGCCGAACTGGAACATCAGCCTCTTCCATTACCGGAACCAGGGCGCGGACTACAGTTCGATCCTCGTCGGCATTCAGGTGCCGTCGGCGGAAGATTCGGAATTCGCGCGCTTCCTCGCGACGCTCGGCTATCCGTATTGGGAAGAGACATTGAACCCGGTGTATCGACTGTTCCTTGGATAACGAAGCACGCGCATGGCCTTTTCGCTCGACGACAAACTGGTAGTGGCGATCTCCTCGCGCGCGCTGTTCGATTTCGAGGAAGAAAACCGCGTGTACGAGGATGGCAATCTGCGCGACTACGAAGCGCTGCAGCGCGAGCGGCTGAACGTGCCGGCCAAGCCGGGCGTCGCGTTTCCACTGATTCGCAAGCTGCTTGCGCTGAATACGGGCGCGCACTGCGTGGAAGTGGTGATTCTGTCGCGCAGCGATCCCATTAGCGGCTTGCGCGCCTTCAGTTCGTGCCGCGAACATGGCCTGGCGATCGAGCGCGGCGTGTTCACGCGCGGCCGCGCGCCGTTCGCGTATCTGAAGCCGCTGAATGCGTCGCTGTTTCTGTCGGCGAATCAGGACGACGTGCGCGATGCTTTGGCCGCCGGATTTCCCGCTGCACGCGTGTTGCCTGAATCGGCGAAAATGGCGAGCAAGTATCCGGACGAAATCCGCATTGCGTTCGACGGCGACGCCGTGCTGTTTTCCGACGAAGCGGAGCGCGTGTTTCAGAAGGACGGCTTGGGCGCGTTCGTCGGTCACGAGATCGACAACAAGGATTTGCCGCTTGCCGATGGACCGCTGAAGCCTTTGTTGAAAGCGCTGCATCGACTGCAGACGCTGGCTGACGAAGCAGCGCCGATGCACATTCGCACTGCGCTGGTGACCGCGCGTTCGGCGCCTGCGCACGAGCGCGCGATACGCACATTGATGGCCTGGAACATCGAAATCGACGAAGCGATGTTTCTTGGCGGGCTGGACAAGAGCGCGTTTTTGCGCGAGTTCGAGCCGGACTTTTTCTTCGACGACCAAATTCGCCACTGCGAGTCGGCCCGTGACGTGACAGCGATCGGGCATGTATTGAGTGGCATCGTGAACGCATCATGACACCCGAACAATCACCGCTGGGCAAACCGTCCAGCTACACCGAACAGTACGACGCATCGCTGCTCTTTCCGATCGCGCGGAAGAATGCGCGCGAGCAGATCGGTATTGGCGCGACGTTGCCGTTTTTCGGCACGGACATCTGGAACGCGTATGAGCTATCGTGGCTGAATGCGCGCGGCAAGCCGCAGATTGCGATTGCCACTTTTTATATTCCGGCGGAGTCGCCGAATATCGTCGAGTCGAAGTCGTTCAAGCTGTATCTCGGCTCGTTTGCGCAGACTTCGTTCGATTCGATCGAGACGGTTCGCGACACGATCAAGCGGGATGTTTCTGCTGCGTGTGGGTCGTCCGTGTCGTTGCATCTTTATCCGCCGGCGGAGTTTTCCAAGCTCGCGATGGATGAGTTTGAAGGGACTTCGCTGGATCGGCTCGATCTGGATACCGATGTTTATCTGCCGGATGCTGGGTTGCTCAAGGCTGCGCTTGATGAGGCGCCTGTTGAGGAGACGCTGTTCTCCAATCTTTTGAAGTCGAATTGTCCGGTGACGGGGCAGCCTGATTGGGGTTCGGTGCAGATCCACTACGTGGGGCCGCAGATCGATCAGGCTGGGCTGCTGCGGTACATTATTTCTTATCGAAACCACACTGGGTTTCATGAGCAGTGTGTCGAGAAGATCTTTCTTGATGTGCTCAAGGTTTGTCGGCCTGTGAAGCTGGCTGTTTATGCGCGCTATACGCGGCGCGGTGGGCTGGATATCAATCCTTTCCGTACTAACTTTAATCTGCCGATGCCGGATAATTTGCGTACCGCAAGGCAGTGAGTTGGTTTTTTGTCTGCGACGCGGGGTGGTTTGCTTGCCTTTGCGCTGGCATCCGCGATTCGTTAGCTTGCTTCACGCGTTGCCCCTGTGCGGGGCGGCAACTACTTTTCTTTGCCGCCGTGTACAGACTGGAGACATCGTTGACACATGTACAGGGACATCGCTGACACATGATGGTCAGGGTTTGGGCTCCTTCAGGTCAAGTTTTTCGACACGCTGATGGGCGAACCAGAACTCGATCACCCCGTCTTCGTCCTCGCTCGGGCGGGCTGCCACATGCAAGCCCTTGAGCGCAATCGAGAGCTTCAGTTTCTCGCCCCGGAAGCGCACCACGCCGCTTGAGTTGACCAGTAAAACTTCATCGCCGGACTCGTATTCGGGCTCCGGGAGGCGATCGGGCATCCTGCTCAGGCTGCACGCGTAGCGGGTGACCGGCGTGGCCATCCCGAGTGCCTCGTGTGGACGCTCGGTGTTGTACACCTGCCGCCAGCGATCCAGTTCCTGCTGCACGTGCTCGTGCGTGCTGAAGGCGTGCCGCTGCAGCACTTCGGCCTTCAGCGAGCGGTGAAACCGTTCGTCCTTGCCATTGGTCTGCGGGTGATACGGCCTGCTGTAGCTCACATGGATACCCAGCCGGATCAGCCAGACGGCGAGCTCGGTGAGCTGTCCCGGCGCGCTGGGCGAGCCCCACGGCGCGCCGTTGTCGGTGTTGATGCGCGAGGGTAGCCCGTAGCAGCGGAACGCCTGCTCGAGCGCTTCCTGCACGACCTGCGTGGTGGTGCGCGAGCAGGCGCTCAGCACGATGTTGTAGCGCGAGTGATCGTCGATGACCGTCAGCGGCGCGCAGCGCCCGCTCTCCAGGGTCGGGAAGTCGCCCTTGAAGTCCATCTGCCACAGCGAGTTCGGATGCTCGTGCTCGAAGCGTTGCCAGTGCTGGCGCTGTCGCGACGCGTGTTCGTCGATCAGCCCGTGGCGCCGCAGGATCTCGGTGATGGTGGCAGGCGCGGACACCTCGGTCTGGCCCAGATCGCGCAGGCGCTGTGCGATCTTGCGTCCGCCCCAGCCGTGCTGGCAGCGCAGGTCCAGCACCAGCGCTTCGATGTGCTCCGGTGAGCGTGTGGGGCTGTGATGCGGGCGGCGGGAGCGGTCGGCCAGTCCGTCGACGCCTTCGCTCTTATGGCGTCCAAGCCACTTGTAGCCCGTCTGACGGGTGATCTTGTATTTGCGGCACAACTCGCTGAACGGCACCGCCTGCGTGGCGGCATCGCGCACGAAGTCTTCGCGGAGATTCATGGTGTCTTTTGCATCCCAGGGCATGGTTGGAATCCGGGCGTTTGATTACCCGAAAGTGTCAGTCATGTCCCTGTACACCTGTCAGCTATGTCTCCAGTCTGTACACCGCCGCAAAGAAAAGTAGGCAAAAGAAAGCGGCTAACACCGCCAGTTCTTGTGTTTGCCTGAGGGCCCCCAAAGGTTCCTACGCTTCACACGGCAATCACGTGACTCATGCTCGTTGCCAGCGCATCGAACGAGCGCCTCACCTGCTCCACGCGCCCGCGTTGCGGCACGCCGTGCCGGATATTCCGCCGCCGCCCAGGTGGCAAACTGTGTGTAGGCCGTAGAGACACACACGCCTCACTTCCGACCGATAGCGCGCGCGCTCCACCATGTAAGAGCGCCAGGCTATACGACGCGACAACCTACACACAGTTTGCCACCTGGGCGGCACATACCATTCGCTGCCGCTGGCCCGTGTATAGGAATTTGAAGCAGGTGAGGCGCTCATTCAGCGCGCTGGCAACGCAGGCGAACAAGGACGTTGCCGTGTGAAGCGTAGGACCGGTTGGGGGCCCTCAGGCAAGAAGAAATATTGGCGGTGTTAGCCGCTTTCTTTTGCCTACTTTTCTTTGCGGCGGCAAAGAAAAGTAGGTGCCGCCCCGCACAGGGGCAACGCTTGAAGCAAGCTAACGAATCGCGGATGCCAGCACAAAGGCAAGCAAACCACCCCGCGCCGCAAGCAAAAAAACCTTACACCGCAGGCTTCTTATAAGCGACGCAGTCAACCTCAACTTTACAGTCGATAACCATCGACGACACCACACATGCCCGCGCAGGCGGATTCGCCCCAAAGTACTCCTTGAACACCTTGTTAAAGGAAGCAAAATCCCGCGGATCATCGAGCCACACCCCACACCGCACGACGTGCTCAGGCCCATACCCGGCCTCGGTCAAAATTGCCAGCACGTTTTGAATGGTCTTGTGCGACTGCTCAACGATCCCGCCATTGATCACTTCGCCGTTTTCCATCGGCGTCTGCCCCGACACGAACAGCCAGCCATCCGCCTCGACCGCACGCGCAAACGGCATCACCTGACCGCCCGTACCTTTGCCACCTTCAACGCCATAACGCTTCATCGTTCAACTCCTGTAACGTAAGCGCGTCCGCACCCAATGCGAATGCAAAAATTCAGAAACCCTGCGTAAGCTCAGCCCGCGACGCCGCCGTCGCCCCACGCGCCACAAACCTGCCCGCGCGCTCGCCCGTCGGCTTGCCATCGAGATACGACAGCACGCCATTCACCCACACCGCGTCGATGCCGTCGGCCGCCTGCTGCGGCTTGTCGAACGTCGCCGCGTCGCGCACGCGCGCCGGGTCGAACAACACGAGATCGGCGTGATAGCCGATGTGCACCTCGCCACGCTCCTTTAACCCAAAGCGCCGCGCAGACAAACTCGTCATCTTGCGAATCGCCTCTTCCAGCGGAATCAACTGCTGATCGCGCGCATAGTGGCCCAGCACGCGCGGAAACGCGCCCCACAAACGCGGATGCGGCAGCGGATCGTTCGGCAGGCCATCGGAGCCGACCATCGTCGCCGGATGCGAAAGGATGCGCCGCACATCGTCCTCGGACATGTTGTGATAAACGGCGCCCGCCGGTTGCAGCCGCTTCGCCGCTTCCTGCTGCGGCACACCCCATTCCGCCGCGATCTCCTTCACCAACTTGCCCGCCATCTCGGGATGCGGCGTCGACCACGTGATCGTGATGTCGATATCGCCCGTCACCTGCTTCACGTCGAGCGTCGACGAACTGCGGTTGTACGGATAACAGTCGCAGCCGACAGGATGAAACTGCCGTGCGCCTTCCAGCGACGCCAGGACCTCGACACTGCGCCCCCAGTTCGACGGCCCCGCGCATTTCAGGTGCGAGATGATGACAGGCACGCGCGCGTGCTTGCCGATACGGTACGCCTCGTCCATCGCATCGAGAATCGCATCGAACTCGGTGCGCATGTGCGTCGTGTACAACGCGCCCGCCACCGCGAGCGGCTCGGCGAGTGCCATCACTTCTTCCGTCGGCGCGGCGAACGCGGAGCTATACGCGAGCCCTGAACTCAACCCCAGCGCGCCATTCAAGAGCGCCTCTTCGAGCTGCACGCGCATCCCGTCGATTTCCTCGTGCGTCGCCGCGCGGTCGAGCCGGTCCATATGGTTGTTGCGCAACGCCGTATGTCCGATCAACGCGCCGACATTCACGGACGGCTTCGCTTCATTCACGGCATCGACATAGGCGGCGAACGTCGGATACTGAAACGCATCGCGCGGGCCGAGCAGGTTCATCGGATCGGGTGGATCGCCCTTGAGCGACACGGGCGACGCGCTGATCCCGCAATTGCCGACGATCACCGTCGTCACGCCCTGCGTGATCTTCGGCAGCATTTGCGGCGAACGGATCACGTGCGTGTCGTCGTGCGTGTGCACGTCGATGAAGCCCGGCGCGAGCGCGCGGCCGTTCGCCTCGATCACCTCTTCGGCCAGCCAGTTCGACAGGTTGCCGATCGCGGCAATCCTGCCGTTGCGCAACGCGACGTCGCGTTCGGCAGGCGGCGCGCCCGTGCCGTCATACAGTTGCGCGCCGACGATCAGCGTATCAGCGGCTTCGGGGTGCGAATGCATGGATCAATCTCCTAGCGGTTGTCGGTCGCCGCCGCCGCGATGCGCATCGAGCGCATGCTTCATGCGGCGCAGCAGTTCGCGGCTCTCGTCGCCGAGGCTCACGGCCAGTTCGGTGACGAGCACGTCGAGCGCCATCATCATCGCGTAACGCGACGACGACGGCTTGTAGATGAAATCGGTTTCGAACGCGACGATGGGAATCACCCAGTCGGCCATCTTCGCAAGCGGCGACGCGGGCGCCGTCAACGTGATGAGCGTCGCGCCATAGCTGCGCGCGATCTTGCAGCTGTCGACCATTTCCGGCACGCGCCCTGTCGTCGAGAGCGCGATCACCACGGTATCGCGCGAGACCGTCGATGCAACCATGCGCTGCAGCAAACCGTCCTGATACGTCGCAACGGGCCGCCCCAGTCGCACGAGCCGAAAGCGCATTTCATCGGCAAGCGCCGTCGAGCCTCCGCCCATGCCGAACACGTAAATCATGCGCGCTTCGCGCAGCGCGGCGGCGGCCTGCGCCACAGGCGCCTGACACAGCAACTGATGATTGTGCGTGAGCGCCGTCTGCAGCTCGTCGAACACGCGCGTCGCCAATGGCTCGGGCGTATCGGCCTGCGCGCCAGGCTGCAGGAACCGCTGACCGACGGCAGCCGCCTGCGCGAGCCGCAGCTTGAGTTCGCGCACGTCACGGCAGCCAACCGCTTTCGCGAAGCGCGTAACCGTTGCGACGCTCACTTGTGCCCGCTCGGCCAACGCGCCGATGCTCGCCCGCGATGCGCCCGTCAGATCGTCGAGAATCAGCGCCGCGACCTTGCGCTCAGCCGAGCGCAATTCGGGCGCGCATTCTGCAATGCGGGCGACAATGTCGAAAGCAACGGGTTCGGCGGTGGAATTCATGGCTCGCAAGCACCACGCGCCGCCGGTAACATTGCTCGGCGCACGCGTGGTACTAAATAACATTTCATCAAACATCGTACTTTCGGTAACATACGAAAGTCAACTTCGATTCGATTTAACTGGCCGATGGAGCAGGATGACATGAAAGTTACAAACTATCAGGGAGCCACGATCGACCCTTATAGCAAGGGCTTGGGCAACGTACCGGGCGCGAGCATCCAACTGACGGACGCGCCGCGTCTCGAATGGAATCTGCTCGACGAAGACGTGAGTCTGCCCGCCGCCGTTCTGTATGCGGACCGTATCGAGCACAACCTGAAATGGATGCAGACGTTCGTCGCCGAGTACGGCGTGAAGCTCGCGCCGCACGGCAAGACGACGATGGCGCCGCAACTGTTCCGCCGCCAGATCGAAACGGGCGCGTGGGGCATCACGCTTGCGACGGCACATCAGGTGCGCGCCGCGTATCACGGCGGCGTATCGCGCGTGTTGATGGCGAACCAGCTGGTCGGCAAGCGCAACATGCTGATGATCGCGGAACTGCTGAGCGATCCGGACTTCGAGTTCTTCTGTCTCGTGGATTCCGTTGAAGGCGTCGAGCAGCTTGGCAACTTCTTCGGCTCGGTAAAGAAGCAGTTGCAGGTGCTGGTGGAACTCGGCGTGCCTGGCGGTCGCACAGGTGTGCGCGATGACGCGCAAACCCATGCCGTGCTCGATGCGATCGCGCGTTACCCGGATTCGTTGAAGCTCGCGGGCATCGAACTGTATGAAGGCGTGTTGAAGGAAGAACAGGAAGTGCGCGACTTCCTGCGCAGCGCCGTGAAGCTCACGCTCGAACTGTCGGACCAGGGTCGCTTCGCTCGCACGCCGGCCGTGCTGTCGGGTGCGGGTTCGGCGTGGTACGACGTGGTCGCGGAAGAATTCTCGAAAGCGTCGCGCAAAGACCGCATCGAGATCGTGCTGCGCCCGGGCTGCTATCTGACGCATGACGTCGGCATCTATCGCAAGGCGCAGACGGATATCTTCAAGCGCAATCCTGTCGCAAAGCGCATGGGCGAAGGGTTGTTGCCCGCGCTGCATCTGTGGGCGTATGTGCAGTCCATTCCCGAACCGGATCGCGCGATCATCGGCCTCGGCAAGCGTGACTCGGCGTTCGACGCCGGCTACCCCGAACCCGCGAAGCACTATCGTCCGGGCACGCAGGCGCCACGCGATGTCGCCGCCGATGAAGGTTGGGAAATTTTCGGCTTGATGGATCAGCACGCCTATCTGCGGATTCCCGCAGGCGCCGATCTGAAAGTCGGCGACATGATCGCGTTCGATATCTCGCATCCGTGCCTGACGTTCGACAAGTGGCGTCAGGTGCTGGTGGTCGATCCGTCGTATCGCGTGACGGAAGTGATCGAAACGTTCTTCTGATTGTTCTTCGATCGAAGCGGCGCTGCGTCTCACGACACAGCGCCGTTTTTTTATTGGCTCAGCGTCCGGTTTGCGTCGCTTCCACATCCGTCGCCGCAGACGCGGCTACTTCGCCGATGCGCGCTTCGAGCATCGTCAGCGCGCTCGACAGGCCAGCTAGCACATCGTCGGGCAAGGCGGCCATCGTGTCGTGCAGAAACGCATTGCGGTTCGGCAAGCTCGTTTCGATCGCGGCGCGGCCTTCCGCCGTGAGCTTCACATTCGTGATGCGGTTGTCGCGCTCGTCCATGCTGCGCGAGATCCAGCCCATCGCTTCGAGCGACTTCAGTTGCCGCGTCAGCGCGCCCGGATCGATACGCAAGCGTTCGACCAGCTTCTTCTGCGACGACTCGCCCGCCTGCTCGTACAACGCGAGCAGAATGCGCCAGCGCGGCATCGGATGCCCGACGCGGCCTTCGAACGCCGACATGAACGCGCGGTACGTGCGTCCAAACTGATGCAGGATAGCGACGCGGTCCTGTTCTTCCATGATCTATCTTCGATTCAAAAGCGCTTACATTCCCGTCAATCCGCGTGGATGACCGGCTCGATCTGCTTGCGCAGTTTGACGGGTGGCACGCGCCGGCTCTGCCAGATCGCGAACAGCGACACCAGCGCGCCGAGCATCAGGCCGATATGGATCGCGCCCACCAGCGACTCGCGCGCCGACTCCAGCAGCACGGCACCATTGTGCCCTGCCTTCGCGAGTTCGCTCAAAAGTGTGTGCTGCGCGTCGCGGTTCACGAGGATCTGCGGATCGCCGAGATCGGCGAACCATTGGCTCGCCTGATCGCCGTCGAGCGCGCTGCGCACGCCACTCGCATACATATGCGTGACGAGCGTGCCCGTCAGCGCCGTGCCGATCATCCCGCCGATCATCCGCAGCGATTGCAGCAGCGCCGTCGCGATGCCGAGATGCTCGCGGCCCGCCGTCTGCTGCGCGAACACGGTGAGATTCGGCAGCACGAAGCCGAGGCCAAGGCCGCCGAAGGTCATGAACAGCATCAGCAGCCAGTGCGGCATCGAGCGCGTCGCAATCACCACGCCGAGCGACGCTGCCGCGAATAGCGCAAAGCCGATGAACAGCATCACATTCGGGTTCGGCACGCGCGACACGATGCGCCCATTCGCAATACTGCCGATCGTGATGAACACGACGAGCGGCGTGATCACGAGTCCGGCCTCGTTCGGCGTCATGCCGAAGCCGCCCTGAAACAGCAGCGGCGCGTAGAACAGCAGCGAGAACATCGCGAAACCGCCGAGCACGGCCAGCACGAATAGCGCGGACAGGCTCTTGTTGCGGAACATGTCGATGGGCAGAATCGCTTGCGGGAAGCGCTTTTCCCACTTCCACAACGCAATCGCGCACGCGACGCTCACGACCAGCAACGCAAGCGCCGAAGCCGTGACGCCGTGCTTCGGCAGCAATTCGACGAACATCTGCAAGCTGCCGAGCGACAGCGCGATCAGCAGCGCGCCTGGCCAGTCGAGCCGCATCTTGCCTTTATGAACGACATGCCGCAGGTGCGGCAGATAACGCCACACGAAAAACAGCGACAACAAGCCGACGGGCAGATTCACGTAGAACACCGAGCGCCAGCCGTAGTACTGCGTGAGAAAGCCGCCGAGCGACGGACCGATGGCATTCGCAATGCCGAACGCCGTGCTCATCAGTACCTGCCAACGCAGCCGGACCACGGAATCGGGAAACAGATCGGGGATGCAGGCGAACGCGGTGCCGACCAGCATGCCGCCGCCGATGCCCTGCAAGCCGCGCGCGATCACCAGGAACAGCATGTTGTTGGCCGCGCCGCAGAGCACGGAAGCCGCCGTGAACACGACGATCGATGCAATGACGAACGGCTTGCGCCCGTAGTAATCGCCGAGGCGCCCGAAGATCGGCACGGTAATCACCGACGTCAGCAGATACGACGTCGCGACCCACGCGTAAAGTTCGAAGCCCTTGAGATCCGCGACGATGGTCGGCAGCGCGGTGCCGACCACGGTCTGGTCGAGCGCGACGAGCATCGAGACGAAAGAGACGCCGAGCATCGCCAGTAGCGACTCCCGGAACGGTAAGACTTGCCCACTCGAGTGGTGGGCGGCGGTATGCACGGCCATTTTTGATAGAGCAACAGTTGACGCGTCAACGATATGGAATCATACCATGCTGAATGGTTCTAATCCGGGTGCGTCGATTGCGGCCGTTTCATCAGACCCGTTTCATCCGACGCTTCTAAAAATTCCGAAATTCAGGGAGATTCATGGAACCGACTATGCTCGCCGCCCCGCCGCTTTCCGCGGACGACCTCGCGGCCCTGCGCCGCGCCAAACACGAGCTTGAAAGCCCGGCGCTGGCGATGAAGCTCGCCAGCATCGTCGGCTCGCCGATGGAAAAACTGATTTCGCGCATGCCGTCGATCGCCAGCGACAAGGTCAACGACGCGACCCAACTTGCGCTGCGCAAATGTCTGCAGATCGCGCTGCGCACGCTCGGGCGTCCGATGGCCGGCGCGCCGCTCGGCGTCAGCGACCGGCCGAGCAATCTGCTGCACAAGTTCGCGGTCGCGACGACGGGCGCGGCGGGTGGCGCATTCGGGCTGTTCGCGCTGCCCGTCGAGCTGCCTGTCACGACCACGCTGATGTTCCGCTCGATCTGCGATATCGCTCGCAGCGAGGGCGAGGATCTGACTTCCGTCGATACGCAACTTCAATGTCTGACAGTGCTAGGGATGGGCGGCACGTCGAAAGCCGACGACGACGCCGATTACGGCTATTTCATCATGCGAGGCGCGTTGGCGCAGGCGGTATCGAAAGCGTCGTCGGAGATCGCGACGAAGGGTTTCACGACGCACGGCTCGGCGGCGCTGCTGCGGCTGTTGAACACGATCGCGGCGCGCTTCTCGGTGCAGGTGAGCGAGCAGATCGCCGCGAAGTCGATTCCGGCGATCGGCGCGGTGCTCGGCGCGATGGTCAACACCGTGTTCATCGACCACTTCCAGCAGGTCGCGCACGGTCACTTCACCGTGCGCCGGCTCGAACGCCAGTACGGCATGGACGCCGTGCAGGCCGCTTATCAGGCGATCGACCTTTCGCTCGCCGGATGAACGTCGCGCGGCTCGCTCGTCACGCGCGCGACGAAACGCGCGGCGAGATCGAGCGCGCGGCGCGCTTCGGGAATGAACGGCGCCCAGAGCTGCCACACGTGCGGCATCTTGCGCCAGATCTCGAAGTCGATATCGACGCCCGCTGCGCGCGCCTTGTCCGCGACGCGGCGCGAATCGTCCAGCAGGACTTCTGTGCTGCTCACCTGCATGAAGAGCGGCGGCAGACCCTTCAGGTCTGCGAAGAGCGGCGATGCGTACGGATGGGTAGCCGGCGTGTCGCCGAGATACAGCCTCGCGGCCCGCGCGATGGAAGGACCGTGAAACATCGGATCGATGCCGTCGTTGGTTTGCAGCGACGCGCCCGTCGCCGCGAGATCGGTCCACGGCGAAAACAGGATCGCGCCTGCCGGCAACGGCTCACCCGCATCGCGCAACGCGACGAGCGTCGCGAGCGCGAGGCCGCCGCCCGCCGAATCGCCTGCGAGCACGATCGAGTCGGGCTTCGTGCCGTCTTCGAGCAAGCTACGGTACGCGGCCAATACATCGTCGAGCGCGGCGGGAAACGGGTTCTCGGGCGCGAGCCGGTAATCGAGCGAGAACACGCGCGCGCCGCTGCGCGATGCGAGACCAAAGGACGCCGCGCGATGCGTCTGCGGCGAGCAGAAGTAATACCCGCCGCCATGCAGATAGAGGATCGTCGCCGTGTGCCTGCCGTCGACGCGCGTCAGCCATTCGCCGCGCAACGGCCAGTCGTGCTCGCCATAGCGCTCATCCAGCGTCCAGCCCGACGGCACACGCGGCGTGTACGCGCGCTTCGCCGTCATCCTGCGCGCGCGTTCGGCGCTGATCGTCGGATGCCGCGTCTGCGGATGAAACTGACGGCGCAGGAACCAGCATGCCAAGGCGCTTTGCCAACTCATCGGGGCACTCTCCATCGCGGGTTGAATCGCCATGGTACGTGGCTTTCGACGCGCTTCAATCGAAGGCGGCTTCTATTGGCGACGTGGACAGGCGCGCGCCGCTTGAAAAGAAAAATGGCCGGAACCGCCGCTGACGGTTCCGGCCATCGTGTTCGATTGCGTGCTTCGTTTAATTCGCCGGCAACACCTGGCCGCGAATTTCACCCGTCGGATTCTGCGCGGTGTGAACGTTGAAGTACCACTGACCGCCCATCAGGTCGGTGACCTGTTGCTCTGTCAGCGTCGCGGAACCTTTGATAGGAGTGGCCAGCGCGTTCTTGTCGATGGGCACCTGCACCTTGGCGTTCTGCCCGACGGGTGCAGGACCGTGGAAGTGCGCCATCGTCACGGGTCCCGACAGGCTCTCGTAAGTCGCTGTCCACTTGAGTGTGTTCGTCGAAGTATCGAACGTGGCGTTCAGTGCGCCATGTCCGTGACTCACGCGCGGTGGCACTTCACTCGACGGCTCGAGGTCGGCCTTCAATTCCACCGTATCCGCCAGCGCGACACCCGACGCCAGCGCCCACAAGACAGCAACCATGCTCAGCTTTCGAATTGCAATCATCGTTCTCTCCGAGTCTTTGCGCTCAGGATCGGCGTCGCGTCACGCGCAGTGCGTAAGCGGACGCCGTCTCATGCGCCAGCACATACTAGTGTAATTCGGAGCGCTGCGCGTGACGCACGCGCAGCGGTGCAAAGCGTTGCGAAGCAGGAGAAGGAACGGGAAGTCAGGCGAGCAGCGCCGCCTGCTCTTCGATGCCGTCGAGCATCGTATTGCACGTGCGCACGAGCGCAATGCCCTCGCTGCGCAGTGTGTCCGACGGCGCCGAAGTCAAGTGCTGCCGGTACTGTTCGAGCGCGCCGAGCAGCGGCGGATACTGCAACACACCCACCGCGCCGGCGACGCGATGATGCCATTGACGCAACGCCGGGACATCGAGGTCGTTCAGCAGCGGCGGCAACGCGCGCAGATCGTCGCGCACGGCCGACACGAATGCATCGAGCAGCGACTTGACCGTCGACTCACTGCCCCAGATCTGCGTCAACTGGCTGAGATCGACGGGAACGAATGCGATGCTGCCGACGTTCGCAGGTCCCGCATCGGGGACGACAGCAGCCGTCGCGTCGCCTTGCGTGGCGGGCCGCGCGCTGTCCGCGCCGAACCAGCGGCTCAGATATTCACGCAAGGTGGCGAGGCGCGTCGGTTTGACGAGGCAATCGTCCATGCCTGCCTCGCGACATGCCTTCAGATCTTCGGGCGCAGTGTTCGCGGTGATCCCGAGTATCGGCAGGTGCTCGCCCGTCAGTTGCTCGCTTTCGCGCACGGATCGCGCCAGTTCGTAGCCGGACATGATCGGCATGTGACAGTCGGTAATCAGGAAGCCGTACGGTGTCGCATCGAGTGCTTCAAGTGCCTCGGCGCCGTCATTGACGACATCGCACGCGAAACCGAGCAGCGCCAGTTGATGACGGATCAGTTCCTGATTGACGGGATGATCTTCGGCGACGAGCACGAGGCGCCCGCTCGCAATCGCGCGCTCCCGATCCGGCGGCGCGGCGGCGGCTTCGGCGGCGCCGGGATGACGCGCAGGCGTCGGCGAAAGGCCCGTCAACGCGGCCGCGCACGCCGCGCTCAAGCCACGCCACGAGATCGGGTTGATGCTCACGCGCACGGCGTTATCAACGATCCGATAGCCCGTCGGCTTCGGCTTCTCGGTCAGGCTGATAATTTTCGCGCCGGACTGCGCGACGGCCGGCGGCAGCTCGACGCCGTCGCCGACGAACACAAGGTCCACACCTCGCAGCGCTCGCGGATCGCGCAACTCGACAAGGTCGGCACCGGCGCAACGCAGCTCGATGCCAAGCGCCGCGCCGAAGTGCGCAAGCGCCCTCGCGACGCACGCATCCGGCGTCGCGACGACGCCGCGCTTGCCGCGCAATCCGCCCGCCGTGTAGTGCTGCATTTCGAGCGGCATCCGCAACCGCAGCGTCATGTGCGTGCCTTCACCAGGCGTGCTCGACAACGACAGCGCGCCGCCCATCAACGCGATCAGTTTGCGGCAGATCGTCAGCCCGAGGCCCGTGCCGCCGAAGCGCCGCGTGGTCGACGATTCCGCCTGCACGAAAGGCTCGAACAGGCGAGCCTGGACTTCAGGCGCGATACCGATACCCGTATCGACGACGGTTATCTCGACCGTTTGTCCCGCCTTGCTCTCCTCGACTACCTTCACGTTCACATCGACCTCGCCCCGCGGCGTGAATTTGATCGCGTTGCCGAGCAGATTGAACAGGATTTGTCGCAGGCGTACGCTGTCGCCGCGCAGCGTTGCGGCGACCTGCGGATCGATATCAACGCGCACTTTGAGACCTTTCTCATGCGCACGCCCCGCCAACAGGCCAACCGCCGTATCGACCAGATCACGCAGGTCGATCGGCTCGGATTCGATGGTCAGTCGTCCCGCCTCGATCTTCGAATAATCGAGCAGGTCGTCGAGAATCTGCAGCAGCGCACCCGCCGATTCGTGAATCATCCCGAGCATCTCGCCCTGGTCGGCATCGAGCCGGGTGCGCTCCAGGACTTCGACAAGTCCGAGCACGCCATTCATCGGCGTACGGATTTCGTGACTCATCATCGCGAGGAAATCGTCTTTTGCGCGCGACGCCGCTTCGGCCAGATCGCGCGCGCGCCAGTTCGTCGGCGCGCAGCCGTTCGATGCTCGCGTCGACCCAATAGCCGCTCCAGACGGTCGCGTCACTCTGCTCGCGACGCGGCACGAGCTCCGCGCGAACCCAGCGCTGCTCGCCGGGACCATCGATCCGAAACTCCAGGTGCAGCGGCTCCGACATTTCGGCGGACCGCTCGAGTGCGGCGACGACGCCGGGACGGTCGTCCGCGCAAATGGTGCCGAAATTGAGCGTGGCGCGCCGCATCAGAACGGCACTGTCGTAACCCAGCAACTGTTTGGTATCGCCGCCCACATAGGGGAACGTGTACTGGCCATCGAGCCCGCGGCGCAACTGGAACACCACGGCCGGCAACGAGCTGGTTACGTCGACGAGGCGCCGCTGTGTTTCGTTTGCCAGCATTTCGGCGCGACGGATATCCGTAATGTCGACGAGCGTGCCGAGCACGCACAGCGGCGTACCGTCGACGCCGTTGCAGACGCACACGCAAAAGAGACCGTGCCGGCTGTCGTACTGACTGTCTTCGAACTCCAGTTCGATCTGTGTGGCCAAGCCGCTTTGCAGCGCCTCGCGTGTCAACTGCTCGAGACGCAAGCTGTTGTCCTCGCCCCAGGCATGAACGTCCGCGCTCGTGCGGCCGATCACGGCTTCGCGCCTGAGGCCCGTCGCTTGTTCATAAGCCCGGTTGACGCCGATGTAGCGCCCTTGCAGATCCTTTGCGACGAGCGGATACGGGACCATTTCCATCATCGTCTGCTGGAAGTTCAGTTGCGATTCGAGTTCGCGCTCGGTGCGCTCGCGCCGCGTGACTTCGCGCTGCAGCAACACGTACGCTCGCAACGTCAGCAGCAGCACGACGCCGATGCCGATCAGCACAGGCAGCAGCCGCAGTGCCGTCACGCTCCAGCCGCCTTGCGGCGGTGCGTCGCCTGTCACCCATTTCTGACGGATGCGCTGGCGCTCCGAAGCAGGCATCGCGAGCAGCGCGCGGTCGATCAGTCCCGCCAGCGTCGCGAGGTCGTCACGAACCGCGAAGCCGACAGGATCTGGCTCGCGCACTACGCCGACCACTTTCAGCACGCCCGCATATTCCCGTGTCAGCGCAGCATCGATTTCGGCGACGTTGCCAACCAGCGCGTCGGCGCCGCCGGCGGCCAGCAGTTTCAGCGCCGCATCGAGATTTGGCGCGACCGTCGCGTGCGTCGCGACGACGCCATACAACTCGAATGGCAACGCCCCTTGGCTATGCATCGACACCACGATGCGGCGCGCAGCAAAATCGTTGAGGCCGCGCGCAGCAGGTTCGGCTTCGCGCGCGACGATGACAAGCGGATACGTTTCGTACGCGCGGGTGAATGTCGCATGCTCCAGTTGGGGATCATTGCGCGTGGCAGTCGCGAGCAGCGGGACGTTGCCGCGGTTGAAATCGGCAATCGTGGTCGTCCAGTCCTTCGCCGGCGCGCGGTGGAACGAGAGGCCGAGCGTGCGGCCCAGATAGTCGAGATAGTCGGCGGCGATGCCCGAGGGACGGCCGAGGTCGTCGAGCGTGCTGAACGGCGCCCAGTCGGCGTCGAAACCAACAGAGAGCGGCGGAAGCGACCTGAGCCACGCCTGCTCTTCACGGCTCAGCACGAGATTGGACGCCGCCGATGCGGGCCGCGCTTCGAAGCTGCCGCCGATCCAGCGCGCCCGGATTGCGGCTTCGTCGTCCGGTCGCAGCGCGGACAGCCCGCGGTCCAACTTGTCGCGCAGGTCGCTTTTCCCGGCGGGCACGGCGAAGCGCATCTCGCTCGCCTGCCCCGTCTCCTCGAACGCGATACTCAGGTCACGGAATTCCGGATCCGCTAGATAATGCCGCACGGCAGGCGTAAAACCGAAATAGGCGTCGTCGTCACCCCGCTTGATTGCGCGCAACGCGGCAAGCGTGTCGGTGAAGCTATCGATATGTGCTCGAGGGAATCGCTCGCGCAGGACGGCGCCGAGCGCGAACCCGCGCTCGATGGCGACGCGCGCGCTTTGCACCTGGGCCTCGCCGGACAAAGCCATCGCATTGCTCGCCCGCGTCACGACGGAAGTCGATCCGCGGAAATACGGCACCGAGAATGACAGGCAATGCTCGCGCTCCGGCGTGCGGGCGATGCTCATCAGCACATCGACGCGATTCGCGCACGCCGCGGCGAGCAGCTGGTTCAGGTCTGGAAACGACTTCGTCGTGATCTCGACGTCCGGCCCAACGACGGCGCGCAGATAGTCGACGCTCAGCCCGGTGAACCGGCCTTCCTGAAACATCTCGAAAGGCGACCAGCCGCTGGCGAGCACGCCGACTATCAGTTTGGGAGGAAACGCTTGTGGACGCGCGCCGAGCGCGGCATTGGCCTGCTGACCGCTCAGCAGTATCAACAGCAACGCAAGGCTTGCCTTCAGCGCCAGGCGGACGCCGATCAGCCAGGCGCGATGTGTGGAACGAACACGGGAATGAGCGGAGATGCGCGAACAGTACATGTGCGTACGCTCACGCCGACTCGCCATGCCGGCTCTCGCGGGGCGGCCGCGCGAAGATATCGCCCGGGTCGCCGAACAGTCGCGAATGGAGCAAGCCGGCGAGCATGCCGCCCGCCAGCGGAGCCGCCCAGAAGAGCCACAACTGGTCGAGCGCCCAGTCGCCGACAAACAGAGCCGGGCCAGTCGAACGCGCGGGATTCAACGATCCGTTGGTGATGGGCGTCGCGACGACGTAACTCAGCATCAGCCACACGCCTGCCACGAGCGGATCGATCAGGTTCGCCGATTGGCCGTTGGACACGAGCATGCGCGCCAGCACGAACGCAAACGACATGGTGATTTCGACGGCCAGCGCGGAATGAAGCTGATAGTCGTCGGGAGAATGGTCGCCATATCCGTTCGCGCTGAATTCACTCGCTGCGAGTTCGAAGCCGGGACGGCCGCTGGCGATGTAGACGAGCAGCGCCGTGCCCGCGAGCGCACCAAGCACCTGCGCTGCGATATAGGGCGCGAGATCGCGGACGGGAAACCGCTGCGCGGTCACGTAACCGACGGTGACGGCGGGATTGAAGTGAGCGCCGGAGAAGCGCCCGAGTACGTAAGTCGCTGTAGCCAGCGCGAGACCGAATGCGAGCGGCACAGCTAAAACGCTATTACCTTGCGCGCCGGTGTTGAGCACGGCCGTGCCGCACCCAACGAACACGAGCCACGCCGTCCCGGCACCTTCGACAACCAATCGCTTTCCCAGCCCTGACATGCATCCTCCCGTAACGGCTCGTCCCGACAACTTTTTTGAGACGATTTACATGCTCGCGCCTGGTGTCGATTGATTTGCATGGCAAATCAATGGTGTTGGCGCCGCTCCCCCGCGATCCGGGAGTCCAACAGAAGATTGTTGTTCCGTTGAACGAGATAGAGAATCGGACAACTCCGAAATCATTCAGGTGAGGCCGATCTGGCAGGCATAGTCGATTACATCGGCCTCCGTCTCGAGCCCCAGCTTGCGCATCGCATTGCGCTTCTGCGTGCTGATCGTCTTCGCGCTGCGGTTCAGCTTGGTGGCAATCTGGCCGATCGTCAGGCCGCTCACGTACATCGTGAAGACTTTCCATTCGCCCGCGCTCATCACGCCTGCCCGCGGTTGCGGTGTGCCCGCCTTCGCAATGGCGGCGCGCGCGTGATCTGACAAATAACCCTGGCCAGTCAGCGCGGCGTCGATCGCGTGAACCAGCGATGCGGTGATATCGCGCTTGTCGACGATCGCGGCAACGCCATGCTGCAGCAGCCCCATCAGGATCGACGGCTGATGGATCATGGTGAGCACGACAACCGGCAACTGAGGCGTGTGATGCAGCAGCCGCCGCAGGAACTGGATCGCGTTGCTTTCTCCGTCGATGCCCGGCATGCCAATATCCGTTACGACGACGTCGCATGCGCACGCATCGAGCAGTTCGGCGAGTGCCTGCGTGCTCGCTGCTTCGCCCGCCACCGACACATGTGCGATCTGTTCCAGCAAACACCTGACGCCCATGCGCACGCACACGTGATCGTCGGCGACGATGACGCGAATCTTGTTTTCCATCTTGTTGTGATCTTGTTGACGGACCGTCACCGTACAGCGCGTTCCCCTCGAGGACGGTCACTTCGCCAGGGTCGCAGCTTCGCTGCGTCAGCCTCTTTTGCCCGACCCGCCTGGGCCACTTGATGGATCGTCAGGCACCAGACCGTGTTCGACGGCGAACCGGAACAGATCGGCATCGCTCTGCAGCGACAGCTTGCGCATTGCAGTACATTTCTGTGCGCTGATCGTCTTGACGCTACGACCGAGCCTCAGCGCAATTTCGGTCACTCCGCGCCCGGTCGCATAGTGCGTCAACACTTCGAGCTCGCGTCGCGAAAGAACCTGTCGGACATAGTCGATCCGGCGCGACAACGTAGCGTCGGCGAGCAACGCGCGAATGGCGGGACCGACATAGCATTCGCGCGCCAACGCGGTGATGATCGCCACATGAATCAGATCGATACGGTCGCGCTTGCTGACGACCGCACCCACGCCCAGCGAAATCACCTTTTGCAGGGAATCCGCCGCGATTTCCATGGTCAGCACCACGACCACGACGTCGGGATGACGTTCCTTGAACTGTCGAACCATATCGACGCCGTCGCCATATGCGCCACCGGGCATGTACAGATCCATGACGACAAGCTCGCATTTGACACGCTGCGCCTCAGCGAACAACTCCGATGAGTCCGTTGCCTTCCCGACGATCTCGATATTCGGAAACCCCGACATCAGATTCTCAATCGCGAGTAGGACCAGCGGATGGTCGTCGGCGATGATGGTGCGGATTGGCAGTGTCACATCCTTTCTGATATTCACGCGTGGTCGCTCCCTGTGCTCTGTAGCTTGGTATTGATTCGGCGAGCCCTTAGCCGGCTGAGGATCAGACATTCAACCGCTCCCCGACATAAGACTTATCTGAATTTGGAAGAATCATTTAGCGATGAAATTTGATTAGTTATCCTACGCAACTTTCTGCACAAGACCATACGCTCGCACGAACGCAAAAAGCCCCGGATCATTGCTGACGCCCAGCTTCGCCATTGCGTCGCGCTTTTGCCGGCTGACCGTCCGGACATCCCGCCCGAGGTCGCGGGCGATTTCGGAGATCGACTTGCCGCGCACGAACATGCGGATCACTTCGGCCTGGCGCGGGGAAAGATTGCGCATGGGCGACATCCCAAGCGGCTCACCGCTCGCTTCTGCGAGCGTCAGCAGGATTGACTGGCTGACGTAGGAACGGCCTGCGCCCGCCGCGCGGATAGCCGCGGCCAGCTCGTCCATCGATTCGCTCTTGTTGAGCATGCCGATCACGCCGTCGGACACGATCGACCGGAGAATGGCAGCGTTGGTCAGACTGGTCAGCACGACGATGCGCACCTCGGGCCAGCCGCCCCGGATGCGCCGGATGAGCCGCAGCCCGTCATCCGCGTCACCCGAAGCATCCGGCATGGTCAAGTCCGTGACCAGCACATCGCATGAGGTCTTACCCATCAGTTGAACGAGCGACGAAGGGCTCGTCGCCTCGCCGACGATCGTGAATCCTCCGTGCGCCACGAGCGTGGCCCGGATACCGAGCAGAACAAACGGATGATCGTCTGCCAGCATGATTCGAAGATTCACTATTGCCGCCTTGTTATTGGTTTGTGTTTGTCGATGTCGAAACGCTCATTTCGCAGCAACGTCGAAACGAGTCCGCTTTACGACAACGCTCGCGACATATAACGAATCATGTTCCGACAATATGAATCAAAACATTTGCGGCAAAAATGGAATATCAGAGAGTTCCGAATCAATGGCCGATTCAAAGACAAACTACAAGTTTCGTTGAGTAATTACCGATTTCAGACACTTCCATTGAGATAGTGCTTAACCATTTTCATCGCACTATTTCCGAAATTTCCAAAGGCATGTTAGGAAACCACAACGGGCAGGATGCTGGCGCGCAGAGGCAGTCGGCGCACTGGGCCCGCTCTCGCAAAATCGCGCCAATGCATCTTAGATTTGCAGTGAATACGAGGTACGCCACAGAGTCACTGTCGTGCAATATGCTCTTGAGAGAAGAACCCGCTTAGAAACCGAAACCCATAAAAATCAACCTCTAAAATAATTCCTACTTTCATGACGGAAATATCAGACGCATCACATCGATTTCCAGCCATAGGGTGAATTCGATTAATTTCACCTTGAAGAAATAACACCAAAATAAAAAAAGGCGTCCGGCTCATGACCGGACGCCAACAGAGATGTTCAAAAAAGTGTCGACGCGATCACGCCCTGGCTCTCGACGCATACCGCGCCGTGCGCACGGGCCGCGGGAAGACGGGCAGCGCAATCAGCGCGCACACGCTCGCGATTGCCCACACGGCCGGCCACGAGGTCGCCGCGAGCAGCGGCGGAATGGCAAGCGGTGTGACGAACAGGGTCATGAACGCGCACGTGTTGCCCATCGCCAGCGCGGTACCCGCGCGGCGCGTGCCCGCGAGCGTCGCAAGTTCCGTGTAGGCGACGCCGTGCCATGCGGACGCGCTCACGCCGCCGAGCACCACCATCGCCGCCAGCACGACCGCGATCGCGCCGTGCGCGCCGTTGGCGCCCGCGGCAATCAACGCGAGCGTCGCGAACAGCAGCGCCGTCAGCACGCTGCAGGCGCGCATGTACTGGCGCCGGTTGCCGTGCCGGTCCGTCCAGCGCCCGCTCCACACGCGCGCGACGGCGGCGCCCGCCTGCACGGCGACCATTGTCCCGCTGATCTCCAACACGCCTGCATGGCCGAAGTCGTGCAGAAAGACCGTCGCGAACGTCACGACGGCCAGTTGCGGCACGCACAGCACGCCGATGCCCAGCGCGACACGCCACACGCCGGCATCGCGCAGCGGCGAATGGGGCGTGGCGGGCGCGGCAGGCTCGGCAGGCGAAGCAGCGAGCTCGCCGCCAGCTGCATGCTGCCCGCCCGACGCAGCCGCTACGGGCGGCTCGTGCAGCCAGCACCACGCGAACCACGCGGTCACCGTGCACAGCACGGCGAGCACGCCATACACGGCCACAAAGCCGAAATGCGCGGCAAGCGACGGCAACGCCAGCGCGCCCAACCCGCCGCCTGCGGGCACGGCCGTCTGCCGGATGCTCATCGCGAGGCCGCGCTCGCCTTCGCGAAACCACGCCATCACCGCGCGCCCGCTCGATCCGTTGACGCTGCCGCCCAGCAGCCCGACAGCCAGCAATCCGAGCGCGAGCGGCACGATGCCCGGCGCATCGGCGCCGTTCGGCACCACGAAGCCTGCCATCGCGGTAAGCGCGGCCGCCGTCGTCAGAAGGCCGAGCAGCAGCACGCGCCGGTCACCCCAACGGTCGGTGAGCAATCCCCACGGCAATTCGCTGATGGCAATGCCGAGCCCCAGCATGCCGAGCACGAGGCCCAGCCCGCCGTTGCCGATGTGATAGCCGTTGCGCAGAAAAATCGCCGTCGTCGGAATGCCCGAAAAAGCGGCCGAGAAGCTCGCGTTCGCGGCAAAGCCGACGCCCAGCACCTTCCAGCGGTGATTGCCGCCCATTCCAGATCCCTGTCCCACGATCGCCTCCAGTTGTATCGGTTGACGGCTATCGTAGGATTGGACGATCAATCGGAAAAGCGGGAAAATAGGATGTCATCCATCGGAGAATCCGAAACATGATCCAGCGTGCGTTCGACCTTGCACAGTTGCGCACCTTCGTTGCCGTCGCGGAAGCGGGCAGCGTGTCGGCGGGCGCGGAACGCGTGTTCCTGTCGCAGTCGTCGGCGAGCGAGCAGTTGAAGAAGCTCGAAGAGCGCGCGGGCCAGCCGCTGTTCCTGCGCGGCAAGCAGGGCGTCACCCCGACGCCCGCAGGCGCGAAGCTGCTCGACCATGCGCGCCGCATTCTGGCGATGAGCGAAGCGGCATTCGAAGATCTGCAAGGCCGCTCGCTCGACGGCGAACTGCGCATCGCGATCACCGACTACTACCGGCCGCACGACGTCGCGCGCGTGCTGAAAATATTCTCGGAGCAGCATCCGCGGCTGCGTCTGCATGTGACCGTGCTGCCGAGCGCGGTGATCGACAGCAGCGTCGAAAACGACACCACGTTCGATATCGGCCTGTCGCTGCGCATCGTCGCGCCGGACACGAAGCGCGCGGCATCCAACAGGCCGCACGAGGCGAGCACCGTCGTGCGGCGCGAGAAGCTGGTGTGGGCCATGTCCGCCGACGCCGATCCGCGACACGTCGCCGCGCCTTTCCATCTCGTGCTGCTGCCGTCCACTTGTCAGCTGCAGCGCTTCGTCGTCAGGTTGCTCGACGAGAACAAGGTGTCGTATCTCGTCTCGCATTCGGCATCGGGCATGGCGGGTCTTCAACTGGCGTTGAAGGCGGGGCTCGGCATCTCGTGTCTGAATGAATCGTCGATCGGCTCGGGCATGGTGCCGTGTCCGCCGACGATCGGCCTCCCTCAGTTGCCAGCCGTCGAATTTCATCTGCTGCCCGGACGTCCCGGCGAAAGCGCACGCGTCAGCGATGCGCGCGAAGCGTTCATGCGCCTGCTCGCGTGAATGCGATTGCAGTATCTGCACAAGTGCTTAGTTGACACGACAATTACTGCAACTGTTTTTGCTGCGTTGAAACGCGACCAATTGCCATCTATGATGATTGCAACGTCACCGTCATCGTGATGCCTTAATGTATCAATGCGTTTGCCTGATCGAAGGCAAGCGCGAAGCATGCGCGCGCGTCAATCCGTACCCTCATCTGCATGCTTTTGCGGACTTGACTAGACTGTCGGCGCCGCGCATCGCGCATGTAAGAGCAGCAATCATTCGCATGTCATGGGTCGCTGATGCGGCCGCGGTAGAGAAGCAAAAGAGAAGAGCGCAATGCGTCTCTTCCCAAGGGTGCAACACAACGATACCTACAAACCCTATTTCCCTACGAGGCCAGTCGTGCATCGCAGAACCATCGGCTCTTCGATCCTTTTGCTGCTGTGCGCCCTTTGCGCGCGAGCGTCATTCGCGGCGTCGAACGACGCGCCCACGCCGTCGGCGATGGACGAGAAAATGCACGCCTGCACGACCTGTCACGGCGCGCAGGGCCAGGGGCGCAACAACGATTACTTTCCGCGTATCGCGGGCAAGCCCGCCGAGTATCTGTTCAACCAGTTGACGGCATTTCGCGACGGCGGCCGCACCTATCCGCCGATGGGTTATCTGCTCGCGTTTCTCCCCGACGAGTACCTGCGCAAGATCAGCCAGTATTTCGCCGATCTGCAGCCACCGTATCCGAATCCCGACACCAACCCGGTGCCGCAAGCGACGCTCGATTACGGCAAGCAGGTCGTCATGCAAGGCGACACGAAGCGCGGCATTCCGGCATGCGCCGCCTGTCATGGCGAGCGGTTGACGGGACAGCAACCGGGCATCCCCGGGCTGCTCGGTCTGCATGCGAGCTATATCGCCGGACAGATGGGTACGTGGCGCTCGGGCACGCGTCACGCGGTCGCGCCCGACTGCATGCACACCATCGCCGTGAAGCTGAGCGACAAGGACATCACCGCCGTATCGAGCTGGCTCGCGCGCCAGCCGCGTCCCGCCGATCCGCGTCCCGTGCCGCGATTGCCCGGCAAGCTGCCGCTCGCATGTGGGAGCCAACCGGAATGAAGACTCTCTCCTTTAGCTCCTTGTCGATCAGCTCCGTGTATCGCCTGCCACGCGCCGCGCGTGTCGCGCGCCGCATCACCGTGTCGCTCGCCGTGGGCGCCATGTTCACGCTCGTCGCGCTCGCGCCGCGCTCGCCGCTCGTCGCCACCGCGCATGCAGCAGAAACCACGGCGCCTGCGGGCCCAGACACTCGCCCCGAGATCGTCAAGCGCGGCGAGTATCTTGCGCGCGCGGGCGACTGCGTCGCCTGCCACACGGCGCCGCGCGGCAAGACGTTTGGCGGCGGCCTCGCGATGGAGACGCCGTTCGGCACGTTCTTCACGCCGAACATCAGCTCCGACAAGGAGTACGGCATCGGCAAATGGACAGCCGACGAGTTCTTCAAGATGATGCGCACGGGCAAAAGTCCCGACGGCAAGCTGATCTATCCCGTGATGCCGATTGCGGCCTACACCAAAGTCACGCGCGAAGACTCCAACGCGATCTTCGCGTATCTGCAGTCAGTGGAACCCGTGCATCAACCGAGCCGCAAGCTGGAACTGCGCTTCCCGTTCAATCAGCGCGAGCTGCTGATCGGCTGGCGCTCGCTGTATTTCCGCGAAGGCGAGTACCAGCCGAACCCGAGCCGTTCGGTCGAATGGAATCGCGGCGCGTATCTGGTGGAAGGACTCGGCCACTGTTCGATGTGCCACACAAAGATCAATCTGCTCGGCGGCTCGTCGAAGAGCGAGCAGTTCGCGGGCGGCCTGATCCCGGTGCAGAACTGGTACGCGCCGTCGCTCACGTCCGACAAGGACGGCGGTCTCGGTGACTGGAGCATCAAGGACATCGTCGATCTGTTGCAGGCGGGCATCTCGGATCGCGGGGCGGTCTACGGCCCGATGGCCGAAGTCACGTATCACAGCCTGCAATACATGACCGACGACGACGTGAAGGCAATGGCCGTCTATCTGAAGACGCTGCCCGACAACGATCCCGGCCGCAAGACGGGCCCGTCGGCGACTGTGAAGCCGGCCGTGTTCGAGAACGGCCAGCGCATCTACATGCAGAAGTGCGCGACCTGTCATGGCGAGCACGGCGAAGGCCATCTGCAGCACTATCCGCCGCTGGCGCACAATCAGTCGATCGAAATGGACTCGGCCGTCAACCCGATTCGCATCGTGCTGAACGGCGGCTTCCCGCCCGGCACGCGGCGCAATCCCGAGCCGTATGGCATGCCGCCCTTTGCGCAGGAACTGAACGACAACGATCTCGCCGCCGTCGTCACGTACATCCGCACTGCGTGGGGCAACCACGGTTTGCCCGTGACGGCGAAGCAGGTCAACGAACTGCGCAAGGCGCCGCTGCACTAGCCCACATCATTTGCATGAACCCTGTCCTCGGAGATATGACAGATGGACCCTAACGATCACTCCGGCGACCACTACGGCAACGCTTCGGACGACGAAGTCGAACGCATCGTCGCGCAAGGTCCGCACGGCGCGATCGCGGTCGCGGGCGTCGCGGCCGTGGTGGTGCTGGCGATCTGGATCGGCTTCTACTTTTTCGTGTTTCTGCCGCGCGGCGTCATTCACTGATCATGTCGACCCAACCTTCCCATTCCCCGGATAACGGCCATGGCGTCGCCGAGCGCTCCGAAAAGCGCTGGGCCTACTTCGTCATCGCGATCGTTCTGTTCATGCTCGTGGTCGTCGTGTACTCCGGGCTGCACCAGGCCATGATGCCGCCATCGCGCGTCGAAACCGTTGACCCGTCGCGGCTGCAGATGTCGGGTGAGTTCGTCGAAAGCAATCTTGGCACGGGCGTCGATCCCGACGGGACCGTCGTTGTGCGCTTCATCGCGCAGCAATACTCGTTCACGCCGCAGTGCCTGCTGGTGCCCGCCGGCACCGACGTCACCTTCCGCACGACGAGCGCCGACGTCGTGCACGGCCTGCTCGTCACGGACACGAACATCAACTCGATGGTCGTGCCCGGCTACGTCGCGACGTTTTCCTCCTCCTTCGACAAACCCGCCGATCACCTGATGCCCTGCCACGAGTTCTGCGGCTTTGGCCATCAGACGATGTGGGCGCACGTGAAGGTGATCGACAAGGCTGCCTTCTTCGAACAGGCAAAACAACATCGGAGGCTCAGCTGTGTTTCACGCTAAGCGACTCGTTCTCGCGCATTTCTGGCTCGCGTTCATCGCGTTCGGAATCGCGCTGCTGCTGGGCGCATGGCAGATGCTCGTGCGCAGTCCGCTGCATCCGTGGATCGGTGACCCGGAGCTGTACTACCGCTCGGTGACGGCGCACGGCACAGTCATGGCCTACGTACTGCCCACGCTCGTCGCAATGGGCTTCGGCTATGCGATCGTCGAACTGGCGCTGCAACAGGTGCTCGTCGGCCTGAAGTGGGCGTGGGCCGGGTTCATCCTGCTCGTGGTCGGCGCGGTGATGGCGATGGTGCCCGTTGCGGCCGGCCAGGCGTCGGTGCTCTTCACGTTCTATCCGCCGATGATCGGCAGCCCGTTCTATTACCTCGGCGTCGTGCTCGTGGTGGTCGGCTCGTGGATCTGGGTCGCGCTGATGGGCGTCAACCTGCACGTCTGGAAGCGCGCAAATCCCGGCAAACCGGTGCCGCTCGCGATGTACGCGAACGTGGCGGGCGCGTATCTGTGGGCATGGACGGCCGTGGGCGCCGCGCTCGAAATCCTGTTCCAGATTCTGCCCGTCGCGCTCGGCCTGAAATCGACCATCGACGCGGGCCTCGCGCGCGTGCTGTTCTCGTGGACGCTGCACGCGATCGTCTATTTCTGGCTGGTGCCGTCGTATATCGCGTACTACACGCTGGTGCCGCGCGCGATTGGCGGCAGGCTCTACAGCGATTCGATGGCGCGCGTGTCGTTCATCCTGTTCCTCGTGTTCGCGATGCCGATCGGCATTCACCACCTGTTCGCCGATCCGCAGGTCGGTGCGGGCTTCAAGTTCGTTCACGCGGTGTTCACGGGCATGGTGTCGGTGCCGACGCTGCTCACCGTGTTCACGATCTGTGCATCGGTGGAAATTGCCGGGCGGCTGCGCGGCGGCAAGGGCGCATTCGGCTGGCTGAAGGCGTTGCCGTGGGACAACCCGATGATGCTCGTCATCGCGTTCTCGTTCATCATGCTCGGCTTCGGCGGCGCGGGCGGGCTCATCAACATGAGCTATCAGCTGAACGAGACCATCCACAACACGCAGTGGGTCACGGGGCACTTCCATCTGATCTTCGGCGGCGCCATCGTCATCATGTACTTCGCGATCGCGTATGAGTTGTGGCCGCAACTGACGGGCCGCGCGATCGGCTCACTGCGGCTGATCCGCTGGCAGTTGTGGCTGTGGTTCATCGGCATGATGGTCGTCACGCTGCCGTGGCACTACGTCGGTTTGCTGGGCGCGCCGCGCCGCATGGCGTACTACGACTACAGCAATCCCGCGATTGCGCCGCAAGCTGTCTGGGTTGCCGTGTCGGCATTCGGCGGGTTGATTCTGGTGATCTCCGGGTTCCTGTTTCTCTACATTCTCGCGAAGGCGCAGTTCGGCGTTATCGAGCAGCCGAAGCAGTTCCGCTTCAGCGCACCCGTGCATCCCGTCGAACGCGTGCCCGCTGCGTTGAACAGCTTTGGCCTGTGGGTCGCGCTGATGATCGGACTGACGATCGTCAACTACAGCGTACCCATCGCGCAACTACTCGGCTTGCAGCAGACTTCGGTGCCGGCCGTATCGGTGGGAGCGCGGTCATGAGCGAAGAACGCGTCTTCAGCTTCAGCAACCGATGGTTCACGACCAGCGTCGGCGGCGTGATCGCGATTGCGATCGTGGCGGCTCTGATCGGCTTTATCTGGCTGCCGTCGAAGCATCCCGACTTCACGCAGCGCGGCTTATGGGCGACGATCTGCAGCGCAGCGGGCGCGCCGTCGACGTGGTTCACGCAAAGCGACAACGTCGCCGGCCCCGCGCCGAGCAACGTGCTCGTGCTGCCGCCTCTGCCGCCGTGGGGCCGCACGCGTCCCAGCGCCGAGTCGATCGGACGTGGCGCGACGCTCGCGCAGAACTGCTCGATGTGTCATGGCGTCGAAAGCCTGATCCAGGTCACAGCGCCCGTGCTCGCGGGGCAATATGCGGACGTGGTCTATAAGCAATTGCGCGACTACCAGAGCGGCCAGCGCGCGAACGCGATTATGCCGCCCATCATCGCGCAGTTGAACGACCGCGATCTGCACGATCTCGCGAATTACTATTCGACGCTGCCGCGCCCCGCCGCCGTCGAACAGGCCACGACCGAAGACGCGACCATCCGCAAGTTCGTCAACGAAGGCTCGCCGATGCGCAACATCGCGCCTTGCGCGGCCTGTCATGGCGATCGTGACCGCAAGGGCGCCGCGCCATGGCTTGGCGGGCAATCGTCGGTGTATATGGCGGCGCAACTGCGCGCATTCGCGGATGGCGACCGGCATAACGACATCAACGAACAGATGCGCAACGTCGCGCGGAATATGACGCCTGAGGAGATCGACGGGGTCGCGAAGTATTACGCTGAAAGGCAGCCTTAGAGCGTGACGCTGGAAGACAAACGGCGGTGCAAGCCTGAAGGCTTGCACCGCCGTTTTGCGTTTTTATACGAACCGACCGAATGCACGGGGGCGCGATCTCAAGGCATAGCCAACACTACTTCACCAGACTGACGGGAATTCATGCCCGCCGCATTCATGTGCGCCAACTCGACGTCGAGCCCGAACTCTTGACTTTCTTTTACATAATCAGGGGCAAGCGCCGGTTATCCTCGTTAGACCACTTCATCCGTGGCTATTTGGCCTACGTGGAGACAAATCGATGCGTAGAAACAAGTACAACAAAATTATTCTCGTAGCTCCGAGAGTCAGTGCGTCCGCCGATACGCGCAGGAAATCTCGGGAGGTCGCATGACAACGTCGAGACTCGTCGCAAAAGGCGACACGACGACGACCAAAGGCCGCGTCATGGGCGGTTCGTCAACATGGTATGCAGACAACGGACAAGCATTCGCTCTGTATCACGACCGGGCAACGTGCGGGAATTGCAAAGGACTGTTTCCGATCCTGGGCAGCGCCCGGGACTGGATGGAAAACGGGAAGCCGATGGTGAAGCATATGGACCGGGTACTGTGTCCATGTGGGAAAAACCATGTACTTGCCAGTGGAGCTTCCTCGCTTCTGTACACGAGCGGCGCCGACGCAACGACGACAAGCAATACCTCGTTCACGGCGCCAACAAACTCGACCACGTGTGATGAACAGGTTCATGCCGTCGCCCGCATGGCGCTCGATTTCTACCCCTACTTCATCGAAACGGCAGACGGGAGAGCTTTCTCGGGCCGCGTCGCCGAAGGTGGCGACCTGCCACGCGTTGCGACCAACACTGAGGCGGACTATCACATCTACTGGGGCGACGAAGCGCTGGCTAGAGAACAAGGAATTGAATAATGCCGAACAGCAGAACCATTGTCAGGACGAATTCCACACCGGGTTCCATCAAGGACGTGCAGCTACGCGTGGTCACCTTCCAGGAGTTGTGGGACAACTATCCATCGGGAAATCCTTACAACAATTCAGCGTACAAGGATCAGTGCGCAATCCGCATGAGTGTGATGTTTCATCGTGTCGGCATCGAGATGAAGTCGTTTTCGGAAAAACTCGTCCGGCCTGTGTCGGATCGACCATCAATCGGGCGGACTATCCTCGACGGCAAAGCCACGGCCACTCGCGCCGACGAATTGGGAGAATGGCTGAAGTTGCAGCCGTTTGCGGGACTTCCAAAGGCCGAAGATATTACTGGCTCAGATTGGGAATCGAAGGTGAAAGGGCGCACGGGTATCGTTGAGTTTTCCCGTTATTGGACGCGCGCAGGTGAAACGACTTCCAATGCAAGCGGCGGCCACATCGACCTCTGGAATGGAGCACGCCTGACAATTAGCAGCGCGCCGGATGCCGTTGCAACGATTAGCCGCTATTTTGGCGGACAGTCCTTCTTTCCGGGAACGGATTTCGGCTGGTCCGACCTTCGGAACGCGAAGCAGATTCTGTTTTGGCAAATCAAATAATGCACCGATTCCTCGGGACCTTCGGGTTTGCTTTCATAGGCTTGCTCAGTGTCTTTGCGTGGTCCTCAATCGATACCCGGTTGTGTGACGCGTATGCCCGGCTATGTATCCCGCGCGCTGGTGAGTGCGGGGGCGGATTAGACACTTGCCCTATCACGACGCAAGTGTTTGCCGAGTTCGCCTTATATCTGCTTGCCCCGCCGGTTCTCTTCGCAGGGCTAGGATATTTGCTATGCGCAAGACGCAGCAACTTTCCACTCGTAGCAAAATGCATTGCGATAGCGATAGTCGTGCATTGGCTCTCGACGTTCGTCGCGATGCGCGTCTTTCACATCTGAAAATTGCTTCCTGGAAGCGAAAAAGCCGCGCTCCCGCGCGGCTTTTTCATATGGCGTGGATCGATCTTTCGATGCCCACGAACATCCTTCGTTGGCGCTCCAGCCTGAATCGCTAACATCAATCGCGCGATGCATGAGGTACGAACTGCGCTGTGCATCAAACCGCTTCCACCGCCTCCATCTGCATCGCCACTCCCTGCTTCTGCGACACAACACGGCGCGCAGCACCCCGCGACGCCGACGCCTGTCCGCTATCCGTCCTGAACACGGCCACCGCTGTCGTCAGCCGGCGCGCCTGCTCTTCGAGCGAACTTGCCGCTGCCGCCGCCTGCTCGACGAGCGCCGCGTTCTGCTGCGTCACTTCATCCATCTGCGCGACGGCGAGATTCACCTGATCGATGCCCGTGCTCTGCTCAGTCGCGGCCTCGGCGATCTCGCTCATGATCGCGCTGACACGCGCGATTGCATCGACGATATCCGTCATCGTCGAACCTGAGCGCTGCACGAGGTCCGCGCCCGCCGTCACGCGCTCGTTCGATTCGCCGATCAGACCTTTGATCTCCTTCGCCGCTGCCGCGCTACGCTGCGCAAGCGAGCGCACTTCGCTCGCCACCACCGCAAAGCCGCGGCCCTGCTCGCCTGCGCGCGCCGCCTCGACAGCCGCGTTCAACGCGAGAATGTTGGTCTGAAACGCGATGCCTTCGATCACGCCGACGATATCCGCGATACGCCGCGAGTCGTCGACGATCTTCTGCATCGTGCCGACCACCTGCTGCGTGAGATCGCCGCCCTGCGCTGCGAGCGTCGATGCGCCCTGCGCGAGCGAACTCGCCTGCTTGGCGTTGTCGGCCGTCTGCTTGACGGTCGACGTGAGCTCCTCGATGCTCGCCGCCGTTTCTTCCAGCGACGCGGCCTGCTCTTCCGTGCGTTGCGACAGGTTCGTATTGCCTGCGGCGATTTCGCTCACGCCCGTATCGATCGAATCAGTGCCGTGACGCACGGTGTTCACCGTCGCGATCAGCGACTCCTGCATCTTGCGCAGCGCGGCCGCGAGACGTCCCATTTCGTTGTCGCTAACGTTGTCGATACGGCCCGTCAGGTCGCCGTTCGCGATGCGTTGGAACTGATCGATGGTGGCATCGACGGGATGCACGATTGCGCGGACCATCATCATGCGTCCGAGCCACGCGAAAATCAGCGTAGCCGCCATGCCGATCGCGACCGCGACACTGATCGTGTAGAACAGTTGCTGTGCTTCCTGGTACCGTTGCTCGGCGTGATCGAGCTGCAGTTTTTCGAGCGTCAGCATCGCCTTTTCATACGCGCTGTAAAGCGGCGACAGCTTGTGCGCCTGAAGTTGCTGGAAGGCCGCCTTGTCGCCGGACTTGAGCGCGGCGAGCGCAGGCTCGGCGCCTTCGTGCAGGAATGCATCGCGCTTGTCCTGCATATCCTTGATGAGACGCTGTTCGTCGGCGTCGTTGCTGGCCTTGCTGATGTAATGCGCGAGGCGTTCATTCGACACCTTCTGGTACGTATCGAAACGCTTCAGCACGGCGTCGGCGCCTTCCTGATCGTTCAGTTCGATCAGCGAGGAGTAGGTTGCCAATGCGAGACGCAGACGCAGTAGCTGGCCAGCGCTGCCTTCGAGATCCGCCACGGCGGGCGTATCGACGGTGTACATCTGTTGCAGCGACGCATTGCTCTCACGCAGCGATAACAGCCCCGCCGCCGCGCCGATCAGCAATACCACGCCGAACAGCACGACCATCAACGTGAGGTATGCGCGAATCGAAAGACCTTTCAACATGAAGCATGTCTCCTATGGCCGCCTGACGGGAATCTTCCGTTTCCACGGCAAGCTTGCTGCGCCCAGGCCCATCGGCAAGGTCCGCAACCCGATTAAAAGTTAAGCAAACGCACCACTCAGTTACGGCTGATTCGAAGAAAACTTTATGGCTTGTAAGGTCGCTTTCGGCTGAAACGCTCGCGAATTGATCTGGCGCATAGACATTCGTCGCCTTGCTAAATATTTCTTCTCGCTATTTGGGTTTGGCGTACGTGATTTAACGATTCCGATCGACACTTGCCCGCGCTTCGAAGTTGTTGGACAGTAGCGAAGCGACGGCTACGCGGACCATGCTCATGCAAGAGACCTTGTCAGCGCTCGTGGTGTTCGCCCTGCTTCTGGCGGGAACAGGCGTCGGCTTTTTCGGCAAGGCTTATCTGCCTGAAGAGCATCGCAGGCACGAGACGCTTCAGCTGATCCAGCTCGTGATGACGATGCTCGTGACGTTCGCGGCGCTGGTGCTGGGCTTGCTCACGGCATCCGCGAAAAGCAGCTTCGATACCGTCGGCAACGACTTCCGCTCTTATGCCGCCGAGCTGATCCAGCTCGACATGGCGCTGCGCCAGTACGGTCCCGAGGCGCAATACCCGCGCACGCTGCTGCGCTCGTACACCGCTGCGGCGATCGCCGCGACGTGGCCCGGGGAGAACCCGCCGTCGGGCGATTATCCAAGGTTCAAGAGCGATCTGAACCACGACAAGCTCGAAGGCATCGGGCTCGGCGAAATGCTGAACGAATCGTTCGTCGCAGTGCGCAAGCTGCAGCCCATCGACAGCTACCAGCAGCACACGCAGGCGGAATGCATCGCGCGTTTCGAGCGCGTGATCCAGGCGCGCTGGACGTTGATCGAAGAAGCGCATAGCTCGATCTCGAAGCCCTTTCTCACCACGCTCACCTTCTGGCTGATGATCATCTTTCTATGCTTCGGCATCGTCGCGCCTCGCAATGCGCTGGCGCTCGTGATGATCATGCTGGGCGCGGTGTCGATTGCATCGGCCGTGTTTGTGATCGTCGATCTCGACACGCCGCTGACGGGCCCGATCGTGTCCTCCAGCCTGCCGATGCGCGATGCGCTCGCGCATCTCGACCGCGCTTTAGCGCGACCCTCAGGCGACCACTAGCCGGTTATCGGCCGACCTTCAGCCGACCTTCAGCCCGCCCGCCGCGTCGAAGATCTCGCGCAGCCATTGTGCGAACACCCGCACGCGCGACGACAACTGACGGCTTTGCGGATAGAGCACGGTGACGGGCATCGGCGGCGGCGGGAATTGCGCCAGCACGACAACGAGGCTGCCCGCGGCGAGTTCGCTTTCCACGCGATAGCGCGGCACCTGCACGAGACCGAGCCCAGCGACGGACGCACCCGTGTACAGATCGGTGCCCGTCACGGAAACGACCGCCTCCAGATTCACCTCGACGATGCGTTCATCGACGGTGAATTCGAGCGGCAGCGCGTTGCCCGTCGCGCTCGACATGTAATTGACGGCGCGATGCGTGGTGAGCGCGGCGAGATCGCCGGGTACGCCGTGCCGGTCCAGATACGCCGGGCTCGCGACCGTCACCTGTTCGAGCCGCGCAACGCGCCGCCCGACCATCGACGAATCCTGCAGATTCCCCGCGCGCAGCACGCAATCGACACCCTCGCGCACCAGATCGACCAGGCGGTCGTCTTCGCCGATATGCAACTCGATGCCCGGATAGCGCGCCAGAAAATCCGGCAGCGCGGGCACGATGAAATGCCGCGCGAGCGTGCCTTGCAGATTCACGCGCAGCAGACCTTTTGGCGCGGCGTCGCGAAACGAACCTTCCGCTTCTTCCATGTCCGCAAGCAGACGTACGCAGCGGCGGTAGTACGCTTCGCCGTCGTGCGTGAGGCGCACGGTGCGCGTCGTGCGTTCGAGCAGCCGCGTGCCGAGCCGTTGCTCCATCCGCTTCATCAGGTTCGTGACGGTGGCGCGCGGAATCTGCAGATCGTCCGCGGCACGCGTGAAGCTCTGCCGCTCGGCGATGCGGACGAACACCTGCATTTCCTGAAAACGGTCCATGGCGGTGCGCGGCGGCTGGCTTCCGCGCAATTATTGAAGTGAATGGAATGATGATACCAACTTTCGGCTGATTATCTCTGCGTCGAGATATCCGATCATCCTTCTCACCCACTCACCACTTCAAGGAATCGGATCATGAACAACGTCAAGAATGCACAGGTTGCGATCGTCACGGGCGCGTCGCGGGGTATCGGCGCGGCAATCGCGCGTCGGCTCGCCAGCGACGGGTTTGCGGTCGTCGTGAACTACGCGGCAAGCTCGAAGGAAGCGGATGCGCTCGTCGCCGAATTGAAGGCGCAGGGCGCAGCGGCGATTGCGGTGAAAGCGGACGTCTCGAACGCCGACGACGTGCGCCGCATGTTCGAAGCGACGGAACAGCAGCTCGGCAAGGTCGACGTGCTCGTCAACAACGCGGGCATCCTGAAGACGGTGCCGCTCGCCGAAACCAGCGACGCACTCTTCGCGCAAACCTTCGATATCAACGTCCGCGGCACGTTCAACACGCTGCGCGAAGCAGCGACGCGGATGAACAACGGCGGACGCATCGTCAACTTTTCGAGCACGACACTCGCGTTGAACATGCCGGGCTACGCGATCTACAACGCGACCAAGGCGGCCGTCGAATCGTTCACGCACGTGTTCGCGAAGGAACTGCGTGGGCGGAACATCACGGTCAATGCCGTGGCGCCGGGGCCGGTGGCGACTTCGCTGTTCCTGGACGGCAAGACGGAAGAGCAGATTCAGACGTTCGCGAAGATGCCGCCGCTGCAACGTTTGGGACAGCCGGAGGATATTGCTTCCGTGGTCGCGTTTCTCGCAGGGACGGATGGCGCGTGGGTAAATGGGCAGGTTTTGCGGGCGAATGGCGGGGTGGCTTGAGGCCCGGCGCCTGGCGCTTTACACGTAATTTGCCTTTGCGATTCGGCCGGAACGTCGGCATGTAAAAAAACACCCCGCTCGATGGCGGGGTGTTTTTGTGTTCGTTCGTCGACGCTTGCGGTCTGGGACGGATTAGAACGGTTCTGGGCACTTTTTAATGTAAATAGCGCCTGAAGTCCTTTATGAATAATGCCTTCATTGCTACAGAGTCATAGCAGATGTACATAAATTCGCGAGCTACAGGTTTTTTAGTTACGTTTTTGGTCAGCCCGGCGTAGCCGGGCTCTTGCTTTGTTTCTTCGCTTTTCGGTCAGCGATATCTCTCAACCGCTTTTCAGGGGGGCGTGGGGGAGCGCAGCGACAAGTTATCCACAGACTCCTATGCTGCAATGACCGGCCCCTCTCATCGAGGAGTCTTGCTGGCCACCGTTGGCTTCCGTGTCGAGCGCGACTGCTTGCTTTGTTCACGGTCCACGGCAGGAAGTGGATTGTTCAAGAACTCGTTGGTCAGGTTTCGAGTGTGGGCGTTGTAGGCCCAGCGAGCAAACTGCTCCAGCAGGGCATTGTTCTCGGCCACAAGCCGCCGGTTTTCCGCTTCCAGCCTGGCTACCCGGTCCAAGGCGACTTGCAACTCCGGCGACGTTGCCTCCCGGGGCTGTGCATCCTCTCCCGACAGGGCCTTCTTCCGCACCGCAAAGGCCAGCCGGATTCGCTCGTGACGGTGAAGCGCCTGCCGCGTGTATCTAAGGCCCTCGCGCCTCTCGACTGCTTCGATAAGCGCTTCCCAGGTCAACCTGCCGCTCCAGCCATCAAGCACTTCTACAATTTTGGCGACGACCGAGTCATCAAGGTTCTTCTCTCTGACCCGGGTCATGCTGCCTCCTCAAATGTCGGTGCGGAGTCTCCACCTGCGCGCGACGGCAGCAATGCACGCGCTTGCGCCGCCTGCTCAAGCCGGGACGGAATGTCTGCAGGCATCAACTGGATGACGGCACCGAGCGGAACAAAGGGGTCATCCAGAATGTCGAGCAGCGCCGTTATCCGGGCGAGTTGCACCCGATGGTGCTCGGCCCATTCGCCCGCGCCAAGTTCACCCTCGGCGTCCGCCTGCTCCGCCATCGCCAGCAACCGCGTCGCCTCGGCATGGGCCTGTCGGATGCGATTTTCCTTATCCGACTCGCCCTTCACGCAAACCTGTTCGCCGCAGTTGAGGCAATCTCGGTGCATCTGGCACGGCGACATCACATAGTCATGGATGCAGTAGCCGAAGTCCGTCGTGTGTGCCGTCGGCACCTTCAGCCGAGCGAATTCGTCCCGGGTGATGAATACTGCGCGGTGTCCAGTGGCCAGCGGACCAAACATACGCGTGTCGTCGCCGACTGCAGTCCGGATGCGCGCGACGACGGCCTCGGGCGTCTCATGGTCGTAGTAGCGGTTCTGCCGCACGTCCTTCCGGCCGGACCACTTGGCTATGTCAAGCTGGCTCAGACCACCAGCCTGCGCGAGTGTGTTCAGGTAGTGGCGGAATTGATGAGTATGGACGCGAATCGGACTGCCGTCCGGCTCGTAGAAGCCGCAACGGTCGAAGATGGACTGGATACCCTTGGTCGCCCCAGCGCCTAATCGAGGGTGAATATGCGAATCCGTCAGCCTTTCAATGACGCAGCGGATGCGCCCTCGCGACGCGTGCAGCGCATTGCGCTGAATCACGAAGAGCGCGTCACTGTATTTAAGGCCCGTTTTCTCATCAGCGACGGGAAATCCCCGAGGCAGTCGTCGAATCACCGCGGTCTGCACATCGGAGAAACGGACGTAGTTCTTCCCACCCATAGAATGCCTGGGGACTCGGTTGGTTTCGCACCATCCGCGTGGCGAACTCTCGTCCGTCGGGTCAGCAAAGACGATTTCTGCAATGTCGGCCATACTGAGCCATTCTCTCGTTCGGAAGTGCTCAATATCTTCAGGCAGGTAAAGTTGGTCCGGGTTCTTTTCGTACCAGTGGGCAACTTCACGCGCCTCATCGGTGAGCTTGCGGATTTTGCTGACCGCCTCCTCGACGACGCCACCCATCGACGGAATAATCCACTTGACCATTGGCGGGGCCCCCTTCGCAGGCCACCATCTCAGACCGTAGGCATCTTCATCGGAGCCCTCACGTTTCTGCCGCACTTCGCAATCGACCGGAAGGCATAGCAGTTCGCTGATACGGTCCGGAGCCGAGCAGAGTATTGCGGTGAACGACGAGACAAGGACGTCTGCCGGTGCAGTAGCCATCCGGAAGACATTTGGGAGCGCGTCAAGCGCCGCCTGGCTCGGCATCTTGGCCAACCGGCGCTGGTCAGCCTCCTTGCCAACCCTGACCGCATCGCTGGGCCGCTTCAGGGGATTCCGCCATCGGGTTGGTATAGCGGTCAAACAGTTGTCGCACAGGAAGTTGGCGATTTTTTCGAGTTGACCGGCGGTCCTGTATGCGGTGGTCGGTGCGGTTCGCTCACCGAGACGCTGAGCAGCGCGGTTTAGAACGTGACTATTAATCCGCACCGGGTCTGCTGTTCCAGTCTCCAGTAGTGCAGCTTCGAGTGCCCTGAGGGCAAGGATGCGCTTTCCTACGTCGTGCGTCGGGTTCATGCCATGCTGGTATCGCATGTAGGACTTCGCGAAGGACTTGAACGGTTCGCGCATCATGACGCGCACCGGGTTGTTGCACGTATCGAGGTCGCTGAATACCAGCCGCAGCGTCTTAACCTTTCCTGCAAGCTTGATTGTGTCGGACACGTCCCAGGAGTCAGCCTCAAAGTCGAGCGACTGGCCGAATATCGTGAGCTTGGTCCTGCACAGGTCGATGAGGGCCGCCAGATTGGCCTGCGCATCGAGGTCGGCCTGCGGCACAAACGTAACGAGGTTAGTCATTGGACGCGCTCCTTTCATCGCGAGCAGCCTCGCAGAGCTGTACGACCTCGGCAACAGCCAGGATGGTACGGTCGTTAATTGACGCGATTCGCGCATCGCCGGCCGCCATCAAACGCTCCCGCTCTGCAATTAGATACTCCAAGACCGTCTCATGCGGGCCATCGAGCCACGGTTCAAAACTGTTGCAGGTGTAGCAAGCGATAGGTTTCAGGAACCCGCAGAAGCCGTGTTTGCCACAGCTGGATATCGCCTCGAATTTGCCGGTTACCCCGGGTGCCCGTATCTGGCTCGCCGGGTCGTCGCTCCTCGTGGCCTCGGACGGACCGTTGATGAGCTTGCCGGCAAACGCCTGCGCGAGCGGAGCGAGCTGCATCGCGACTGCGCGGTCGATGCGTTCAACAATAGCCGGCGTAGACTGTACGTACACGCCGACGTTTTGCGTGTCGGAATGGTCGAGCAGCTCGGCTATCACCAGCTCGCCATGGCCTTCTTCGGCTGCACGAGTGCCTACCGTCTGGCGAAACCTCTTTGGCCCGATATGGATGATGTCACCGGTGCGCTCCGAGATGACCTCGAGCACCCTCATCACCGAATTAATCTTTCTCCCGATTTGACCAGATGTCTGGTGATAGTCAAACCCAGCAATCGCTCCGTCCACTTTCTCTCCGGGAAACAGCGGGGCGTCCAGGGGGGCCTCGAGCAAGCCGGCGAAACGCGTCTGGACCTCGTGAGCATGTCTGGCTACCAGCGCCCCAATCTCGGGAGTCAGCACGCGGTCCCTGAATTCGCCTCGCGCGTCACTGTCACGCCTCTTCGCCCTTGGCATCCGGAGTGAATAAGTCGTTGAGCCGTCCTTTTCATGAACAACAACAACATCGCGGACTTTCAACGCCGCGTACTGCGTCGGCCGCTGACCCAGCATCATCAGCAGCCAGCACAACACATACGCTTCCATGCCGACGTCACGCTGGGCATAGGCGGCGTTGAGTGCCGTTTGCAGCGCCTCCAGTTCCAGTGCCGTGAACGGCCCATTCACAGGGTCCAACGTGGCTACGTCTACTCCCTTAGGGTTACCTTTCAGCCGAATCTGGTCCAAGAGCATGTCGGCATCTGATGTGACGCCGGTATAACCAAGCAGCCGCCAACGCTTCAAGAAGCCTGAGACGGTACCCAAATACCATTCATTATCCGGTCCAATATGCGACCTGTAGTTCAGGAGGTCCACACTTGAAATCGCGACCAGAGGGGCTTTGCTCGTTTCGGCGACAAATCCAAACAGATGGCGCGCCCGATAGAACATGTTCCTCAAATGTGGCAGCGACTGATTCTGAGCGTACCAAACGAGTGTCGACCGGAACGCCAACTCGAAGTGGCTTCCGAGTTCAGGCAATGTGCCGAATTGGAGTTTTGCGCTGAAGGTGGGCTCTCGCAGTGCCCACTCGTCGTCACGGGGGTCGAATATTGCGCCCCCACGAGTCTTAACACTGACTGGCAGGGTACCGGCATATGGCACAACGACCGGCAAATCAACACCGTTACTCGTTCTCATTGTGTGGTTTCACCATCTTGTTCTGCAGTTGCAGCGAGGCCACGCGCGCCTTCCGCTCGATTTCCCGTCGGGTATAGGTTTCGGCCGTGCCCGACGTCTCCGACCAGCCCATCAGGTGCGACCGGGTCTTCTTTTCCTTTTCCGGGTCCATGCCCTGCTCGTCAGCGTTCTTCGAGAAGTTGTAGTTATTCGTGTGGCGGAACAGGTGCGGGAAGACACCCATCAGCTCAGGATGCTTTGCGCTGAGCACGCTGAATATCTTGTTCAGCCCTCGCAACGAGAGCGGCGCTCCACCGTTGGCCACGAACAGAAACGCATGCCTCCGTGCTTCGGGGAAGCGGCGTCGTTCCTCCAGAATGTAATGCCGCGTCCGACGCGCCAAATCGTCACTGATAGGTAGAAGACGGTCGGCCGTCTTGGCATTGGGCTGATGAACGCGCGGGTCGCTGGGGTCATCGGCGCGTCGGGCGATAAACACTTCGTTCGCCCGGAAGTTCACGTCGTTGACCTTTACGCCAAGTAGTTCACCGCGCCGAACGCCAAGGCCCATGAACCAGCGCACGATGAGTTCGTTGCGCACTCTGGCGTGCCGGCCTTGCCACGGATTCTCCGGCGAATTGATATCGACAACTTGCCAGAGACGTTCCTGTGCGGCGTCGTCGAGCGCCCTGCGGCTATGCGTTTTGTTGCGGCTTTTGCCTGTCGGAATTCGAGCAGCCAAGCCGGCGACCAGAATGTCCCTGGCATTGAGAAGTACCGCGCGCGAGGGATGGCGGGCGCTCAGACTCAGCAAACGCCGGTCGGCTAGCCAGCCAATGAACTGCCGGATGTACCGTATCCGCACACCAGCGGAATCGCCAGCGACTTCTGGAAGGCTTCTGTTCGCCCTAGCCCGGTAGCTTTCGATGGAAACGGCCGCTCGCCCGGACGCGGTCGTACACGCATCGACCTGCGCCTCGATATCCGACATCGGAAGACGGCACAGTTGCACGAGTGCATCGAGTTCGCCCAGTTCCAGCAGTTGTCCTTCCAGCATGCGCCTGGCCAAGTCGATTCGATGCTGGTCGCAGAAAAGCAGGAACACCTTCAGCGCGCGCAGCACCTGCTCAATGGTGGCGCTCGCCCGATTGCGCGCCCGGAACTCACTGAGGACGAAGACCGTGGGGTCGAACAACGGCACGCCAGTGCGGACGTCTACCAGCAGCGGGAAGCGCTCGCCTGACTCAAAAACGGTGTTCCTGACGGTGTAGCGTTCGGCCATTTATTTACATTTTTAAAGTGCCCGGTTCGCAGCACGATACAAGGCCACATAAAAAATGTAAATAATAAAAAAGCCCGCAACCACAAGGGTTACGGGCGAGATAACTACACTTTCCTAAAAGTACCCGTCAGAACGGAATATCGTCATCCATCTCATCGAACCCGCCGCCGGCCGGCGCGCTCGGACGGCTCTGACCGCCGCCACCGCCGCCCGACGCACGGCCAGCACCACCGCCGCCACCGCCCGACATGCGGCCACCACCGCCACCGCCGCGCTCCATCGACTCACCACGGCTATAACCGCCGTCATCGCCACCACCGGCGCCGCCCGCGCCGCCGCGGCCACCCAGCATCTGCATCTGTTCAGCGACGATTTCCGTCGAGTAACGGTCGGTGCCGTCCTGCGCCTGATACTTGCGCGTGCGGATGCGGCCTTCGATATACACCGCGGAGCCCTTCTTCAGGTATTCCGACACAATTTCAGCAAGGCGCCCGAAGAACGAAATGCGGTGCCATTCCGTCATTTCCTTGAATTCACCCGACTGCTTGTCCTTGTAGCGATCGGTCGTGGCAAGGCGAATGTTCGCCACTGCGTCGCCGCTCGGAAGATAACGAACTTCCGGATCGGAACCCAGATTGCCGACGAGAATGACCTTGTTCACGGATGCCATGAGTTTCTCCTGTTGATTCCGTTGCCGGCGACGCGGCGCCGATGGCGCTTCGCGCCCCGGCCGCCTGTGTCAGTGAACGGAAAGCGCGCCGCTGCGCCCCGATTGACCGCCGCCTTGTAAATTCGTGCCGTAAAAGCTCTATGCCTTGCGTGGCGGCTGTTTCATGCTGGCCGCGATTATAAGCCAGCAAGCGACAAGCCCTGAGCATGCAAAAAACACGGCGCTCTGTCCATCCACTTTCAAAAGCCAGCCGCCGATCACACCGCCCATTGCAAGGCCGATCGACTGCGTGGTGTTGTAGACGCCGGCCGCCGCGCCCTTGCGGGTGCCCGGCGCCAGCTTCGACACCAGCGAAGGCTGCGAAGCCTCGAGAATATTGAAGCCGAGAAAGTAGACGAACAGAATCGCTGCCACAGTCAGAATGGTATGCGGTGCGATGCCGAGAAGTAACTGTCCGATCAGGATAAGACCAATCGCACCCAGCAGCACCGGCTTCATCTTGCCGCGCTTTTCCGCGGCGATGATCGCCGGGACCATCATCACGAACGCCAGGCCCATCACGGGCAGGTAAATCTTCCAGTGCGACGAAACGGGCAGGCCGCCCGCTTCCAGAATGCGCGGCACGACGAGGAACAGCGCGGTCTGCGTGGCATGTAGCACCAGCACGCCGAAGTTCAGACGCAGCAGTTCCTTGTTGTGCAGGACTTCGTGGAACGGCGCGGGCACATGCACGGGCTTCGGCGCATCGGGAACGATCCACAGCACCACACCGATCGCGAGAATCGAGAAAATGCCGACCAGCGTGAACAGGCCGCTCATGCCGAGGTAGTGGAACACAATCGGCGCGCCGACGATCGCCACCGCAAACGACACGCCGATCGAGCCGCCCACCATCGCCATCGCCTTCGTGCGATGCTCTTCGGCCGTCAGATCCGCGATGAACGCGATCACCGCCGACGACACCGCGCCCATCCCCTGGATCACGCGGCCGACGATGATCCACGTCATATCGTGCGCGGACGCGGCGACGAAACTGCCCAGCGCGAAGATCAGCAAACCCATTGCGATGACCGGCTTGCGGCCGATCATGTCGGAAACCCAGCCGTAGAAGATGTACAGCAGCGATTGCGTCACGCCGTACGCGCCAAGCGCAATGCCGACCAGCAACACGTTGTCGCCGCCCGGAATCGTCTTCGCGTAGATCGAGAAGACGGGCATGATCATGAAGAGACCCAGCATGCGCAACGCGAAGATCGCGGCAAGCGACACGGTCGCGCGCAACTCGGGCGCGCTCATGCGTGTGGAGGTGGCGGACGGATTGGACATCGGGAACGGTTATTGAATGAACGGACAGCGAAATCGCGTGGTAGCCCGCATGCACGACGCACGCGCAGCCTCCGACGCTGACCGAGCTTACAACGAGTGCCTGGTGCCTTGCAGAAGGCAGAAATCGCCCTTACCTACGAGCCATTCCCCGCAACGCTGAACCGCGAAAAAACGACGCTTTCGTCTTTGTCAGCACGCCGTTTGCGCACTGTCAGGAAGCCGTAACGGCGGTCTGGAAAAGTCGTTATAGTAGCAGGTTTAGCCTTCTCCTCTTCCCGCCGGTTCATGGAACAAATCCGTATCCGTGGGGCTCGGACCCACAACCTGAAGAACGTCAATCTCGACTTGCCGCGTCACAAGCTGGTCGTGATTACCGGCTTGTCCGGCTCGGGCAAATCGTCGCTCGCCTTCGACACGCTCTACGCCGAAGGCCAGCGCCGCTATGTGGAGAGCCTGTCCGCGTACGCCCGGCAATTCCTGCAATTGATGGAAAAGCCGGACGTCGATCTGATCGAGGGTCTGTCGCCCGCCATTTCGATCGAGCAGAAAGCGACGTCGCACAACCCGCGCTCGACGGTCGGCACGGTCACCGAAATCCACGACTACCTGCGACTTCTTTACGCACGTGTCGGCACGCCGTATTGCCCGGACCACGAAATTCCGCTGGAGGCGCAAAGCGTCTCGCAGATGGTGGACGCCGCGCTCGCGTTGCCCGAAGACACGAGGCTGATGATCCTCGCGCCCGTGGTCGCGAACCGCAAGGGCGAGCACACCGAGCTGTTCGAAGACATGCAGGCGCAAGGTTTCATCCGTTTTCGCGTGCGCTCGGGCGGCGGCACGGCGAACGAAGGCGTAGCGAAAATTTATGAAGTCGACTCGCTGCCGCAGCTGAAAAAGAACGACAAGCACACGATCGACGTCGTCGTCGACCGTCTGAAGGTGCGCGCCGACGCGAAGCAGCGTCTCGCCGAATCGTTCGAAACCGCGCTGCGTCTCGCCGACGGCCGCGCGATCGCGCTCGAAATGGACACGGACAAAGAGCATCTGTTCAGCTCGAAGTTCGCGTGTCCGATCTGCTCGTACTCGCTGCAGGAACTGGAGCCGCGCCTCTTTTCGTTCAACAATCCGATGGGCGCGTGCCCGGAGTGCGACGGCCTCGGCCAGATCACGTTCTTCGATCCGAAGCGCGTGGTCGCGCATCCGTCGCTGTCGCTCGCGGCGGGCGCCGTGAAGGGCTGGGACCGGCGCAACCAGTTCTACTTCCAGATGCTGCAAAGCCTTGCGGCGTTCTTCGAATTCGATATCGACACCGCGTTCGAAGATCTGCCGGAAAAGGTACGCCATATCCTGCTGTATGGCTCGGGCAAGCAGACGGTGCCGTTCTCGTACATCAACGAGCGCGGCCGCACGTCCGTGCGCGAGCATGTGTTCGAAGGGATCATTCCGAATCTGGAGCGGCGTTATCGCGAGACCGACTCGGTCGCGGTGCGCGAAGAACTGGCGAAGTATCAGAACAACCAGGCGTGTCCGTCGTGCGAAGGCACGCGTTTGCGCCGCGAAGCCCGCTTCGTGCGCATCGGCACGGATGGCGACGCGCGCGGCATCTTCGAGGTCAGCGGCTGGCCGCTGCGCGACACACTCGGCTATTTCCAGACGCTGCGGCTCGAAGGCTCGAAGCGCGAAATCGCCGACAAGGTCGTCAAGGAAATCGTCGCGCGTTTGATGTTCCTGAATAACGTCGGGCTCGATTACCTGTCGCTGGAACGCAGCGCCGAAACGCTGTCGGGCGGCGAGGCGCAGCGCATCCGTCTCGCGTCGCAGATCGGCTCGGGGCTGACGGGCGTGATGTACGTGCTCGACGAACCGTCCATCGGCCTGCATCAGCGCGACAACGACCGCCTCATCTCGACGCTCAAGCACCTGCGTGACCTCGGCAACTCGGTGATCGTCGTCGAGCACGACGAAGACATGATCCGTATGGCCGACTATGTCGTCGATATGGGGCCGGGCGCGGGCGAGCACGGCGGCATGGTGATCGCCGAAGGCACACCTGACGAAGTGCAGGCAGACCCCGCGTCGATGACGGGCCAGTATCTCGCGGGCGCGCGCCGCATCGAATTCCCCGATGACCGCAAGGCGCCCGACGAGCGCCATCTGCGCATCATCGAGGCATACGGCAACAACCTGCGACACGTGACGCTCGATCTGCCCGTCGGTCTTCTGACCTGCGTGACGGGCGTGTCGGGCTCGGGCAAGTCGACGCTGATCAACGACACGCTGTATCACGCCGTCGCGCAGCATCTGTACGGTTCGTCGGCGGAGCCGTCGCCGTTCGAGGCGATCGAAGGGCTCGAGCATTTCGACAAGGTCATCAACGTCGACCAGTCGCCGATCGGCCGCACGCCGCGCTCGAACCCCGCCACGTACACGGGCCTCTTCACGCCGATCCGCGAGCTGTTTGCGGGGGTGCCCGCCGCGAAGGAACGCGGCTACGATCCGGGCCGCTTCTCGTTCAACGTGAAGGGCGGCCGCTGCGAATCGTGCCAGGGCGACGGCGTGCTGAAAGTCGAAATGCACTTCCTGCCGGACGTATACGTGCCGTGCGACGTGTGTCACGGCAAGCGCTACAACCGCGAAACGCTCGATATCCAGTACAAGAGCAAGAACATCAGCGAAGTGCTGGAGATGACGGTCGAGCACGCATACGACTTTTTCAAGGCGGTGCCCGTCATCGCGCGCAAGCTGAAAACGTTGCTGGACGTGGGCCTCGGCTATATCCGGCTCGGCCAGTCGGCAACCACGCTGTCGGGCGGCGAGGCGCAACGCGTGAAGCTTTCGCTGGAACTGAGCAAGCGCGACACAGGTCGCACACTGTATATCCTCGACGAGCCGACCACGGGTTTGCACTTCCACGATATCGCGCTGTTGCTCGAAGTGATCCATCGGTTGCGCGATCAAGGAAATACCGTGGTCATCATCGAGCATAATCTCGATGTGATAAAAACTGCCGACTGGGTCATCGATCTCGGCCCCGAAGGCGGCGCCGGCGGCGGTCAGATCATCGCGCAAGGCACGCCGGAGCAGATTGCGAAGTCGAAGGCAAGTTTTACCGGACGGTATCTCGCGCCGCTGTTGCAGCGCGACAAGGCGGCAGACGAAGCGGCAGCAGGCGCGGACTATGCGAAGCAGGTGGACAGTGAAGAATCTGACGACGAAGCGGAGGCAACTGTCATCGAAGGCGCTGCAGAATCGGCGAAACCGGCCGTAAAACCGGCAAGGTCGAAAAAGGCCGTTGCCGCAGATGCGCCGAAACCGGCATCGAAATCGACAGCGAAACCAGCGGCAGGAACAGCAAGAGCAACGGGCAAGGCACCGGCGAAGGCCGGCAAGCCGAGCGTCAAAACCTGAGGTTGGAGACTATACAAAGCCATGGCCAAGCGTAATCCGGCCCGTGATGACGGGCAGGTGCAGGATCTGCGCCCTCGCCCGGTCAGGCTGACCAGCGACATGAGCCTGCCGAAACTGTCGGCGGTCGAAGTCGGCAGCTACATTGTCGCGCTCCTCGCGATGTGGGCGGTGCTCGAACTCAAGCTGCTGGGCGCGCTGCTCGCCGGCATGCTCGTGTTCCAGCTCGTCCATACGCTAGCGCCGCGCATCGAAAAACACATGTCGAGCGGGCGCGCGCGCTGGCTCTCGGTGGTGATTCTCTCTGCGGTGATAGTCGGCGCGCTGACGGGCTTCACCGTCGCCGTCATCGACCACTTCGAGAAGGACGTGCCCAGCGTGCAGAAGCTGCTCGACCAGGCAATGTCGCTGATCGATCAGGCCCGCGGCCGTCTGCCTCAATTCGTCGCGCAGAACCTGCCCGTTTCCACCGAGCAGATGAAGGAAAAAGCCGCCGTGCTGATGCAGACGCACGCGAGCACGCTGTCGCAAGGCGGCAAGAACGCGGCGCGCATCTTCACGCATGTGCTGATCGGCATGATCATCGGCGCGATCATCGCGGTCGGCGCGACCAGGCATATACAGCGGCTGCCGCTGTCGACGGCGTTCATCACGCGCGTCAGCCGTTTTGCCGACGCGTTCCGCCGCATCGTGTTCGCGCAGGTGAAGATCTCGGCGATCAACACGGTGTTCACGGGCATTTTCCTATTGCTGCTGTTGCCGCTCTTTCACGCGCCGCTGCCGATGGCGAAGACGCTCGTCATCCTCACGTTCATCGTCGGCCTGCTGCCTGTGATCGGCAATCTGATCTCGAATACGCTGATCGTGGCTGTGGCGCTGTCGGTGAGCTTTCCGGCCGCTGTGACAGCGCTGATCTTCCTGATCCTGATCCACAAGCTCGAGTATTTCCTGAACGCGCGCATCATCGGCGGGCAGATCGAGGCGCGTGCGTGGGAACTGCTGATCGCGATGCTCGTGATGGAAGCCGCGTTCGGTATTCCAGGCGTGGTCGCCGCGCCGATCTTCTATGCGTACATCAAGCGCGAACTGATCTATCTGCGGCTCGTGTAACGCGACAAACGGGGTGCACACCAACACAAAGGGCGACCGCGAGGCCGCCTTTTTTCATTAGAAGTGGGCGACGATAGCGGCCCGGAAAGCCGCGCGCGACAATTTGTCGCACCCTCGCAACATTTACATTAATGGCACCGCGCCGGAAGTCGCGTCGCGTCGCGTCGCACGGAAATAAAAGACGTCCGTCCTTACGAAACTCTTGCGACATCCCCATTCGCCCCATAAGATGCGAATCGTTCTTATTCGCAAGATATCACGCCGTCATGTCCGCCATTTTTCCGCCGTCCACGGCCGTCGCCTTCGACGGGAGCTGCGCATGAGGCCCGTGCTCGTGCGTCTGCATCGCTGGTTCGGCATCGGCATCGCGCTGTTTCTGTTCGTCGCGGGACTGACGGGTGCGCTGATCGCGTGGGATCACGAACTCGACGCGATGCTCAATCCGACCTTCTTCTATGCGCGCAGCGACGCGCAGCCGCTGCCGTCGTTGGAACTCGCGCGCCGCGTCGAAGCGGGTGATCCGCGCCTTCAGGTGACCTATCTGCCGCTATCCGTCGAACCGGGGCACGCGTTGCAGATGATGGTGCTGCCGCGCGTCGACCCGAAAACGAACCAGCCGTACACGCTCGACTTCAACCAGATCGCCGTCGATCCCGCGACAGGCGCAATCCAGAGCCGCCGTGAATGGGGCGCGCTGTCCGTCGCGCGGCTGAATCTGATGCCGTTCATCTACAAGCTGCACTACACGCTGTTCCTGCCGTTCACGGGCGGCATCGACATCGGTACGTGGCTGATGGGTATCGTCGGGATCGTGTGGATCTTCGATAGCGTGATCGCGCTCGTGCTGTCGTTCCCGAGCGTGAAGGCGTGGAAGAAGTCGTTTGCGTTTCGTGTGCGGCGCGGTGGCTACGCGCTCACATTCGACTTGCACCGCTCGGGCGGTGTCTGGATCTGGGGATTGCTGCTGATGATGGCGGTGACGTCGGTGTCGATGAATCTGTCGGGGCCTGTCGTGCAGCCGGTAGTCAAGTTCTTCTCGACGCTCACGCCGACGCCGTTCACCGATCCGTCGTTGCTGCCCAACGCGAAGCCGAACGAAGCACCGATCGCGCGCGAAGCGATTTTGAACAAAGCGATCCAGGCACGCGCTGACAAGCACATCGAAGCGCCGCCGGGCGCGATCTATTACGCGCCGATGTTTCATGTGTACGGCATCGGCTACTTCGGCGCCGGCGACGACCACGGCGACGGCGGTCTCGGCAACGCGTGGACGTACTGGAACGCGCAAACAGGCCAACCGCTAGGCTCGCAAATTCCCGGCAAGGGAACAGCAGGCGACCTCTTCATGCAGGCGCAATTCCCGCTGCATTCGGGGCGCATTCTCGGCGTCGGAGGGCGAATCCTGATCAGCTGTGTCGGCGTGATGGTCGCCGTGCTGAGCGCAACAGGCCTCTTGATCTGGCTGAAGAAGATGAACGCGCGCCGCCAGGCGTCGAGCGCACGCAAGACAAAGACGCGCGTCGTTCAGACGCAGACGGAAAGCGCGGCTTCGCGCTAACGCATCACCCGTTTCGCCAAATAAAAAACCGGCGCTGCCGATCACGACACGCGCCGGTTTCGAGCAAAACAAAACGAATCAGCGGAACACGACCGTCTTGCTGCCGTTCAGCACGATACGATGCTCGACGTGCCACTTCACCGCGCGCGCCAGCGTCACGCATTCGACGTCGCGGCCAATCGCCGTCAATTGATCCGGCGTCATGCTGTGATCGACGCGCTCCACTTCCTGCTCGATGATCGGGCCTTCGTCGAGATCCGTCGTCACATAGTGCGCGGTCGCGCCGATCAGCTTCACGCCGCGATCGAACGCCTGGTAATACGGCTTCGCGCCCTTGAAGCTCGGCAGAAACGAGTGGTGGATGTTGATCGCGCGCCCGGCCAGCCGTTCGCACAGTTCCGGCGACAGAATCTGCATATAGCGCGCGAGTACGACCAGATCCGCCTTGCACTCGTCGATCACTTCGAGCACGCGTGCTTCCTGCTGCGCCTTCGCGTCCTTCGACGTCAGCGGGAAGTGATGGAACGGAATGTCGTAGCTCGCGGCGAGCTGATAGAACTCCTTGTGATTCGAAATGATCGCCGGAATCTCGATGTTCAGTTGCCCCGTGCGATAGCGGAACAGCAGATCGTTCAGACAGTGGCCGATCTTCGACACCATGAGCACGACGCGCGGCTTCTCGTTCGCGTCGTGCAGTTCCCAGCGCATGCCGAACTGCTCGGCGAGCGTCGTGAACGCAGTGCGCAGCGCGTCGAGACCCGGATCGCCGCCCACCTGCTGGAAGTGGACGCGCATGAAAAATTCACCCGTGTGGCTGTCGCCGAATTGCGCGGAGTCGAGGATGTTGCTGCCGCGCTCGAACAGAAAACCCGACACGGCGTGAACGATGCCGGGCCGATCGGCGCACGACAGTTTGAGAATAAAGCTGTGTTCGGTCGACATGACCTCGGTGACTCCCTTCTTCAGTGCGTGTTTCGTGGTGTACGTCAAGTCGCGTCGTCAGGCGAGAACGGGCGGTGCGAATAGCGCTTCGATGCCTTCGCATGCATCTTCGTCGATCCAGCGACGGCGCAACAGGCAATCGAGCGTCGCGAGGCTTGCATCGACTGTCATCGCGCCTTCTTCGATCGCCTGCGCGACATCTTCGATGCGCGCGAGCCGATGTTCGCCGACTTCGCCATCCTGATTGCGCGGCGCAAAGTCTTCAGGCAACGCGAGGTCGTAGATGAAAATCTGCTCGGCCTGCGTGCCTTCGGGCAACGATTGCAGCACATGCGCGGTGCGTCCGGCGACAGCGCGCGCGGCGATCTCTTCCGGAATGCCCGCTTCCTCCCAGCACTCCTTGACGATCGTCTCGGCGAGGCTGAAGCCCCAGCCGATGCCGCCCGCGACGACGTTGTCGAGCATGCCGGGATCGGTTGCCTTCGTGTCGCTGCGGCGCGCGATCCACAGCTGCGGCGCGCGACCCGTATATTCTACGACGCCGTTCAGATGCACCGCGTACGTCATCGTGCCGAAAAAGCGCGATGCCGCACGCTCGATATAAGCGAGCGGCGGCGCATCGAATGCATTGCGGATCGCATAGGTTTCGTCGCGCCAGCCGGGAATGCAGCCCTCGGCGGCAAGCGCGCCGATCACCGAACCAAGCGCCGCGCTGCGCAGATCGACGGTGCTGAATTGCGGCGAAAGCGCGACCTGCTGCGCATCGATGTCGAACACATCGGGCCAGCGCTGGAGCAGCGGCACATCGCTCGCGCGAACCCAGCCGACACGCTCGCCGTGGATCACAAACGGAACATGCAAGGCGGGATCGAAACGGCGCGCGTCGACGATGCAAGGCAAAGACATGAAAACTCCAGACAGCGTGATGGGTGAAGCGCGAAAAATCAGTCGCGCAGCGCGACGCGAATGCCGATTGCGATAAACGTCGCGCCCGCAAGCCGGTCGAGCCACACGCCCGCGCGCGGCCGGCGCTTGAGCCATCCGCCGATCATGCCCGCGCACACGCCGAACAGCGAGAACACAACGACCGTTTGCAACATGAACAGCACGCCCAGTTCGAGCATCTGCAGCGTGACGCTCTGCGCGCCATGCGGATCGACGAATTGCGGCAGGAACACGACGAAGAACAACGTCACCTTCGGATTGAGCATGTTGCCGATCACGCTCTGACGGAAGATCGACGCGAGCGGTTGCGGCGGACGCTCGTGCGCCGTCGCGAGACCTTTGCTGCGCAGTGCCTTGATGCCGATCCAGATCAGATACGCCGCGCCCGCGAGCTTGAGGACCTCGAACGCAACGGGCGACGAACGCAGCACGGCCGCGATGCCGAGCGCGGCGAGCGTCGTGTGAAACGAAATGCCGGCCGCGAAACCGAGCGCCGCGACGAAGCCTGCCGCGCGTCCCTGCGAAATGCCACGCGCGAGAACCTGCAGATTGTCGGGACCGGGCGCGAACGTGATCGCTATCGACGTCGCGAGGAACAGCAGGAAGTTGGGCATCGCGCTTAAGCTCCGTTCAAGGGACCTGCAAAGGGATCAGTGGCCACCGAACGTCGTGACGGTGAAAAGCGGCAGGCCCGCTTCACGCAGCAGCTTCGAGCCGCCGAGATCGGGCAGATCGACAATCGCCGCGCCTTCGATCACCGTCGCCCCGAGACGCTCCAGCAGCTTCTTGCCCGCCATCATCGTGCCGCCCGTCGCGATCAGATCGTCGACGATCACGACGCGGTCGCCAGGCTTGCAGGCGTCCTCGTGAATCTCGACAGTCGCCGTGCCGTATTCGAGTTCGTACGATTCAGACACCGTCTTGTACGGCAGCTTGCCGATCTTGCGGATCGGAATGAAACCGAGGTTCAGCTCGTACGCGAGAATCGGCCCGATGATGAAGCCGCGCGCATCGAGCCCCGCGACATAGTCGAGCTTCTGGTCGATATAGCGCTGCACGAACAGATCGATCAGCACGCGCAGCGTCTTCGGCTTTTGCAGAAGCGGAGTGATATCGCGGAACTGCACGCCGGGCTGCGGCCAGTCGGACACCGTGCGGATCTGGCTGTTGATGTAATCGGCCGGATCGAAAGGCTGATTCGCAGGCGCGTTGGACATGATGACTCCAGACGGGTCCGTCAAGACCCTGATATTTCCAGTGAATTGCATGAATGCCGCGCGCGTTCGTCTAGCGTGGGAACGGCGCAGCGTGATCTACGGTGAAGAATGACAGCAAGCGTCAGGCCGCCGCCGCGCCCGCACGCCGATGCTTCGACAAACGTTCTTCAGCTTCGGACAGCGCTTCGGGCAGGCCGCGCAGCACGACGATGTCGCTCGCGCGCAGCTTGGTCGACGGATCGGGCTCGACGCCGCGAATGCCGTGCCGGCGAATCGCTGTGACGTCGACGCCAAGATCGAAAAGCCCGAGTTCTTCGAGCGTGCGCCCGACAGCATCCGCCTTTTCGTCGACGGGCACCGATTGTAGCCGCACCTGCTCGTGACCATCGTCGTCCTCGACGTCGTCCGCGCCGTGGAAGTAGCCGCGCAACAGACTATAGCGCTCGTCGCGCAGTTCCTCGACGCGCCGCACGACGCGCCGCATCGGCACGCCCATCACGACGAGCGTGTGCGACGCCAGCATCAGACTGCCTTCGACGATCTCCGGAATCACTTCCGTCGCGCCCGCGGCGAGCAGCTTTTCGAGGTCGGAATCATCGACGGTGCGCACGATCACGGGCAGCGTCGGTTCGAGTTCGTGGATGTTGTGCAGCACGCGCAGCGCGGACGGCGTGTTCGCATACGTGATCGCAACAGTCGCCGCGCGATGGATACCCGCCGCAAGCAGCGACTCGCGCCGCCCGGCGTCGCCGAACACGACTGACTCGCCCGCCGCTGCTGCAGCGGCGACGCGGTCTGGATCGAGGTCGAGTGCGACATACGAGAGGCCTTCGTGCTCCAGCATGCGCGCGAGGTTCTGCCCGGCGCGGCCGTAACCGCAGATGATCACGTGGCCGCTTTGCTTCAGGCTTTGCGTCGCGATGCGCGTCATCTGCAACGACTGCATCATCCATTCTGTCGACGACACGCGCAGCACGAGACGATCCGCGTTCTGGATCATGAACGGTGCGGCGAGCATCGACAGCAGCATCGCGGCGAGAATCGCCTGCAACAGCGTCGCGTCGACGAGATGTTTGTCGAGAATCAGGTTGAGCAGCACAAAACCGAATTCGCCCGCCTGCGCGAGCCCGATACCCGTGCGCATCGCCACGCCCGGCGTCGCGCCGAAGAGACGCGCGAGGCCCGTGATCATCACCGCTTTCAGCAGCACCGGGCCGATCAGGAACGCGAGCACGATCAACGGATGCTGCCAGATCACCATCGGATTCAGCAGCATGCCCGTCGTCACGAAGAACAGACCGAGCAGCACGTCGCGAAACGGCTTGATGTCCTCTTCCACCTGATGCCGGTAAGGCGTCTCGGCGATCAGCATGCCCGCGATGAACGCACCGAGCGCGAGCGACAGGCCGAATTTATCGGTGATGAACGCGGCGCCGAGCGTCACCAGCAGCAGGTTCAGAATGAACAGTTCCTGCGAGCGCCGCCGTGCGACCACGTTGAACCAGCGCGTCATGAACTTCTGGCCAACGATTAACAGCAGCGCCAACGCGATCACGATCTTGATCGACGCGATGCCGAGCGACTTCATCAGCTCTTCCGGATTGCCACCGAGCGCCGCGATGATGATCAGCAGCGGCACCACGGCCAGATCCTGGAACAGCAGCACACCGAAGATATTGCGGCCGTGCTCGGTTTCGATTTCGAGCCGCTCCGCGAGCATCTTGCTGACAATCGCCGTCGACGACATCGCGAGCGCGCCGCCCAGCGCAACGCTCGCCTGCCACGAGATATGCACCCAGCGTTCGAGCACGAAGCCGAGCGTGACCGCGATGGCAATCGTGCCGAGCACCTGCAACAGCCCGAGGCCGAACACGAGCCGGCGCATCGAGCGCAATTTCGCCAGCGAAAACTCCAGCCCGATCGAGAACATCAGGAACACGACGCCGAATTCGGCGAGGTTCTGCGCGCCGACCGAATCCGGCACGATGCCTAACGCGTGCGGCCCCACCACGATGCCGACGGACAGATAGCCGAGCATCGGCGGCAGGTTCAGATAGCGGAACACGACGACGCCCACAACTGAAGCCAGCAGCAGGAACAGCGTCATTTCGAGCGGGGAAATCATCGGCAAAAGCGCATTGAAAAGAGCATCCTGGTTCGTCGGCGGAGCCACGCGCAAACGCCCGCGCAGCAAGGTTCAGGGGCCCGTGAAGGCAATGTCCGGAAAGGTCGCTCCCGGCGCGGCGAACAAGCGCCTTTGCTATACTCCCCGGATGATAGCGAAAATCAATGGCGACCGGGCACTTGCGCTCGCTCGCGACGTGCTGGACATCGAAGCGGACGCCGTGCGCTCCCTTCGCGATCATCTCGACGATGCGTTCCTCGAAGCAATCGACTTCATTCTCGGCTGCCGTGGGCGTGTCGTCGTCTCCGGCATCGGCAAATCCGGTCATATCGCGCGCAAGCTCGCAGCGACGCTCGCGAGCACGGGCACGCCCGCGTTTTTCGTGCATCCCGCCGAAGCTAGCCACGGCGACCTCGGCATGGTGACGGCCGACGATGTATTCATCGGTATGTCGAATTCCGGTGAATCGGAAGAACTGGTTGCGATCCTGCCACTCGTCAAGCGCCTCGGCGCGAAGATGATCGCGATGACGGGCCGCCCTGGTTCGAGCCTCGCCAGGATCGCCGACGTGCATCTATATTGCGGCGTCGAAAAGGAAGCGTGTCCGATGAATCTCGCGCCGACGGCCAGCACCACGGCCGCGCTCGCCCTCGGCGACGCGCTCGCGGTCGCCGTGCTCGAAGCGCGCGGCTTCGGTGCCGATGATTTCGCGCGCTCGCATCCGGGCGGCGCGCTCGGCCGGCGCCTGCTCACCTACGTGCGCGATGTGATGCGCACGGGCGACCAGGTGCCTAAGGTGCTTTCGGACGCGACCGTGCGCGACGCGCTGTTCCAGCTTACGGCCAAACGCATGGGCATGACGGCTATCGTCGACGAAAACGAGCGAGTCACGGGCATCTTCACCGATGGCGACCTGCGCCGCGTGCTCGAGCGCGACGGCGATTTCCGCGCACTATCGATCGATTCCGTGATGACACACGGCCCGCGCACGATCGGTCCCGACCGCCTCGCTGTCGAAGCCGTGGAACTGATGGAGCGCCACCGGATCAATCAGATGCTGGTCGTCGATGAAGCAGGCAAGTTGATCGGCGCGCTCAACATGCACGATCTGTTTTCGAAGAAGGTGATCTGATGGCTCCCGCCCTGACCGCAGCCGAACGCGCAAGCCGCGTGAAGCTGATGATATTCGACGTCGATGGCGTACTCACCGACGGCAGCCTGCTGTTTACGGCCGAAGGCGACACGATGAAGGCGTTCAACTCGATGGACGGTCACGGCGCCAAGCTGCTGCGCGAGGCAGGCATCGACACGGCAATCATCACGGGGCGCAAGTCGGGCATCGTCGAGAAGCGCGCAGAGAATCTGCGCATCACGCATGTGTATCAGGGCGTCGAACACAAGCTCGCGGCATTTGAGCAACTGCTGAAGGAAACGGGCCGCACGCCGGAAGAATGCGGCTACATGGGCGACGACTGGGTTGATCTCGCCGTGATGCTGAAAGTCGGCTTCGCGGCCGCACCGGCAAACTCGCATCCCGAAGTGATCGCCCGTGCGCACTGGGTCAGCGAAGCGCGCGGCGGCCACGGCGCGGTGCGCGAAGTGTGCGACGCGCTGTTGCGCGCGCAAGGCCGCTATGACGCGTTGCTCGCAGCCGCATGCAGCGGCGAGGTGCAGCGAGGCCTCGTCGGATGAACCGGTTTCGCTGGACCTCGCTGATCCCGCTCGTCGCGATGGCGGCGCTCGCCGGCATCACGTACTGGCTGCTGCAGGCTACGCTGCCGCGCCAGGACGAAGGCGTGGTCAGGCCGAAACAGCACACGCCGGACTATTTCGCGGACAACTTTTCGATATCCGAACTCGATCAGTCGGGCGCGACGCAATACCGCCTCACCGCGTCGAAGCTCGTCCACTACGAGGACGACGAAGTGAGCGACCTCACCATGCCCGCGATTCGCGCGTTCCAGCCGGCCAAACCCGTCGTCACAGCGACGGGCGACCGCGGCACGGTGAACGGCGACGCGTCGATCGTCGATCTGTACGACAACGCGCGCATCGTGCGCGACGCGGGTTTCGGCGACCCGAGAATGCAGGCCGATTCCTCGCATTTCCGCGTGCTCGTGAACGACGATGTCATCGAGACGGAAAAGCCGGTTAAACTTCAGCGCGGCCAGTCGATCATGACGGCCAGCGGTATGAACTACAACAATGTCACCCGGGTCATCCAGCTATTCGGCAACGTGCGTGGCGCCATCGCCCCCGTCGACTCCGGCAGTTCCCAGAAGTAACCCGGGTAAATCCAATTCCAGCGTGACTGCATGAACGAATCGTTCCCCCGTTTTGAGTCCGGCCGCATGCGCGCGTATCGCACGAGCCGCGCCGGGCTTGCGGCACTGTTGATCGCCTTGCCGCTTGCCGGTTTTGCGCCGCTCGCGCACGCCGAACGCGCCGACAAGGACAAACCGCTCAATATCGAAGCGGACAACATGACGTATGACGACCTCAAGCAGGTCAACATCTTCACCGGCCACGTGGTCGCGACCAAAGGCACGATCGTGATCAAGGCGGACCGCGTCGAAGTGACGCAGGACCCGCAGGGCTATCAATATGCAACGGGCACGTCGACGGGCAAGAACCTCGCGTACTTCCGCCAGAAGCGCGACGGCTCCGATGAATACATCGACGGCGATGCCGAACGCATCGACTACGACGGCAAGCAGGACCTCACCACGCTGACGACGCGCGCAACCGTGCGCCGCCTGCAAGGTCTGAACACGATCATGGACGAAGTGCACGGCAGCGTCATCACATACGACGGCCAGAACGACTTCTACACCGCGAAGGCCGGCAAGGACGTCGCAGGTCCGGGCAATCCGAACGGCCGTGTGCGCGCGATGCTGTCGCCGCGCAATGGCGGCGCCCAGCCGATCAGCGGCCCGTCGGCGACGCTGCAACCGACCAACCAATTCCAGGGACAAGGAACGACGAAGCCGTGAGCGCCCCCGCCCTTCCCCATCGAAAGCCGGCAGGCACCAGCAGTTCGCTCGTCGTCCGCAATCTGAAGAAGCGCTATGGCTCGCGCACGGTCGTCAAGGACGTCTCGCTCGACGTGAAGAGCGGCGAAGTGGTCGGCCTGCTCGGTCCGAACGGAGCCGGCAAGACGACGTCGTTCTACATGATCGTCGGCCTCGTGCCGCTCGACGCGGGCGAGATCGATCTCGACGGCAAGTCGATCAGCCTTCTGCCCATTCACAAGCGCGCGTCGCTCGGCCTGTCGTATCTGCCGCAGGAAGCGTCCGTGTTCCGCAAGCTCTCCGTCGAGGAAAACATCCGCGCCGTGCTGGAGCTGCAATTCGGCGAGGACGGCAAGCGTCTGTCGAAAGACGCGATCGCGTCGCGGACGGAAGCGCTGCTCGACGAACTGCAGATCGCGCACTTGCGGGAGAACCCTGCGCTGTCGCTGTCGGGCGGCGAGCGCCGCCGCGTCGAGATCGCGCGCGCCCTCGCCACCAATCCGAGCTTCATTCTGCTCGACGAACCGTTCGCGGGCGTCGACCCCATCGCGGTGCTGGAAATCCAGAAGATCGTGAAGTTCCTGAAGCAGCGCAACATCGGCGTGCTCATCACCGATCACAACGTCCGTGAGACACTCGGTATCTGCGATCACGCATATATCATCAGCGACGGTAGCGTGCTCGCGGCCGGCGCGCCCGGCGACATCATTGAAAACGAGAGCGTGCGCCGCGTCTATCTGGGCGAACACTTCCGCATGTAATACGCGCACGCGGCTCGTGGACGCCGCGTGCAGCGCCCTCACGGCCTGATCCCAGGCCGTTTCAATACACGGGTTCAGTAATTTTGACGGGCTACGCTGGCGCGGTATCGCTCGCGTTATCGCCCGCGTAGTCGGCCGTCCGCGCCAAAATCTGGTGCACACGCGTTTTTGCGGGTGTCGCAAGGTATCGCGGTCGTGGCAAACTCTCTACAATGAATCACACATTGCCATGAAAGCCAGCCTCCAACTCCGCCTGTCGCAGCATCTTGCGCTGACACCACAACTGCAACAGTCCATCCGGCTGCTGCAGCTGTCTACGCTTGAACTGCAACAGGAAGTGTCGATGGCGATCTCCCAGAATCCGTTGCTCGAAACGGAGGACGACTGGATCGCGAGTCCGTTGCGCGTCGCCGCCGACGGCACGGTCATCTCGCAGACGTCGCAGAACACCTCGCCGGAAGGGATGTCGAGTTCGCCACCGTCTTCGTCGTCGTCCACTTCCTCCGGCGACAGCCAGGAGAGCGGCGAACCCCAAGGCGTCGACGAATACAACGGCATGGGTTCGGACTCGAACTCGGATGCGAACCAGTGGAATCTCGACGACTACGGCCGTTCGGGCAATGCATCGGACGACGACGATCTGCCGCCGCTGCAAATCCACGAATCGACCACGACGCTGCGCGATCACCTGACTGCTCAACTTCGTGTAACGGGAGCAAGCGCACGCGACCGCGCACTCATCACGTTCCTGATCGAATCACTCGACGACGACGGCTATCTGACGGCCACCTTCGACGAAATCCTCACCGATCTCCCCGACGAACTGGAAGTCGATACCGACGAACTCAACGCGGCCCTCGCCTTACTGCACAGCTTCGATCCCGCGGGTGTCGGCGCGCGTTCGGCGTCCGAATGCCTGCGTTTGCAGTTGTGCCGGCTCGAGCCGTCGCCCACGCGCACGCTCGCGCTCGACATCGTCGCGCATCATCTGGAGTTGCTCGCCGCGCGCGACTTCACGCGTCTGCGCAAATACCTGAAGGCAAGCGACGACGATCTGCGCGAAGCGCATGCGCTGATCCGCTCGCTGGAGCCGTTCCCGGGCGCGGCCTACGGCAAGGCCGAAGCGGACTACGTTGTGCCTGACATCATGGTGCGCAAAACGGCACAGGGATGGCAGGCGGAACTGAATCCGGAAGTCGTGCCGAAACTGCGTATCAACCATCTGTACGCGAATATCCTGCGCAACAATCGCGGCGATCCGGGCAGCGGTTCGCTGCGGCAGCAACTGCAGGAAGCGCGTTGGCTGATCAAGAATATCCAGCAGCGGTTCGAGACGATCCTGCGTGTCGCACAGGCAATTGTGGAGCGTCAAAAGAACTTTTTCGCTCACGGCGAAATTGCCATGCGCCCCTTGGTTTTGCGGGAAATAGCTGATACGCTGGGTTTACACGAGTCGACGGTCTCACGTGTGACAACCGGCAAGTACATGCTCACCCCATTCGGGACGCTTGAATTTAAGTACTTCTTCGGATCGCACGTATCCACCGACACGGGGGGCGCGGCCTCTTCAACGGCCATTCGCGCACTCATCAAGCAACTGATAGGAGCGGAAGACACCAAATCTCCTCTTTCAGACAGCCGCATTGCCGAACTGCTGGCGGAACAGGGTTTCGTCGTCGCTCGCCGTACCGTTGCGAAATACCGCGAAGCACTGAAGATCCCAGCAGTCAATCTGCGCAAGTCTCTTTAGCCCGCTACCTCCTGTGGCGGGTATTTTCCGGCCGCGCCGCTGTTTGGCGGAGCAGGCTGGCCGATGCGACCTGCCAGCAGCCTGTCAAACGGGGGACGGCGTGGCAGATCGAGGGAATCGACCGGCGCTCGCGCGATTCATGCGGACCAGGCGGCCACTAGCTTGGAGAAGCACTATGAATCTGAAGATCAGTGGACACCATCTCGATGTAACGCCAGCGTTGCGAGAATACGTGATCACCAAACTTGACAGGGTGCTAAGACATTTCGATCAGGTGATCGATGGCAGTGTGGTCCTCTCGGTCGACAACCACAAGGAAAAGGAAAAGAGGCAAAAGGTTGAAATCAACCTGCATCTGAAGGGCAAGGACATTTTTGTCGAAAGCTGTGATGGCGACCTGTACGCCGCGATTGACCTGATGATCGACAAGCTGGACCGGCAAGTCATTCGTCACAAGGATCGCCTGCAGGGCCATCAACACGACGCGATCAAGTATCAGCCACTGGCGGCACAACCCGAAGTGCCACCGCAATAAGCCAGTAGAGGCTTTTGCTTAGCCCCGCGAACCGCCCGATATCGGGCGGTTTTTGTTTAGGCGCATGTTGCTTGCGGCGCGTGGTGTTTCATGGGCGTGGTTCGCAGTCCCGCACGATCCGCAGGGCACGGCAATTTTGAGTCATGGCGCGGCGCACCATCGGCAGCAACCCTGTTCTATAATAAATCGGTTACCTTCGGGGTCTTTGTCCAGCCCGAGCCCTGCACAAAGGGATCATTGCGGGTCTCAAGAGCAGGGTTCGTCGCGCGTCGCTGGATTCGCCATGAGCAGCTGCGAGGCATGGAACGCTTTTCAATCGCCACTGCGAGGAGAAACCAGGCGACCTTTGCGCCTGTCAACATGAATCGTTTAGCCAAATATCTTCCCCTCGAAAACGTCGTCGTCGGTCTCGCGGTTACAAGCAAGAAGCGCGTATTCGAGCAAGCGGGCCTGATCTTCGAAAACCAGAACGGCATCGCCCGCAGCACAGTGACTGACAATCTGTTCGCGCGCGAGCGCCTCGGTTCAACGGGGCTCGGCGAAGGCGTCGCGATCCCGCACGGCCGCATCAAGGGCCTCAAGCAGCCGCTTGCAGCGTTCGTGCGCCTTGCCGATCCGATCCCGTTCGAGTCGCCGGACGGCCAGCCCGTTTCGCTGCTCATCTTCCTGCTGGTCCCCGAACAGGCGACGCAGCAGCACCTTGAAATCCTGTCGGAGATCGCCCAACTGTTGTCGGATCGCGAAGCGCGCGAACGGTTGCACACAGAAGAGGACCGCGAGGCGTTGCATCGCCTGCTGACTCAGTGGCAACCTTGACGTATCGGCGGCGTTTCGCGGCTGAAAGCGTAGGAGTCACGGCGCCGGAGCACCGCGTTTGATTCGAGGCTTGCGGCGAAGTCCGGCAAACCGGCGTTGCCGCGAGCCGAACATGTTCCGTGCACGCCGTCGCAACACTGGCAACAGCGGACCGGCAACAGCCGGCGCGCAGCGAGCAGGCGGCAGACAATAGCACGCCGGCAGCACCCTAGCGGCACATACGAGGTCAGGGAGTCAGGGAGTCATGGATACGTCCAGCATCAACGCCCAAAGCATTTTCGACGACAACGCCGCCGCGCTGAAACTCAGCTGGCTGACGGGGCATGAGGGCTGGGAGCGCGGCTTCTCGGCGGAAACAGTTGCGACTGCAACGTCCAGCGCCGACCTCGTCGGCCACCTTAACCTGATCCACCCGAACCGGATCCAGGTGCTCGGCGAAGCCGAAACCAACTACTACCAGCGTCAATCCGACGAAGACCGCTCGCGCCACATGGCCGAGCTGATCGCGCTCGAGCCGCCGTTCCTGGTTGTCGCGGGCGGCGTCGCCGCGCCGCCGGAACTGGTCCTGCGCTGCACGCGCTCGTCGACGCCGCTCTTCACGACGCCGATGTCGCCCGCTGCCGTGATCGACAGCCTGCGCCTGTACATGTCGCGCATCCTTGCGCCGCGTGCAACGCTGCACGGCGTGTTTCTCGACATTCTCGGCATGGGCGTGCTGCTCACGGGCGACTCGGGCCTCGGCAAGAGCGAGCTTGGCCTCGAACTGATCTCGCGCGGCCACGGTCTGGTCGCCGACGACGCCGTCGACTTCGTACGCCTCGGCCCGGATTTCGTCGAAGGACGCTGCCCGCCGCTGCTGCAGAATCTGCTCGAAGTGCGCGGCCTCGGCCTGCTCGACATCAAGACGATCTTCGGTGAAACGGCCGTGCGCCGGAAAATGAAGCTGAAGCTGATCGTCCAGCTGGTACGCAGGCCGGACGGCGAATTCCAGCGCCTGCCGCTCGAAAGCCAGACCGTCGACGTACTCGGCCTGCCCATCAGCAAGGTCACGATCCAGGTGGCGGCCGGCCGAAATCTTGCCGTGCTGGTCGAGGCGGCCGTGCGCAACACGATCCTGCAACTGCGCGGCATCGACACACTCCGTGACTTCATGGACCGCCAGCGCCTCGCCATGCAAGACCCTGACAGCCAGTTTCCCGGCAAGCTGATCTGACGCAATGCGCGCGAAGCCGCGGCGGCACAGCGGGTGACACCGGATGCTATGATGAACCCAACGGATTCCACGACTCCATGCGCATTATCCTGATCACCGGTATCTCCGGCTCCGGCAAGTCTGTCGCTTTGAACGCGCTCGAAGACGCGGGCTACTACTGCGTCGACAATTTGCCGCCGCGCTTTCTGCCCGAACTCGCCGCGTATCTCGCGGGCGACGGCCAGGACCGGCTCGCGGTGGCGATCGACGCGCGCTCGGGCGCCTCGCTCGACGACATGCCGCAAATGATCCGCGATCTCGCCGGCCTGCACGACGTGCGCGTGCTGTTCCTGAACGCCAGCACGCAGGCACTGATCCAACGCTTTTCCGAAACACGCCGCCGCCATCCGCTGTCAGGCTCGCCCGCACATGATGCCGACGTCGGCGTGCTGACGTCGCTTGCCGAAGCGATCGAGCGCGAGCGCGAACTCGTCGCTGGGCTCGCCGAATTCGGCCACCAGATCGATACCAGCAACTTGCGGGCAAACGTTTTACGCGCGTGGGTCAAGCGTTTCATCGAGCAGGAGCACACGGGCCTCGCGCTGATGTTCGAGTCGTTCGGCTTCAAGCGCGGCGTGCCGCTCGACGCCGACTTCGTGTTCGACGTGCGCACGCTGCCGAACCCTTACTACGACCGCGAACTGCGTCCGCTGACAGGACTCGACAAACCCGTCATCGATTTCCTCAATGCACTGCCCGTGGTTCAGCAGATGATCGGCGACATCGAATCGTTCTTGCAGAAATGGCTGCCGCATTTCCGCGACGACAATCGCAGTTATCTCACCGTTGCAATCGGTTGTACGGGCGGACAGCACCGCTCGGTATTCATCGCCGAAACGCTTGCCGCGCGTTTCGCGAGCGAAGCAAACGTGTTAGTGCGGCATCGCGATGCGCCGATCAACGTCGACGACTCATCGAAACTGGTCGCCTGAGTAACCCGATGGTGGCCCGACCGGCCGTCGCTCGCAGCGGCGGTCCTAACCGAAGCGTTGCGCCATGTCCTCTACACCGTCCGTGCTTGCCGATGTGCCGCTGTTTCCTTTGCACACCGTTCTTTTTCCCGATGGACTGCTGCCGCTGAAGATCTTCGAGGCACGCTATCTCGACATGGCGCGCGACTGTCTGCGCGACAACACATCGTTCGGCGTGTGTCTGCTGAAAAGCGGCGGGGAAGTCGCGCAGCCCGATGAGCCGTCCGTGCCGGAGCACGTCGGTTGCCTCGCGGAAATCGACGTTTGCGATGTCGACGAGTTCGGTATGCTGCTGATTCGCGCGCGCGGCACCGCGCGGTTCCGGCTGCTGTCGCATCGTGTCGAACAGGGCGGCCTGCTCGTCGGGATGGCCGAGTTGATCGGCAGCGACGTGCCGCTCGAAGGCACCCATTACATGGAAAAGTTCGGAGCGTGTGCGGAAGTGCTGGAGCGCATCATCGCGACGATCCGCGAGCGCGATGCCGAGAGCCTGCCGTTCCTCGAGCCGTTCAGGCTCGACGATCCGACCTGGGTGTCGAACCGCCTGTCCGAAGTGCTGCCTATCGCGCTAAAGGCGCGGCAAAAGCTGATGGAACTACAGGACGCCGGCGCGCGGATCGACATCGTGCATCACTACATGCAGCAGCATCAGCTGCTGTAGCGCCGGCGTTCAGATCAGCGAACCCTGCAGCCCTTCGAGCAGCTTGCGCACAGGCGCGGGCACGCCATACGCGTCCAGTTCGTTCAGCGACATCCATACGGTGTCGGCGTCGCGTGCGCTCACGGCTTTCGCGGAGTGATCGAACTCCGCAATGCGCGGTTCGATATTCAGCTTGAAGTGCGTGAACACGTGCGTGAGCGGCGCGAGCGGCGACACGTCCGCTGTCGCGCCGAAGTCACGCGCGAGTTGCGCGAGCGCTGCTTCATCCGCCGCTTCCGGCAAGCTCCACAAGCCACCCCAGATACCCGACGGCGGGCGCTTTTCGAGCATCACCGTGTCACCGTCGCGTAGCAGCAGCATCCACGTGCGGCGCGTCGGCACCGTTTTCTTCGGGCGCGCCGCCGGTAGTTCGCGCTGACGGCCCGTCACGTTCGCCACGCAATCGACGGCGAACGGACAGCGCACGCAATCCGGCTTGCCGCGCGCGCACAGCGTCGCGCCGAAATCCATTAGCCCCTGCGTGTAGGCGCTGATGTCGTCGTCGGTCCCATTCACGGGCAGCAGCGACTCGGCCAGCAGCCACATGCCGTTCTCGACTTTCTTCTCACCCGGAAAGCCTTCGACGCCGAACACGCGCGCAAGCACGCGCTTCACGTTACCGTCGAGAATGGTCGCACGGGCGCCAAATGCGAACGATGCAATCGCGGCCGCCGTCGATCGTCCGATACCCGGCAACTCCGCGAGCGCTTCCACGCTCTCGGGAAAGCGCCCGCCATGCTGCTCGACGACGACCTGCGCGCAGCGATGCAGATTGCGCGCGCGCGTGTAGTAGCCGAGGCCGGCCCATAGCGTCATCACATCGTCGGCGGGCGCGGCGGCGAGCGCGGCGACATCCGGAAAACGCGCGAGAAAACGCCCGTAGTACGGGATCACCGTCGACACCTGCGTCTGCTGCAGCATGATTTCGGACAGCCAGATGCGGTACGGGTCGCGCGTGTTCTGCCACGGCAGGTCGTGACGGCCGTGTTCGCGCTGCCATGCGATCAGGCGCACAGAGAAATCGGACAGCGTGGGTATCGTAGGAAAAACAGTCGTGGAAGCGGGAACGGACATGAACGGATCAGCGCTGACAGGTCGGACAATAGTAAGTGGAGCGTTGCCCCTGCACGATCTGTTTGATCGGCGTGCCGCACACGCGGCATGGCAGACCCGCGCGATCATAGACGAAATAGTCGAGCTGGAAGTAGCCGCTCTCGCCGTTGCTGCCGACGAAATCGCGCAACGTGCTGCCGCCCTTCTCGATCGCGGCGGCAAGCGTGACGCGCACGGCGTCTGCAAGCAGACCGTAACGTACGAGCGAGATGCGGCCGGCGGCCGTGGTCGGCCGGATACCCGCGCGAAAGAGGCTTTCAGATGCGTAAATGTTGCCCACACCGACGACGATATCGCCTGCGAGCAGCGCCTGCTTCACCGAAATCTTCCGTCCGCGCGTCTTTCGATGCAGCAGCGCGCCGGAGAACGACGGCGCGAACGGCTCGACTCCGAGGTCCACCAGCAGCGGATGTTCGAGCACGTCGCCCGCCGAGCGCGTGTGCCATAACACAGCGCCAAAGCGGCGCGGATCGCGGAAGCGCAAAATGAAGTCGTCGAAAATCCAGTCGACGTGATCGTGCTTCGCAGCGGCCGGCGGATGCGGCACGTTACGCAGGACCCTGAGCGTCCCCGTCATGCCGAGATGCACGATGAACCAGCCTTCGTCGATCTCAAACAGCAGATACTTGCCGCGCCGCGCCACTTTGTGAACCAGCCGGCCCTGCAGCAAACGCGCGAAACCGGGTGGAATCGGCCAGCGCAACGCGAGCGTGCGGACCTCGACGCGCTTGACACGGTGTCCAGCAACGTACGGTTCGATTCCGCGTCGGGTAACCTCGACTTCTGGTAACTCTGGCATGTTTAGGGCCTGTTATCGCTAACAACGGGCTTGCGCTCGCCGTCGGAATGACCGGGCGCAAAAAATGGAACGAAGTGGATACCGGACGTATCCACAACAAACATGACGCGGCGAATGGCCCTTCCGGCGGCCAGCCGCACAAAGGATTTTGCAATCGTCGGAACGCGCCTTTGCGGCCGCAAGCCCGTTATGGGCGCGAATGGGCGCGACTGGTCTGCAACTTGCGTCCGCGCTTATGCGCTTATTGTAGCGAGCGCGTTACAATCGACTGAAACATTGAACGGATATGTATGAACCTGTCCATCGTTAAGCAGTTTTTGAAGCGCCGGACCGGCGCGAATGGCGTGCCGCACGCTGTTTCCGCACGCCGGCTGCTGGGTGTGGCCGCGCTGGCAGTCTGGGCGCTCGGCGCATTGCCCGCGCATGCGCAGGATCAATCGCCCGATACGGATGACAACACCGTCTCCGTGCAAGATGCTTTCGGCCCCGATTCCGCCGACGAAAAAGCCAATCTGCCGAGCGTCGCGTTGACGAGCCAGATCGTGTTTCAGGTGCTCGCGGCGGAGGTCGCGCTGCAGCGCAACCAGCCCGCGCCCGCGTATCAAACCTATCTCTCGCTCGCGCGCGACACGCACGACCCGCGCATGGCGCAGCGTGCGACGGAAATCGCGCTCGCCGCGCAGAGCCCGTCGGATGCGCTGACGGCTGCGCAATTGTGGCAACAGTATGCGCCGCAATCGGAACGCGCCGCGCAACTGGATGCGTCGCTGCTCGTGCTGTCGGGCAAGCCTGACGACGCGAAGCCGATGCTCGCGAAAGAACTCGCGAAGATTCCGCCTGAAAACCGCGGCAACGGGATTCTCGCGCTGCAACTGCTGATTTCGCGCGGGCCGAATCGCATCGGTGGCCTGCACGTGCTGCAGGATCTTGTCGCGAACGACCTCAACCGTCCCGAAGCGCAATTCGCAATCGCGCGTCAGCAACTCATTTCCGACGATGCGCCCGGTGCGCGAAAATCGCTCGAACAGGCGCTCAAGCTGAAGGCCGACTATCTGCCCGCTGCGTTGATGCTGTCGCAGATGGGACCGGAAGAGCGCAAGGAAGGCATTGCGTCGATCGAGAAATACGTGCAGGCGAATCCGAAGTCGCATGAGGCTCGGCTCGCGCTCGCGCAAATGTATCTGGCCAGTGACCGCCTCGACGACGCGCAGAAACAGTTCGAGTTCATGCAGAAGGACAACCCGAACGATCTGACGCCGCTGATGGCGCTCGCGCTCATCAAGATCCAGCAGAAGAACTTGCCGGAAGCGCAGAACTATCTGCAACAGTATGCGCAAAAGGCCGAGAAGACGCCGGGCGCCGATCCGGGTCAGGCCTATATCTATCTCGCGCAGCTGTCGCTTGAACAGAAAGATACGGCAGGCGCGAACCGCTGGCTGGACAAGATTCCCGCCACGAGCACGCAGTACATTCCCGCGCAGATCACACGTGCGCAACTGCTGCAAAGAGACGGCAAATCCGATGACGCGCGCAAGCTGCTCGCCGGCATTCGCACGCAGGACCCGCATGAGCAGGCGCTGATCGCACGCACCGACGCGGCGATCCTGTTTGACGCGAAGCGCTACCCGGAGGCCGAAGCGCGTCTTGCCCAGGCCACCACCGATTTCCCCGACGACCCCGATCTCACGTACGACTACGCGATGGCTGCCGAAAAGAACGGCCATTTCGACGTGATGGAAACGCAGTTGCGCAAGCTGATGCGCACGCAACCAGACAACGCGCAGGCGTACAACGCACTCGGCTATTCGCTCGCGGACCGCAACCAGCGTCTGCAGGAAGCGGACAAGCTGGTCGAGAAGGCGCTGGCGCTGTCGCCGAACGATGCGTTCATCATGGACAGCGTCGGTTGGGTCAAGTACCGGCTCGGCGATACCAACGATGCGATCAAGGTGCTGCGCAAGGCCTACGATCTGCAACCGAACGCCGAAATCGGCGCACATCTCGGCGAAGTGCTGTGGAAGAGCGGTGACCAGGATCAGGCGCGCGCGGCATGGCGCGATGCCCGTAAGCTCGAACCCGACAACGATACGCTCGTCAAAACGCTCAAACGTTTTCAGGTGAACGATCTCTGATGTACTTTTCTTTTCCTGTGTTTTCCTCTCCAGCGCCGCGCCGCGCGGCGCTGGGTCTCGCAGCCGCAGCCATCGTCGCCTTGTCGGGCTGCGCGTCCGTCCAGCCGCAAGGTCCGTCCACGTCGAATGCAGCAACGGCCGTCGCCGCTCAGACCACCCGCGCGTATCACGGCCGCTTCGCGGTTCAGTACGTTGACCAGAACGGCCAGCAGCGCAATGCGTATGGCAATTTCGACTGGCAGGAACGCGATGACACTGTGACGCTGCAACTGCGCAACCCGCTCGGACAGACAATGGCGATCGTCACGTCGTCGCCGTCGGCCGCCACTCTCGAACTGCCGAACCGTCAGCCGCTGACGGCCGATAACGTCTCCACGCTGATGCAGAACGCGCTGGGCTTCGCGCTGCCTGTCGAAGGGCTGCGCTACTGGCTGCAGCCTTCGGTTGCGCCGACATCGAAGGCGACGACCGAGAAAGATCCGCAGCAGGAAACGCGTTTGAAGGAGATTCAACAGGACGGCTGGACGATCGACTACATCGCCTATGCCGATGCGCCTGCAACCGGCGTGAAGCGCGTGAATCTCGCGCGCACCGAACCACCGCTCGACATCAAGCTCGTGCTCGACCAGTAATCCGCACGCGCGCCTTGCAAAGACTCATGATCGAAACGAACGACTCGCTGCGCGACTGTCTCGCTCCAGCGAAGCTAAACCTCTTCCTGCATATCACCGGCCGTCTGCCGAACGGATATCACGCACTGCAGACGGTGTTCCAGTTGCTCGACTGGGGCGACACGCTGCACTTCACGCGTCGCGACGACGGCGCGATCACGCGCGGCACCGACATCGCCGACGTTCCCGCCGAGACTGACCTCACCGTTCGCGCGGCGAAGCTGCTGAAGGAACACACGGGCACGCGCCTGGGCGTGAACATCGAGATCGACAAAGTACTGCCGATGGGCGCGGGCCTTGGCGGCGGCAGCTCGGATGCCGCGACGACGCTGCTCGCGCTGAACCGTCTGTGGAAGCTCGATTTGCCTCGCGCGGAGTTGCAGGCACTCGCATTGAAACTCGGCGCCGATGTGCCTTTTTTTGTTTTTGGAAAAAATGCATTCGCAGAGGGTGTCGGTGAAGCACTCGAGCATGTACAATTGCCGCCGCGCCACTTTCTGGTGGTGACACCGAGAGTTCACGTTCCAACGTCAGCAATTTTTTCAGAAAAAGCGTTGACAAGAGATACAAAGGCTCTCATAATTACGGACTTTCTTGCACAGCAAAGTTGCAGCGCAGAATGGCCTGATAGCTTCGGCCGGAATGACATGCAGCAAGTTGTCGTGGGAAAATACGCGGAAGTTGCGCAGGTGCTTAGATGGTTTGATAACATCGCGCCGGCGCGGATGACGGGATCAGGCGCAAGCGTTTTTGCAGCGTTCCGTAGTAGAGATGAAGCAGTCGCGGCGCAAGCCAAACTGCCAGTCGAATGGAACAGCGCAGTAACGGCAAGTCTGGATACGCATCCACTCTTTGCTTTCGCGGCATAAGTTTCGCGGCACTGAACGGCCTACACGTTCAGTGAAGCTCAAAGTTAGTGTAGGGGAGTCGCCAAGTTGGTTAAGGCACCGGATTTTGATTCCGGCATTCGAGGGTTCGAGTCCTTCCTCCCCTGCCAAAATTTCTCGCAGTTCCTCGCCTCCCACAGCCTGAAGCAGGTGCATGATGAGCAGCCATGACGGCCTGATGGTTTTTACTGGCAACGCAAATCCGGCGCTTGCACAGGAAGTCGTCAAAATCCTCGGTATTCCCCTCGGCAAAGCAATGGTCTCCCGTTTTTCGGACGGTGAGATCCAGGTCGAGATTCAGGAAAACGTGCGTGGCAAGGACGTCTTCGTCCTTCAGTCCACCTGCGCGCCGACCAACGACAATCTGATGGAACTGATGATCATGGTCGATGCGCTCAAGCGCGCATCCGCTGGCCGGATCACTGCAGCCATCCCCTACTTCGGCTATGCCCGTCAAGATCGACGCCCGCGTTCGGCGCGCGTTGCCATCTCGGCGAAGGTCGTTGCGAACATGCTGGAAATCGCTGGCGTCGAGCGGATCATCACGATGGATCTGCACGCTGACCAGATTCAAGGTTTCTTCGACATTCCCGTCGACAACATCTACGCGACGCCCGTTCTGCTCGGCGATCTGCGCAAGCAGAATCACGAGAACCTGCTGGTCGTGTCGCCGGACGTCGGCGGTGTGGTTCGCGCCCGTGCGCTGGCCAAGCAGCTGAACTGCGATCTCGCCATCATCGACAAGCGTCGTCCGAAGGCGAACGTCGCCGAAGTGATGAACATCATCGGTGAAGTCGACGGCCGTACCTGCGTGATCATGGACGACATGGTCGACACGGCCGGTACGCTCTGCAAGGCAGCGCAAGTGCTGAAAGAACGCGGCGCGACGAAGGTGTTCGCTTACGCGACCCACCCGGTTCTGTCGGGTGGCGCTGGTCCGCGCATCGCGGCATCGGCACTCGACGAACTCGTCGTCACCGACACGATCCCGCTCAGCGAAGAAGCCCGCTCGTGCACGAAGATCCGCTCGCTGACGAGCGCCGGTCTGCTGGCCGAAACGTTCTCGCGTATCCGTCGCGGCGACTCGGTGATGTCGCTGTTCGCGGAAGGCTAAAGTATTCGCGAAGGCGCCGCATGATGAATGCGGCGCTTTTGCATTCGGCGTGAACGAACGAAGGTTCATGCCGGTTTGTCTGGGGTCTTCAGCCCGTAAAGGGTAAGCAAGACCCGTTTTACTGCCTGGTCGCGGGCAGATAATGGAGATTCAAATGAAAGTAGTCGCTTTCGAGCGTAATTTGCAAGGTACGGGTGCGAGCCGCCGCCTGCGTAACTCGGGCAAGACCCCGGGCATCGTGTACGGCGCTGGCGAACCGCAACTGATCGAACTCGATCACAACGCGCTGTTTCACGCACTGAAGAAAGAAGCATTCCACGCGTCGATTCTCGACCTGGAAGTGGCAGGCAAGTCGCAACAGGTTCTGCTGCGCGACGTGCAATACCACCCGTTCCGTCAGATCATCCTGCACGTGGACTTCCAGCGCGTCGACGCATCGAAGAAGCTGCACACGAAGGTGCCGCTCCACTTCATGAATCAGGAAAGCAACCCGGCCGTGAAGACGGGCGGCGCGATCATCTCGCACGTCATCAACGAAATCGAAATCGAATGTCTGCCGGCAGCTCTGCCGGAGTTCATCGAAGTCGATCTGGTGAAGATCGAAGCGGGTCAATCGCTGCACGCAACGGACATCGTTCTGCCGGCTGGCGTCGCACTGGTTGCGCACCTCGTCGCAGAAAACCCGGTGATCGTTTCGGCGCCGGTTCCTGCTGGTGCCCAGTCGGAAGAAGCGTCGGCTGAAGGCGAAAAGCCGGCAGCTGCATAAGACCGCTATCCTCTCGATCCGTTTCAATGGAACGGTCGACGTAACCCGCCGCGGTTCGCCCCGGCGGGTTTTTTTTCGATTTTTTCCAGGCTGCGTGGCATGCCGTGCGGCCCACTCGAACATGATCAAGCTGATCGTCGGGCTCGGCAATCCGGGCGCCGAATACACCGCGACTCGTCACAACGCCGGTTTCTGGCTCGTCGACCAACTGGCGCGCGAAGCTGGCGCGACGTTGCGCGACGAGCGGCGCTTTCACGGCTTCTATGCGAAAGCGCGTCTATATGGCGAGGAAGTGCATCTGCTGGAGCCGCAGACGTACATGAACCGCTCGGGTCAATCGGTCGTCGCGCTCGCGCATTTCTTCAAGGTCCTGCCTGATCAGATCCTCGTCGCGCACGACGAACTCGATCTGCCGCCCGGCACCGTGAAGCTGAAGCTCGGCGGCGGCAGCGGCGGGCACAATGGCCTGAAGGATATTTCCGCGCATCTGTCGACGCAGCAGTACTGGCGTTTGCGCATCGGTATCGGTCATCCGCGCGACCTGATTCCCGAAAGCGCACGCGCGGGCGCGAAGCCCGACGTCGCGAACTTCGTGCTGAAGCCGCCGCGCAGGGAAGAGCAGGACGTGATCGATGAATCGATTGAACGCGCGCTCGCGGTGATGCCGACCGTCGTCAAGGGCGAACTCGAACGCGCGATGATGCAGTTGCATCGCAATCCCTGACTGCCCGCCGCGACAGCTAACAGAGGAGCAGAACTTGAGCCGCTACTGGAGCGATATCGTTCACCGGTTGACGCCGTACGTGCCGGGCGAGCAGCCCGCGCTCGCGCATCCCGTGAAGCTGAACACCAACGAGAACCCGTATCCGCCCTCGCCCGCCGTCGTGAGCGCGATTCGCAACGAGCTCGGCGAGAACGCCGAGTCGCTGCGCCGTTATCCCGATCCGACGGCGCGCGTGTTGCGCGAGGCTGTCGCCGCGCATCACGGGCTCAAGGTAGATCAGGTGTTTGCCGGCAACGGTTCGGATGAAGTGCTCGCCACTGTGTTTCAGGCGCTTCTGAAGCACGACAAGCCGATCCTCTTTCCGGACGTCACATACAGCTTCTATCCGACCTACGCACGCCTCTACGACGTCGCGTACCGGACGATTCCTCTCGACGATGCCTTTCAGATCCGCATCGACGACTACACGCAACCGAACGGCGGCATTCTCTTCCCCAATCCCAACGCACCAACGGGTCATGCACTGCCGCTGTCGGATATCGAACGACTTGTCGCATCGAATCCGGATTCAGTCGTCGTTATCGACGAAGCGTATGTCGACTTCGGCGCCCAATCTGCGATCTCACTGATCGGCAAGTATCCGAATCTTCTCGTCGTGCATACGACGTCGAAGTCGCGCTCGCTTGCGGGGATGCGCGTGGGCTTTGCGTTCGGCGATGCCGCGTTGATCGATGCGTTGAACCGCGTGAAGGATAGCTTCAATTCGTATCCGCTAGACCGTCTCGCGCAGGCCGCCGCGACCGCGGCATACAAGGACGACGCGTGGTTCCGCGAGTGCACCGAAAAGGTCATCGCGAGCCGCGAACAGATGACGGCGCAATTGACGGCGCTGGGGTTCGAAGTGGTGCCGTCGTCGGCGAATTTCGTGTTCGCGCGTCACGAAGGCTATGACGCCGCAACGCTCGCCGCGCGACTCAGGGAAAAGGAAATCTTCGTGCGGCACTTCAAGCTGCCGCGCATCGATCAGCATCTGCGCATCTCGATCGGCACCGATGCGGAGTGCGGCACGCTGCTGGATGCGTTGAAGGATATTCTTGGCGGGTACGTCGGCTAAGGCCGCCGCCGTCGGCTAGACAAACGGCGCGACGCTCTTCGGTGACAAGAACGGCGCGCCGCTTTCAGATGAATCAGGCGCTCTTCCCCGCCTGCAACCCGTTGTACTTCTCCATCAACTGGTCCTGCGTCTCCAGATGTTCCGGATTGCGCGGAATACATTCGACGGGACACACCTGCACGCATTGCGGCTCATCGAAATGGCCAACGCATTCGGTGCACTTCTTCGGGTCGATCACATAGATTTCCGGGCCCATCGAAATTGCGTCGTTCGGGCACTCGGGCTCGCAAACGTCGCAATTGATGCACTCGTCGGTAATCATCAGGGCCATGCTGTTCTCACTTCATGCCGGCACGCGTGCTCTGCATGCCAGCTAACGTTCCGTAATCCGCAATTTTACGCCTGACGGACAGACCACGCTGAGCGTCCGGTTATCGCGGACAACGCACGCGCTACGCCGTCAGGCGCGGCCAGGATCACGGCTTGGCGGCGGCTCGCGCCTCTTCTAGCACGGCGACCTTGTCCTGCAGCCGCTTTTCGACGGACGGGAACACGAACTTGCTCACGTCCCCGCCGAGTTGCGCAATTTCGCGGACGATCGTGCCCGAGATGAACTGATATTGATCCGACGGCGTCATGAACATGGTCTCGACGTCGGGCAGCAGATAGCGGTTCATGCCCGCCATCTGAAACTCGTACTCGAAGTCCGACACGGCGCGCAGTCCGCGCACGATCACGCGCGCATTGTTGACGCGGACGAAATCCTTCAATAGCCCCTTGAAGCTCATCACCTGAACGTTCGGATAGTGGCCTAGCACTTCGTTCGCGATCTCGAGCCGCTCTTCGAGCGTAAAGAAGGGCCGCTTGTTGCGGCTGTCCGCCACGCCGACCACCAGCGTGTCGAAAATGCTCGATGCGCGACGCACGAGGTCTTCGTGACCGCGCGTGAGCGGATCGAACGTACCCGGATACACGGCGACAACCATGGGATTTCTCCTCTCTACAGACTAGAAGGCGTGCCGGAACACGCCCCGCAGGACTCGTCTGACGACGATACCGCGCGCGTAACGGCAAGCCGCCCGGCGCTTGTTATGGAACGCGCATTATTCCTCATTTTCGCGCTGCAGCAAATGAAAGTGGACAGCGCCTGCCTTGCCCTGCCGTACCACGGACCAGCCTTCCAACGCCGCATGTCCGGCGGCATCGAGCGATTCGCCGGATTCGACATACAGGAAGCCATCCGCGCTGATCAGCGGCGCCGCCAGTTCGAGCGCGCGGTCGAGCAGATCATCGCCGAACGGCGGATCGAGGAACACGACGTCGAACGAGCCGGGCGCGAGGCTCGCCGCGAGACGCAACCCATCGGCTTCGGCAACTTCGATTGCGCCTGCCGCCAGCTTGGCCTGATTTGCCCGCAGTTGCGCCGCCGCGCGCGCGTTGCGCTCGACCATCAGTACGCGCGCCGCGCCGCGCGACGCGGCCTCGAAGCCAAGCGCGCCGCTGCCGGCGAAAAGATCGAGACAGCGCTGGCCGTCGAGCCGCTGGCCGAGCCAGTTGAACAGCGTTTCGCGGACGCGGTCGGGTGTCGGCCGCAGACCGTCGAGATCGATCACGGGCAGCGGCGTACGCTTCCAGTCGCCGCCGATGATGCGGATAGTGTGCGGTTGGCCACGCCCGGAAGGCGCGCTTTTTGCGCCGTTTTTTGCACCGGTTTTTGCGCGTGAGGGGGAAGTACGGGACATGCGATTCGTGTGTTGAGCGTGCGCCCGCCGATTGTCGATAAATACCTCGATCGGGGGGCCGGAGCGCCAACGTTACCACACGCGCGCAGCCGCCTTCGCCAAAGTTCACTACGGCAGTGCACGCGTGCGGGCGCTCACGACGCCGCCTGACGCGCCTGATAAAATGTGCGGCTTCCAGCGCTTCGCATAATTCGCTGCCATGCGGACGCCGCCGAACTGTCGCGTGGCTCGCCGCCGTTCGTCGCCACGCGTTGCCGGGCCAAAGCAGGAATCCGGCGCAATCTCACTCCAGTCCAGACCATGTTCAGCTTTTTCAAACGATTCAAGGGTTCCAAGGCGCCCGACGACACGCCTGAAACGCCGCAGGCCGATTCCGGCGCCGACGTCGACATGCAGGACGTGGCTGAGCCGGAAGCGCCCGCCGTCGCGCGTTCGCAATCCGTCCCGGACTCGGCTGATGCGCCTGAATTCGATCCCAATTACGTCCCTGACGCCGCCGACTTCGAAGATGCGGACGACGAAGCCGCCGAAATCGTCCCGCCGCCCGTGCCCGAAGCAGCCGAAAAGCGCTCGTGGCTGACGCGCCTTCGCAGCGGCCTGTCGAAAACCAGTTCGAGCATCACGGGCATCTTCGTCGGCGCGAAGATCGATGAAGACCTGTACGAAGAACTGGAAACGGCACTGCTGATGTCCGACGCGGGCGTCGACGCGACCGAGTTTCTGCTCGAAGCACTGCGCGAGAAAGTGCGCGCCGAGCGCCTCACCGATCCGCAGCAGGTCAAGGGCGCGCTGCGCACGCTGCTGGTCGATCTGCTGAAGCCGCTGGAAAAGTCGCTGACGCTCGGCCACTACCAGCCGACCGTGATGATGATCGCGGGCGTCAACGGCGCCGGCAAAACCACGAGCATCGGCAAGCTCGCGAAGCATATGCAGCACTTCAACCAGTCGGTGCTGCTCGCTGCGGGCGACACGTTCCGCGCCGCCGCGCGCGAACAGCTCGCGATCTGGGGCCAGCGCAACAACGTGACGGTCGTGCAGCAGGAAAGCGGCGACCCCGCCGCGGTGATTTTCGATGCCGTCGGCGCCGCGCGCGCCCGCAAGATCAACGTGGTGATGGCGGACACGGCCGGCCGTCTGCCGACGCAGCTTCATCTGATGGAAGAACTGCGCAAGGTGAAGCGCGTGGTCGGCAAGGCGATGGACGGCGCGCCGCATGAAGTGCTGCTCGTCATCGATGCCAACACCGGTCAGAACGCGCTCGCGCAAGTGAAGGCGTTCGACGATGCGCTCGGCCTGACTGGTCTGATCGTCACAAAGCTCGACGGCACGGCGAAGGGCGGCATTCTCGCGGCGATTGCGCGGCAACGTCCCGTGCCGGTGTACTTCATCGGCGTCGGCGAGAAGGTCGAAGATCTGCAGCCGTTCAGCGCAGAAGAGTTTTCGGATGCGTTGCTGGGTTGATGCCGTGACTGTCTGAAGCGGGCAACGGTTGAAATACAAAAGGGCGTCATGCATTCGCATGACGCCCTTTTTTCATTGCTTCAGAGCTTCACTCGGCATCAGGCTGCACGCCGGGTTCCGCACGCGCGAACGCATCGAGCGTGTTCGCGTGCTCGCAGATACGCCGGATGGTCGGATACGGACTCATATCGACATTGAAGCGGTTCGCGTTGAACACCTGCGGGACGAGACAGATATCGGCGATGGTGGGCGTATCGCCGAAGCACAGCTTGCCCGCGCGGCCGTCCGCGACGAGATATTCTTCGAGTGCGGCAAAGCCCGAGCTGATCCAGTGGCGATACCACGCGTCCTTCACCTCGTCGTTCACGCCCACGGTGCGCTTCAGATACTTCAGCACGCGCAGATTGTTCAACGGATGAATTTCACACGCGAGCTGCTGAACGATCGAGCGGACATACGCGCGATCGACGGGCTTCGACGGCAGCAGCGGCGGCTCGGGATGCGTCTCTTCAAGATACTCGATGATCGCGAGCGACTGCGTGATCACGTGGTCGCCGTCTACCAGCGTGGGAACGATGGCATCGTGATTGAGTTCGCGGTACTCGGGCTTGAACTGCTCGCCGCCGTCGCGCAACAGATGCACGGGCAGGTACTCGTACGGCAGGTTCTTCAGGTTCAGCGCGATGCGCACGCGATACGACGCCGAACTGCGAAAGTAGCTGTACAGCTTCATTGTCTTGTACTCCCCCTGAATGGCGCTGGCGATATCAGACGACGCGCACGCTGAACTCGCCCAGCCCGTCCACGCCACCCTTCATCAGATCGCCTTGAACGATCGCGCCGACACCTTCCGGCGTGCCCGTGAAAATCAGGTCGCCTGGTTGCAGTTCAAAGAGCGTCGACAGATAAGCGATCGTCTCGGCGACGGACCAGATCAGTTGCGACACGTCCGAACGCTGCTTTTCCTCGCCGTTGACGGAGAGCCAGATCGCGCCCTTGCCGACCTGACCGACTTTCGAAACGGGATGGATCGGGCCGAGCGGCGCCGAATGATCAAAGCCCTTTGCCGTGTCCCACGGACGGCCCAGCTTTTTCGCTTCCGCCTGCAGGTCGCGGCGCGTCATGTCGAGACCGAGCGCGTAGCCGTAGACGTGATCAAGCGCGTCGTCCGCCGAGATGTTCTTGCCTGCCTTGCCGATTGCCGCGACGAGTTCCATCTCGAAGTGCACGTTCTTCGACTGCGCCGGATACGGAAATTCGCCCGTTGCGCCCGGCGCGACATACAGCACGGCGTCGGCGGGCTTGGCGAAGAAGAACGGCGGTTCGCGATCGGGATCATGGCCCATTTCGCGCGCGTGCGCCTCGTAATTGCGACCGACGCAGTAAATGCGGCGCACCGCGAATTGATCGTCCGATCCGACGACTGGCACTGCCGTCACCGGCGCTGGCGCAAACACGTAACCCATTCCGTTCTCCGTCTTTTGTTGAGCCGCTCCGACGCGGCGAAGCGTTGAGTGTAACGCGGCGCCGATTCGCGCGTAGCCTGGCCGAACGGCCAGGTGGCGCGCGCTGAAGCCGTCCCGTAAGGTTCATGGCAGGCCATGAATTTGCTCGCATTCTGCAGGCGCACCCGGCGTGCGATACTCGAAAGGAAACGTAGCGCGTCGTAGCAGCGCTCGCGGCGCGTGCAAAGCGTCGTTGCCCGCCGTCCCCCACATACCGATTTGCCCGATGACCGATCTCACCGACACCACTCCCTTTCCCTGCGCCCGATTCATCAAGGAAATCGGCCGCGGACCCAACGGCGCGCGTGCGCTCACGCCGGAGGACACGCACTCGCTGTACGGCGCGATGCTCGACGGCCGCGTCTCCGACCTGGAACTAGGCGCGATCCTGTTGGCATACCGTGTGAAAGGCGAATCCGCCGACGAGCTGGCCGCGATGCTCGCCGCCGCCCACGCTTCGTTCGCGCCCGTCAACGTGAAGCACGGTGCGTATCAGGCCGTGTCGATTCCGAGCTACAACGGCGCGCGCAAGCAGCCGAACCTCGTGCCGCTGCTGGCTTTGCTGCTCGCGCGCGAAGGCGTGCCCGTGCTGGTGCACGGCGTGACGGAAGATCCGGGCCGCGTGACGAGCGCCGAAATTTTTGCGCATCTGAACGTCGCGTCCGCGCAGACGCACGCGGATATCGAAACGAGCCTAGCAAACCAGCGGATCGCGTTCGCCCCCATCGGTACACTCGCGCCGAAGCTGGCGCGCCTTCTATCGCTACGCCGGCGGATGGGCGTGCGCAATTCGACCCACACGCTCGTGAAGATTCTTCAGCCCTTCGCGCCGGCGGGCCTGCGGCTCGTGAACTACACGCACCCGCCATATCGCGAGAGCCTGACGCAGTTGTTCGTCTCGCATCCCGATATGGCTGTCGGCGGCGCGCTGCTCGCGCGCGGCACCGAAGGCGAGGCCGTCGCCGATACACGCCGCCAGGTGCAGATCGACTGGCTACATGACGGCATCTGCGAGACACGCGTTTCGGCCGAGCGCTCGTCGCCCGATGCGCCCGAGGTCGACTTGCCCGAAGGACGCGATGCGCCGACCACGGCTGCGTGGATCGCCGCTGTGCTGGACGGCGAAGCGCCCGTGCCGGCCGCGATCACGCGGCAGGTCGAACTGATTGTCGACATCGCGCGAAAGGCCGCCTGACAAGGGCCGACGGCCTTCCCGCTCGCCTCGGCGAACGCTCCCAGGAACGCATCGCAGCGAATGGTGGGTTGACAGCCCCCTGCCGCCTCGCTTATCTTGTAAAAATGCGTTCCATTCCGAACACCCTCCGAATTACCCTCGGCCGCCTAGCGCGGCCCCTATCGCTACGTCTAGCGTAAGCAAGGCGTAGCGCCGCACGCAGTCGCCACAGCGGCTCGCGGCGGTCCTCAAAAGCAGTTCCTGTTTCACCCCAGTCCGTAGTTCCTTCAAAACCTGTAGTCGTCCGTATTCGTCCGTTTACCGCTCGGACGAATCGCGAGGGTCAAATGCACGTTGCATGGGCTTCCTTTCCGATCGTTGCCTTCGTCGTCGTTCAGACGACGCTGTTTGTTCGCGCCCGTTCGTTGCTCCCGCTAGCGCCCGGCTTGCGGGACGTGCATCTGTGGCAGCCCGCCAGCCGCTCGACGCCACCTCACCCAGCACACGACTAGACGAATCGAACGAGGCCTCAACATGTTGCGCAACCCTGCCGAGAAGTACCGCCCCTTCCCCACCGTCCGTTTGACCGGCCGCAAGTGGCCCACCCGCACGATCGAGCGCGCGCCGATCTGGATGAGCACCGATCTGCGCGACGGCAACCAGTCGCTGATCGAACCGATGAGCATCGAGCAGAAGACAGAGTTCTTCGAGATGCTCGTCGCGATCGGTTTCAAGGAGATCGAAGTCGGTTTTCCGTCGGCGTCGCAAACCGACTTCGATTTCGTCCGCAAGCTGATCGACGAAAAACGCATTCCCGACGACGTGACGATCGAAGTGCTCGTGCAGTCGCGCGCCGACCTGATCACGCGCACGTTCGAGGCGCTCGAAGGCGTGCCGCGCGCCATCGTCCATCTTTACAACGCAATCTGTCCGTCGTTCCGCAAGATCGTGTTCAATCAGTCGCAGGAAGAGGTGAAGGCGCTCGCCGTCGAAGGCACGCGGATCATTCGCGAGCACGCCGACGCCCGCCCGCAGACGCACTGGACCTACCAGTATTCGCCCGAAACCTTCAGCATGACCGAGTTGCCGTTCGCGCGCGAAGTCTGCGACGCCGTCGCGCAGACGTGGCGCCCGACGCGCGATCACAAGATGATCGTCAACCTGCCCGCCACCGTCGAAGCCGCGACGCCGAACGTGTACGCCGACCAGATCGAGTGGATGGACCGCAATCTCGGCTATCGCGACAGCATCGTGTTGTCGGTGCATCCGCATAACGACCGCGGCACGGCCGTCGCCGCAGCCGAACTCGCGTTGATGGCGGGCGCGGACCGCATCGAAGGGTGTCTCTTCGGTAACGGCGAACGCACGGGCAACGTCGATATCGTGACGCTCGCGATGAACCTCTACACGCAGGGCATCGATCCCGGCCTCGATTTCTCGGACATCGATGCCGTGCGCCGCGTAGTCGAGCGCTGCAACCAGATTCCCGTCCACCCGCGTCATCCGTATGCGGGCGATCTCGTCTACACGGCGTTCTCCGGCTCGCATCAGGACGCGATCCGCAAGGGCTTCGCGCAGCAACAGCCCGATGCCGTCTGGGAAGTGCCGTATCTGCCCATCGATCCCGCCGACGTCGGCCGCAGCTACGACGCCGTGATCCGCGTGAACAGCCAGTCCGGCAAGGGCGGCGCGACGTATCTGGTCGAGCGCGGCATGGGCTTCGTGTTGCCGCGGCGCGTACAGATCGAATTCAGCCACGCGGTGCAGACGGTGGCGGATCAGTCAGGCGAGGAAGTGACGGGCGACGCGATCTGCGCGCTCTTTGCCCGCGAATACTTCGAGGCGGACGGTCCGGCACAGCGCGTCAGCGGATCGACGGTGCGCTGGAACAAGCGCGAGATTGCCGTGCCCGCGACGGCGGCGGCGAGCGTCGACGGTCATGAGGCGTATGCGAAGGCGGTCGCGCAGGAAATGGCGGCGGCTTCGAAGCAAACCATCGAAATTACATCGTTCGAGACGGCGCGCACCACGGACGGCCGCACGGTTGTGTTCGTCGCCAGCCGCGTGGGCGAGCAGCCTATGCGTCACGGCATCGGCGTAGCGGAGGACGAAATGACGGCCGTCGTCGATGCGGTCGTCAGCGGCGTCAATCGCGCGGGTTGGGCGGCTGTCGACCGGCGCGTCGCGGCGTAACGGCAAGAAGTAACGTAACAGCAAACCGAGGCAAGGCGAAAACGAACAGGCAAGACCGCAGAAGCGCAAACGCCGGCGATTCAACCGTCGCCGGCGCGCACGGACCGCTCACAAAGTGGCTTCCGTCAGGAAAAGAGTGATGGTGCGATCCGCGTCACTCGATTGCGCAACGCGTCGCCTGCCACGCGATCAACTGCCATTTGCCATCTTCTTGCGCCTGAATCGCCATGTAGGCGATCGGAAAGAGCAGCGCGCCGCTATTCGCTTCCATCTCGATCAGCGCACGCCCCGTGACCACGCAAGTCTCGCGTCCGACAGGCAGCACGTCCTGCGACTGCACCTCGATCTGGCGATAGCGGCGGCGCCCGGCCGTGATGGCGTCGATGAACTGCTGCTTCGACTCGCGCTTGCCGTTCGTGTGGACGTAAATGACGTTGTCCGACAGCAGCGCGTCGAGCTGCTGTCCGTTTCCTTCCACCATCGCGCGAAAGCGATCGCGCTCGAGCCCGCGAATCGCTTCAATCACTTTTGCCGGCATCGCGTTCGCCCCTATCGACGACGGCGCCGACAACGGCAGCGGTCGTCAGAAGTTGTACTGCACGTAAATCTGCTGGAAATTTATACCAGGATTCGGCTCTTTGATACTTGCATTGGAGATGTGCTGAAAGCGGTAGCCAAATTGGTACTGCTGATGCGAGCCGAATTGCGCGCCGACGCCCACCATGTCGGCGAACTGGAACGCGGAACTGAGCGTGTAACTCGACGCGATGCGCGGATGGGTCAAAACCCGTACACCAATGCCCGCCTCGATGAACGGACGGATCGCGCCCGAGCCCTTGATGAACCGCACGACCGGCGTCACGCCGAATTCACCGATATTGTCGTGATCGTTGCCTTCGTCCGTATGCCACCACGCGGCGTGCGCCTCGCCGATCAGCGCGAAATGCCAGTCGCCGATTTCCCACCAGGTCAGATTAGGGTCCCAGACGAAGCCAAGGTCGAGCTTTCGAACGTGGTGCTCGGCGAGACCGCCCGCGATCTGAACGCCGAACTGGTCCGCCGAAGCCAGACCCGATACGCCGAAAAGCGCGGCAGCGACGGCACATTTGAGTGCCAGATGCGACGAGGGGTTGTTCTTTTTTTCCATCGTACGTCCACCGAATACGAGGTTTAGCAGGGACATCGTGCAGCGACATTTTAGAGACCGCAGCAACTATCGGACCCTTAATAACAACTGAAAACTCACAAATAACTGCTTCTGTTTTCGAAAAAATCTTACCGACGATTGCAGAATCATGCCGCAGCCGGGGAATGCTAAGCGTTCGGTGCCAAACCCGCAATTGAGGTACGATGCTATTGAACGTGCATTTTCGATAGGAAAGAGGGAACTTGCATGCCCCTATGGCTTCTAAGTATTAGCACTCGGTAAATGAGAGTGCTAACATCCATCGTGGTCCGCTTTGGCGGACATTTGTCTGAATAAAGGAGTTTGCTACGTGAGCAACACATTGACCCTTCCGAGTACTTTGAGCCAGTCGTCGGCTAAGGCCGCTCCGGCAGGTGCACTGGCGCTCTCGCACGCTTCTCTGCTGCCCGGCCAGCTGGGCAATATCGACGCCTACATCCAGGCCGTGAACCGGATTCCGATGCTGACGCCGGCAGAAGAGCGCCAGTACGCCACCGAGTTCCGCGAGCAGAACGATCTCGGCTCGGCGCGCAAGCTCGTCCTGTCGCACCTGCGACTGGTCGTGTCGATCGCGCGCAATTACCTCGGGTATGGTCTGCCGCACGCCGACCTGATCCAGGAAGGCAACATCGGCCTGATGAAGGCCGTGAAGCGGTTCGACCCGACGCAGAACGTGCGCCTCGTGTCCTATGCAATGCATTGGATCAAGGCCGAAATCCACGAGTACATCCTGCGCAACTGGCGCATGGTGAAAGTGGCGACGACCAAGGCGCAACGCAAGCTGTTCTTCAACCTGCGCAGCCACAAGCAAGGGTTGCAGTCGTTCACGCCGGACGAGATCGAGGGCCTGGCAAAAGAGCTGAACGTGAAGCGCGAGGAAGTAGCCGAGATGGAAACGCGGCTGTCGGGCGGCGATATCGCGCTCGAAGGCCAGGTCGAAGACGGCGAAGAAGCGTTCGCCCCGATCGCCTATCTGGCCGATTCGCACAGCGAGCCGACAGCCGTGCTGGCCGCGCGTCAGCGTGACCGTCTGCATAGCGACGGTATCGCGAGCGCGCTGGAGTCGCTCGATCCGCGCAGCCGCCGCATCATCGAAGCACGCTGGCTGCAGGTGGAAGACGACGGTTCGGGCGGCTCGACGCTGCATGAACTGGCCGACGAGTTCGGCGTATCGGCGGAGCGGATTCGCCAGATCGAAGCAAGCGCGATGAAGAAAATGCGCACCGCGCTGGCCGAGTACGCGTAACCTCAGAGAAGCAGCGGGCGCAGGCCAGTTACCGGCCGCACCCGTTTCGAAACAGAGCCCCGCTCTTCGCAAGAAGGCGGGGCTTTTTCTTGCGCGTCGTCAAATATTGCGTCAATTCGCGTCAATGTCGAGACATTGCCTTGACCTCGTGCAGAACGTGACTTATTAGTGATAGAGACCGGCCACCTCGCGACACGATGACGCGGGCCCGTCCGTCAGCCCATTCCTACAATGGTTGTGCATGCGCCAGTGCCGCGAGTGATGCGCACTGTGTCCTGCCGGGTCAACCGGCGCGATGTCGTGCCCATAAAACATGGCCATAACGCTCAATCACAGGAATGCCACCCGCCGCACGCTCGTCAGCCGCATCGTCGCGTGGGCTCGCGGTCCGACCTTCGCCCGCGACATCCTGATCGTGCTCGCGATCAAATTCGCGCTTCTGTTCGCACTCAAGTTCGCGTTCTTCAATCATCCGCAGGCGCAGAACATGTCGCTACCGCCTGCGCAGGTCGCCCAGGCGCTGCTGTCGGTGCCCGTATCCGTCCCACCGCCGCCTTCGACTCAAGGTGTCAACCATGCCCGCTAGCGACGTCGTCGATCTCTCTCGCCTGCAATTCGCCGTCACGGCGCTGTATCACTTTCTATTCGTGCCGCTGACGCTCGGGCTGTCGTGGCTGCTCGTCATCATGGAAAGCGTCTACGTGATGACGGGCAAGCCGATCTACAAGGACATGACGCAGTTCTGGGGCAAGCTGTTCGGCATCAACTTCGCGATGGGCGTCACCACGGGTCTCACGCTGGAGTTTCAGTTCGGCACCAACTGGTCCTATTACTCACACTATGTCGGCGATATTTTCGGCGTGCCGCTGGCCGTCGAAGGGCTGATGGCGTTCTTTCTGGAATCGACCTTCGTCGGGCTGTTCTTCTTCGGCTGGAACCGGCTGTCGCGCATCCAGCATCTGATGGTCACGTTTCTCGTCGCGCTCGGCTCGAACCTGTCCGCGCTGTGGATCCTGATCGCGAACGGCTGGATGAACAACCCGGTCGGCGCGGAGTTCAACTACGAAACGATGCGCATGGAGCTGTCGAGCCTGTTCGCCGTGATCTTCAATCCCGTCGCGCAGGTGAAGTTCGTGCATACGGTGTCGGCGGGCTATGTGACGGCGTCGATGTTCGTGCTCGGGCTGTCGTCGTGGTATCTGCTCAAGCGCCGCGACATCGACTTCGCGCTGCGCTCGTTCGCCGTCGCGGCCGGCTTCGGGCTGGCGTCCACGTTATGCGTGATCGTGCTCGGCGACGAATCGGGCTACACCACGGGCGAAGTGCAGCGGATGAAGCTCGCCGCAATCGAATCCGAATGGGAAACCGCGCCGCCGCCCGCGCCATTCACGATTGTCGGCATTCCGAACCAGCAGGCGGAGCGCACCGACTACGCATTGCGCGTGCCGTACGCGCTCGGCATCATCGCGACGCGTTCGCTCGACGAGCCTGTCATTGGTCTGAAGGAACTGATGGCGCGTAACGAGACGCGCATCCGCAACGGCATGCTCGCGTACGACGCGCTGCAAAAGATCAAGCAAGGCGACGCCAGCGACGCAACGCATGCTGCCTTCGACCAGCACAAGCAGGACCTCGGCTACGGCCTGTTGCTCAAGCAGTTCACGCCGAACGTCACCGACGCCTCCGCCGAGCAGATCAAACAGGCCGCAAAGAAAACCGTGCCGCCCGTTCTGCCCGTGTTCTGGTCGTTCCGGCTGATGGTCGGCCTTGGCATCTTGTTCCTCGCGACATTCGTGCTCGCGTTCTTCTTCTGCGCGCAACGCTCGCTGCTGCGTGACAACCGGCGCTGGTTCCTGCGCTGGGCCGTGTGGGCGATTCCGCTGCCGTGGCTCGCGGCGGAGTTCGGCTGGATCGTCGCGGAAGTCGGGCGCCAGCCGTGGACCATCGCGGGCATTCTGCCGACTTCGCTATCGGCGTCGAGCCTGACGGCGGGCGATCTGTATCTGAGCCTCGCGGGCTTCGTCGTGTTCTACACCGCGCTTTTCATCATCGAGATCACGCTGATGTTCAAGTACGCGCGGCTTGGGCCTTCGTCGCTGCATACAGGGCGCTACCACCACGAGCAGACCGCGAAGCCGGCGGTCGGCGCGAATACGGCGGCATGAGCGGCCTCGACCGCGATATCGACAGTGACACCCTTGCCGTCGCAGGAAAACACGAGGAAACATCGCTATGGATTACGCAACCCTCAAAGTGATCTGGTGGGTGCTCATCGGCGTGCTGCTGATCGGCTTCGCACTCACCGACGGCTTCGACATGGGCGCAGCGATCCTGCTGCCGTTCATCGGCAAGACGGACGCGGAGCGGCGCATCGTCGTGAACACCGTCGGCGCGACGTGGGAAGGCAACCAGGTCTGGCTGATCACCGCGGGCGGCGCGATGTTCGCCGCGTGGCCGCTCGTCTACGCCGCGTCGTTCTCGGGCTTTTACTTCGCGATGCTGCTCGTGCTGTTCGCGCTGTTCTTTCGCCCAGTCGGCTTCGACTATCGCGGCAAGCGCGATGATCCGCGCTGGCGCACCGCGTGGGACTGGGCGCTGTTCGTCGGCGGCTTCGTGCCGGCGCTGGTATTCGGCGTCGCGTTCGGCAACCTGCTGCAAGGCGTGCCGTTCCAGTTCGATCAGGATCTGCGTGTCACCTATCAAGGCAGCTTCTTCGAGTTGCTCAATCCGTTCGCCTTGCTGTGCGGCGTCTTGAGCGTGTCGATGCTGGCCGCGCACGGCGCGGCGTTCGTCAAGATGAAGGCGGATGGCGTCGTCGCGCGGCGCGCATCGATTGCGCTGCGCATTGCGTCGCTGGTCGCGGTCGCGCTGTTTCTGATCGGCGGCGTGCTGGTCGCGACGCTGGTCGGCGGCTATCAGATCACCGAACCCGCGCCATTCGACACCGTCGCGAATCCGCTGCTGAAAAACGTGATCGGCGCGCCGGGGCTGTGGCTCACCAACTACGCGACGTATCCGTGGATGGTCGCCGCGCCTGTCGCGGGCGTCGTCGGCGGCGTGCTCGCGCTCCTGCTGGCGAGTTCGCGCTTCGAGCGCAGCGCCTTTCTGTCGACGTCGCTGATGGTGATCGGCGTGATCCTGACGGCGGGCTTTTCGATGTTTCCGTTCATCATGCCGTCGTCGCTCGATGGTCGCAGCAGCCTCACCGTCTGGGATTCGACGTCGAGCCGGATGACGCTGCAGATCATGCTGATCGCGGTGATCATCTTTCTGCCGCTGATACTCCTCTACACGAGCTGGGTGTATCGCGTGATGCGCGGCAAAGTGACCGCCGACATGATCGAACAGAACCATCATTCGATGTACTGACACGCCGCGCCCAAGAGGAGCAAACCATGTGGTATTTCAGCTGGATTCTTGGTATTGGACTTGCGCTCGCGCTCGGCATCATCAACGTGATGTGGCTCGAAGCGAACAATGCCGTCGAGCCGGACGCCGACCCGGACCAACGTTAAGCGGGTAAACGAAAATCGGCGCCCCGCGGGGCGCCGATTTCATTTGCCAAAAGCTCTCGCCGGGACGAACGTCAGGCCGTTGCCGTCAGGCGCGTCGACAGTTGCTGCGCGTACCGCTGCGCATCTTCGCCAACGACGATGTGGAACGTATCCGTCGACACCCACGCGACGCTCAGCGTGTCGAGACGCTGGCGATCGACGGCCGACGGATCGCGCACGACGATACGCAGACGCGTCGCCGCGACGGCTTCGAGCGAAGCGACATTGGTCACGCCGCCGAACACGGCGAGCCAACGCAGCGGGTCCGGATCGAGCGGGCCGTTGCCCGTCGCAGCAGCCGGAGCCGCAGCGGCAGCAGCCGGCTTGGCCGACACAGCAGCAGGCGAAACAGCCGCCACCGCGCCGCCGCTCGCGATCGTCGTACGGATTTCATCGGCGATCATGTCCGCTTCCGGTCCGATGATCACCTGCACGTTGCCGCCGCCGCGATTCAACACGCCGCGCGCGCCGATCGACTTCAGACCGTTCTCCGACACCTTCTCCGAATCCACCACCGACAGACGCAGACGCGTCGTGCAAGCATCGACCACCGACAGATTCGCCGCACCGCCTAGCGCCGCGATGTAACGCTGCGCGCGCGTGCCCGACGCTGCCGCCGCACCTTCGACAGGTGCCACATAACCGGCAGACGCGTACGACTCATTGGCCACTTCCGGCGTTTCCGCCTCACGGCCCGGCGTTGCCATGTTGAACTTGCGGATGAAGAAGCGGAACAGACCGTAGTAGACGATGGAATACGCGATGCCGATGGGAATCGCTTCCCAGCCCTTTGTCGACAGGCCGTAGTTCAGCACGTAGTCGATCGCACCCGCCGAGAACGTGAAGCCGAGCTTGATGCCGAGCGCCGAGCAGATCGCGAGCGACAGACCCGTCAGCACCGCGTGAATCGCGTACAGCACAGGCGCAAGGAACATGAAGCTGAATTCGATCGGCTCCGTCACGCCCGTCAGGAACGACGTCAGGGCCATCGAGAACAGCAGGCCGCCAACCATCGCGCGGCGCTCCTTCGGCGCTTCATGGAACATCGCGAGACACGCTGCGGGGAGACCGAACATCATAACCGGGAAGAAGCCCGTCATGAACGTGCCCGCCGTCGGATCGCCCGCGAAGAAGCGGTGCAGGTCGCCCGTTACAGCGGCGCCGCCCGGCGGCGTGAACGAGCCGAACACGAACCACGCGAGCGAGTTCAGGATGTGATGCAGGCCCGTTACCAGCAGCAGACGGTTAAGCAGACCGAACACGAACGCGCCGACTGCGCCCGCCGTCGTCAGCCAGTGGCCGGCTGCGTCGATGGCGCCCTGAACAGGACCCCACGCGTAGCCGAACACGATGCCTAACACCAGACACGCCACCCCCGTGACAATCGGCACGAAGCGTTTCCCTCCGAAGAACGCGAGGTAATCGGGAAGCTTGATGTCCTTGTACTTGTTGTACAGCATCCCCGCGACGATACCGGCGATGATCCCCGACAGCACGCCCATGTTGAGCTTGTCGTTGATGTCCTTCATCACGGCGACTTCGATCAGATAACCGATCGCGCCCGCCAGCGCCGCAACGCCGTTATTGTCCTTCGCAAAGCCGACAGCGACGCCGATCGCGAACAGAAGCGGCAGGTTGTCGAAGATCGCGCCGCCCGCGTCGGCGATCATCTTGATGTTGAATACATCGGGCTGGCCGAGGCGCAGCAACAGGCCGGCGACGGGCAAAACCGCGATCGGCAGCATCAGTGCGCGGCCAAGGCGCTGAATCTTCAGAAACGGATTTCCATCCATTGATACCTCCACTCCTTTGTCTCGTGTAGTTGCGTAATTGCTTTACATGCTGGGTGAAATGTCGAGCTGACGGATCTGGCCTTTCAGACTGGTTGCGACGCAAGCGCCATCAGTCTTGCGGCCAGATTTCGCGGCTCAGGGCTCTTACCGCTTGTGCCGATTCGAGCGCCAGAGCGTCCTGGGCGCGCTGACGGCACAACTGATAATCGAGTTTGCGTACGCGTGCCTTGATGCCGGGCACGGACACGGGGTCGACCGACAGTTCGGTCACGCCGAGGCCGACGAGCAGCGGCACCGCGAGCGGATCGCCCGCAAGCGCGCCGCACACGCCGATCCACTTGCCGTGCTTATCGGCGCCCTGCACCGCCGCCGAAACGAGGCGCAGCACGGCCGGATGCAGGCCGTCCGCCTGGGCGGCGAGATCCGGCTGGCAGCGGTCCATGGCGAGCGTGTATTGCGTGAGATCGTTGGTGCCGATCGACAGGAAGTCCGCGTGCTTCGACAGCTGATCCGCGAGCAGCGCCGCCGACGGCACTTCGATCATCACGCCGACTTCGATCTTCTCCGCGCGGCCGGCCTCGGCGGCAAGCTCGTCGATCCGCTTGCGCAGCCGCACGAGTTCGCCCACGTCCGTGACCATCGGCAGCAGGATGCGCACCTTGCCCAAGGGCTGAACTGCGAGCAGGCCGCGCAACTGGTCTTCGAGCAGATCCGGGCGCACCTGCGCGAGACGGATGCCGCGCAGACCGAGCGCCGGGTTCGGTTCGGGCGGCAGCGTCAGGTAATCGACTTCCTTGTCCGCGCCGACATCGAGCGTACGGATGATGGCCGTGCGGCCCTTCAGCGCTTCGACGATCGACTGATAGCTCTGGCGATGTTCGTCGACGGTCGGCGCCGCCTGGCGATGGATGAACAACAGTTCGGTGCGCAGCAGGCCTACGGCATCTGCGCCGTTGTCGACAGCAGTGGTTGCGTCCTCGAGTGTCGCGATGTTGGCGGCGACTTCGATCGCGCGGCCATCGCTGGTGGCGGCGGCTTGCTGCGACGTGCGGCGATTCACTTCGCGCACGCCGGCCAGACGCTCACGCTCGTTGCGCGCGCGTTCGACATCGAGTGCGCTCGGCGCGTATTCCAGACGGCCCGCCGTCGCGTCGACGACGACCTGCGTACCGTCGGCGATCGCGTGCAGCGCATCGCCCATCGCGACCAGCGCGGGAATACCCGCCTGACGCGCGATGATCGCCGCGTGCGACGTCGCGCCGCCGCGCGCCATCACGAGCGCCGTGACGCGCTTGCGATCCAGCGACGACAGATCGGACGGCGTGAACTCGTCCGCGCTCAGCACGGCTTCATCGGGCAGCGAGCGCGAAGCCGCGTTCGAGTAACCGAGCGCGCGCAGCACGCGCTTTTCGAGGTCGCGCAAGTCGGCGGCGCGTTCGGAGAGCAGTGCATCGCCGACGTTCGACAGCACGCCGATCTGCGCACGGATCGCCTCGCGCCACGCAAAGCCCGCGCTCTTGCCGAGGCTGATCAGATCGCGCGCGGCGTCGATCAACGTCGGGTCTTCGAGCAGCACGCGATGCACCGCGAAAATGCCCGCTTCGCCATGCGCGCCGCGTTGCGATGCGTCGCGCACGGTTGTGTTCAGTTCGGCGTCGACGGCGGCGATCGCCTTGTCGAGCGCACGGCTTTCGGCGGCGGGCGTGTTGCTCGTCGTCTCCGGCGGATCGATGTCGGCATCGTCCCAACGCACGAGCTTGCCGACAGCGATGCCGGGCGCCGCGCACACGCCCGCGAGCGTGTTCGGCGCGAGCGGCTCGCCCGTCTTCGGCGCGGCTGCAACGGGCGCCGGCGACAACTGGCACGCGGGCTTTTCTTCCGCTTCGCCGTGCGCCTCGCGCGTCAGTTCGCGCACCACGGCCTCGACGGCCGCACCAGCCTGCGCGCCGATACCGACGATCTCGACCGTCGCACCCTGCCCCGCGCCCAGGCCGAGCAAGCCAACGACGCTTTCGATCGCCGCCTTCTTGCCTTCGAAACGCACTTCGACACGCGCATCGAGACCGCGCGCCGCTTCACGGGCGCGCGCCGCCGGACGCGCATGCAGACCGCCAGCATGCTCGAGCACGATCGTCTGGCGCGCTTCTTCGCTCACGCTCGACGCTTCGCGCGATGCCGCCACGGCCGCGCCGTCGCGCACGCGCAGCGTGAGGAGCGGCGACTGGCCTGCCTTGAGCACGCCATCAGCCGCAGCGCGCTCGACGATCTCGAACGCATCCGAGTTCGCAATCGCGATCACCGACACGAGACTCGGCGCACTGCGCGCAACCGCGTCCTGATCGAACTCGATCAGGACGTCGCCGGTGCGCACGCTCGCACCCTGCTCGATCAGCGGCGCGAAGCCCTTGCCGTTCAGCTCGACCGTGTCGATACCGATATGCAGCAGGATTTCGGCGCCTTCTGCCGTCGCGATCGTGACGGCGTGGCCGGTGCGCGCCAGATGCATCACAACGCCGTCGCACGGCGCAACGAGCTTGCCTTCCAGCGGATCGATACCGATGCCGTCGCCGAACATGCCACCCGAAAACACCGGGTCGGGCACCTTCGCGAGCGGGACGACGGGACCCGTCATCGGCGCGAGCAGGACAATATGGCCTTCGGAATGGCTCTTCAAACGGGACTCCTCGACACGTCGCATCTGCATCTCTCGATCAATGAGTTTCGGTAACTTTCATCAGATGGCGCGGCGCATCAGGGTTGCGTCCGCGAGCGGCGGCGAGGCCGGCAGCCATCACGTAGAAAGAAAGGATTGCGGCAATCGGATCGAGCGCCGCGTGCGCCGTCGATACGAGCGGCAAGGTGGCTTCGGGTACGTCGTCCGGTGCGGCGAGCAGCACGCGGGCGCCGCGCGCCTGCATGTCGCGTGCGAGCTGCAACAGGCCTGCCTGCTCCGGTCCGCGCGGTGCGAACACGAGCAGCGGATAGTCGCGGTCGATCAGTTCCATCGGACCGTGACGCACTTCGGCGCTCGAAAACGCCTCGGCCTGGATGCCCGACGTTTCCTTGAGCTTCAACGCCGCTTCCTGCGCGATCGCGAGGCCAAGACCACGGCCGATCACGATCATGCGTTCGGCGCCGCGCAGTTCATCGACGGCCTTCGACCAGTCGAGCGCGCCTGCGCGGCGCAGTGCGTCCGGCAGCGACTTCAGGCCGTCGAGCAACGCTTCGTCCTTCTGCCAGTGCGCGACGAGTTGCGCCGACACGGACAGCATCGCGATATAGCTCTTGGTCGCCGCGACGCTCAGTTCGGGACCGGCAAGCAGCGGCAGATAGAACTCGCACGCGTCTTCGAGCGGCGAGCCGGGCACGTTGACAGCGGCCACGGTCAGCGCACCCGCTTCGCGCAGTGCCTGCATCGTGCCGACCAGATCGGGGCTCTTGCCCGATTGCGAGAACCCGAGCGCGAGTTGATTACGCACCTGCAGCGGCGCTTGTTGAAGGGTCGCAACGGACATCGGCAGCGACGCGACGGGCAGGCCGACACGGCTCATCGTCAGCGAGGCGAAGTAACTCGCCGCGTGATCCGAGCTGCCGCGCGCCACCGTCAGCGCGACATGACGCGGCTCCTGGGCGAGACGGGCCGCGAGCGCTTCCACGCGCGACGTATCGTTGAGCTGCGCGGCGACCACGTCAGCGGACGCCAGCGCCTCTTTAAGCATATTCGACAATCGATTCTCCTTCGACGTAAGTCGCCGTCAACGCCAGTTCGCGATCGAACACGACGATGTCTGCCCACGCGCCGCGCGCGAGACGGCCGCGGTCTTCGAGGCCGAGATAGTCGGCGGCGTAACGGGACATACGATTTGACACCTCGGCCATCGGCAGGCCGAGCGATACGAGGTTGCGCAGCGCCTGATCCATCGTCAGCGTGCTGCCTGCGAGCGTGCCGTCGGCAAGACGTACGCCGCCGAGGCACTTCGTCACGTGCTGGCTGCCGAGGCGATATTCGCCGTCAGGCATGCCCGTCGCCGACGTGCTGTCCGTCACTACATAGAGGCGCGGGATCGCGCGCATCGCGGCGCGGATCGCGCCCGGATGCACGTGCAGCAGGTCGGGAATGATTTCCGCGTACTCGGCGTGCGCGAGCGCCGCGCCGACCATCCCGGGATTGCGGTGATGCAGCGGCGACATCGCGTTGAACAGGTGCGTGAAGCTGCGCGCGCCGTGCTTCATCGCGGCGACTGCGTCGTCGTATGTACCGAGCGAGTGGCCGAGCTGCACGCGCACGCCGCGCGCGTTGATCTCGGAGATGATCTCCATGTGGCCGGAAATTTCCGGCGCAATCGTGACGACGCGGATGGGCGCGATCGACAGATACTTCAGCACTTCGTCGAGCACAGCCGACACGGCCGCGTCAGGCTGCGCGCCGAGCTTGCCGGGATTGATGTACGGACCTTCGAGGTGCACACCGAGCACGCGCGCGCCGCCCGACACGCGGTTCTTCGCGACGTCGCCGAGGCCCGCGACGACGGCCATCAGCTCGTCGCGCGGCGCCGTCATCGTGGTGGCGAGCAGGCTCGTCGTGCCGAAGCGCGCATGCGTGCGAGTGATCGCCTCGATCGCGTCGCCCGCTTCCATCACGTCGGCGCCGCCGCCGCCATGCACGTGCAGATCGATGAAGCCGGGCAGGATGTACGGCGCGTCGTTGGTCGACGGATCGGCGGCGTTGCCCGTGATGGCCGTGATGCGGCCGTTTGCGGATTCGATCGTGCCGTGGATCCAGCCTTCAGGGGTGAGTATGTTTCCGGTCAGCATGAGTCTCTCTGATGTTGCGTTATGCAGTGCGTGACTGATTCGCGCCGCGTGCGTTCCGTTTGTCTGCCGTCGCGCCTGTCAGCGCGCCAGCTCACAGCCGCAGTTCAGCGACGAAGTCGTAGTAGTCGTCCCGGCAATAGGTATCGGTGAGTTCGATGGCACGCTGATCCGCGCTGTAGCCCACGCGCGTGATCAACAACAGTGCGCTGCCTTGTTCGAGGTCCATCAGCGTGGCGATCTCGCTCGACGCGTTGACGGCGCGAAAGTGCTGCAGCGCGCGCACGACGGGCATGCCGCGCTGCTCCAGGTAACTGTAGAGCGAGCCGCCGATGGCCTGCGGATCGGACACGATCGACACGGGCAGCGACGAATGCTCGACGGCCATCACGATGCCGTCGGCGCGGCGCAGCCGGCGCAGGCTCGCGACGGACGCGCCCGGCGACAGCCCCAGATGCACGATCTCGTCGCGCGTCGCGCTGCGGACCTCGCGTTCGAGCCATATCGAATCCGGGCGGAAGCCGCGCTGCTCCATCTTCTTCGTGAAGCCGGTGAGACGCGACAGCGGATCTTCGACGCGCGGCGTGATGAAGCTGCCCGCGCCGCGCGCGCGCCGGATCAAGCCTTGCTCGACCAGCAGCGCAATCGCCTTGCGCGCCGTGATACGCGACACGCCGATCGCATCGGACAACGAGCGCTCCGACGGCAGTGCCTCACCCGCCGACCACACGCCGCAATGGATCGCCGTCGCCAGATTGCGGGCGAGCTGCAGGTACAGCGGCGTGACGTTGCGGGCGTCAGGTGTCAGTGCGGACCAACGGGTTTCCATATGGCTCGGTCGGGGATCGTGAGGGGACTGGACTGCTCGGCCTGCGAAACTGGAGCCCATTATATAACCACAATAATACCAGTCAACGAGCTGGTATCTAGCTGGTCTACATCAAGCAAACCCTTGCCCAATAAGGAATTCGGCGAATTAAGCGGTTTCCAACTGACAGCCCGCTGGCATTAGGACATACCCGCATCTGAGACCAGTTGCCCAACTGGTCCTCACGAATCGTCTGTCAAGTTGCGTGCGTTAACCCGCAAATGTCATACCTCTTTATTAACGATCTGGTGCAAACTTCGAAATTCGCGAGCGATCACTCGATGGAAACAACATAGCTTGGTGAACCGAATGACAGGCCAATACGGGGAGCGGAAACGGTGAACGATCCCGCTATAGTCCGGGCGGAAGCCGTCCGCCATTTCAATCGTTTTTACACGCAGTACATCGGGGCGCTGCACGAACATCTGCAGAAAAGCCCGTATTCGCTGACCGAGGTGCGGGTCATGCACGAACTGTCGCGCAGCGAGCACCAGACGGCGGCGGCGCTCGCGCGCAATCTCGGCATCGACAGCGGCTATCTGAGCCGGCTGCTGTCGAGCTTCGAACGGCGCAACCTGATTTCGCGGCGGACGTCGGAGATCGACGCGCGCCAGTCGCTCGTATCGTTGACCGAGGCGGGGCTTGCCGCGTACCAGCCGCTCGACGCCGCCGCGCTCGACGAGGTCGGCGCCGTTCTCGCGCGGCTCGCGCCGCATTCGCAGGATCAACTGATCCACGCGATGAAGCTGATCGAGCGCCTGCTCGACGAGCGGCCGCGGCATAGCATCGTCACGCTGCGTGCGCCGCGTGCGGGCGAATACGGTTGGCTGGTGTCGCGCCAGGCGCAGCTGTTCGCATACGGCCACGGCTGGGATCACACGTTCGAAGCGCTGCTCGCGCAGCAGGCCGCGCGCTTTGCGCAGGGTCACGACACGTTGCGCGAAATCTGCTGGGTCGCGGAACAGGATGGCTTGATTGTCGGTTCGGCGCTCGTCGCGACGGCATCCGACATGCAGGCGAGTGTGCGTATGCTGTATGTCGAACCGGACGTGCGGCGGCTCGGCATCGGCGCGCAACTGATCAACGAATGCGTGCGCTTCGCGAAGCGCGCGGGCTACCGTACGCTCTCCGTCGAAAGCGAGAGTTCGCTCGACGACACGCGGCGGCTCGTTACGCAGGCTGGCTTTACGCTGGTATCGACGGCACCCGAACGGCGCTTTGGACGCGATCTCGTCATCGAGCAATGGGAGCGCGCGCTATAGCGGCTGCGTCTCGTGCCTTTGCTACGCGCACAAAAAAAGCGCCACGGTCTCCCGTGGCGCTTTTCTTTCACATCACGCGATCAGGCCGCGTCGCTTAGAACGACGGCACGACCGAACCCTTGAACTCCGTCTTGATGAACTGACGCACGTCTTCCGACTGATACGCCGCGACCAGCTTCTTCACCCACGGCTGATCCTTGTCCTTGATGCGCACGGCGATCAGGTTCGCGTACGGGCTGTGCAGGTCTTCGAGCGCGATTGCATCTTTGGTCGGCTGCAGGCCGGCTGCCAGCGCGAAGTTCGTGTTGATCGCGGCGGCATCGACGTCGGAGAGCGAACGCGGCAATTGTGCTGCGTCCAGTTCGATCAGCTTCACCTTCTTCGGATTGTCGGCGACATCGAGCGGCGTCGCGTTGCTGCCGTTCGTGCCCGCGCCCGCCTTCAGCTTGATCACGCCTTGCGACTGCAACAGCAGCAATGCGCGATTTTCATTCGACGGATCGTTCGGAACCGCGATCTTCGCGCCTTGCGGCAAATCCTTCAGCGACTTCAGCTTCTTCGAGTAGACGCCAAGCGGCGAGATGTAGGTCAGACCGGCGTTGACGATCTTGTAGCCGCGCTGCTTGATCTGGCTGTCGAGATACGGCTGATGCTGGAAGCTGTTCGCGTCGAGATCGCCTGCGTCGAGCGCGGCGTTCGGCTGCACGTAGTCGTTGAACTCGATGACCTTCACGTTCAGGCCTTCGCGCTTCGCGACCTTCTGCACTACCGACCAGATTTGCGCGTCGGGGCCGCTGATCGTGCCGACCTTGATGACCTTGTCGTCGGCACGTGCGCCGAAGCTCGTGACGAGCGCCGCCGAAGCGAGCGCTGCGGAAAAGACCTTGATGAGTGTTCTGCGCTGCATGTGATTCTCTCTTGACTGCCTTGTTTCGGATTCGTATTCGACAGCGGGCACATTGACGTAGCCCGCGAAGTGTCGAGCCCTAAATCGTCTCACAGCCGCGCGTCGATGGGAAATACAGGGTTCGCATATGGGTATGCGCGTTGTCCCGCGCGGCTTTGTCACGGGGTTGCATGGCGTGCCTCGTTGCGCATGGTGTTTTAGGAGTCGTCCTATAGGGGCATACCCGCCGCCTTTTTAAGATAAGCATGCCTACCAAGCCCAATCGATTCGTCGGGCGCATCTCACCCAGCCTTCGTTGCGGACACTCCACTCACGACTCAAACGAGAGACACATGTCATATCCCGCTCGCCCCATCGCCTTCGTTCTCGCCTCGACCAACCACGGCAACATGATCGTCAACCGCAACGATTTCGCGATCAAACAGGACGGCGGCGTGTTCGGCGTCGGCTTTCAGTTGCTCACGGCATCGCAGTTCGATCTCAACGAAATTAAACTCGCACTCCTGATTCTCGACCTGCGCCGCCGCCATTTCGGCGACGGCGTGATCGCAATCGACGGGGGCGCGAACATCGGTGTGCATACGATCGAATGGTCGCGGCACATGTACGGATGGGGCGATGTGCACTCGTTCGAAGCCCAGGAAGCTGTGTATTACGCGCTGGCGGGCAACATCGCGCTCAACAACTGCATGAACGTGCGAGCGCGGCTGACGGCACTGGGCGAAAGCTGCGGAGAGATGATCGTGCCGCGGCCCGACTATACGCGGCCCGCGAGCTTCGGCAGTCTGGAACTGCGCCAACGCGAAAATACCGAGGCCATCGGGCAGCCGATCTCTTACGACGCGCAGGACGGCGTCAAGGTGCCCGTGATCGATCTGCCTTCGCTGAGTCTCAATCGGCTGGACTTTCTGAAGCTCGACGTCGAAGGGATGGAACTCGACGTACTGCGCGGAGCACGCGCCGTGCTCGAACAGCACCGCCCCGTCATGCTGATTGAAATGATCAAGTCCGATCGCAACGCGATTCAGACTTTTCTAACCGAACTCGGTTATCGTCAGTTTGACTATGGAATCGATCAACTGGCGATCCACGAATCCGACCCGACCTTGCAGCACATCCATCAAACCGAGAACGGTCTCGTTCTCGGTTGAGGAGCCGTTAGAAGGTAGTCCAATCGTCATCGGATGACGACGCCTTTACCGGACGCGGCGACGCATCCGTCTTCACGGCCGGTCTCGTGGCCTCGCGCGCACCGAGGTCCGCTTTCGTCGCCGTCGCGGCAGCGGTGGTTGCCGGCTTCGCGGCTGGCTTCGCCGCTGCATTCACGACCTTCTTCGCTGCCGCAGGAACCGTCTTCGCAGCGACCAGCGGCTCACCGCCATTTACCCGGAACGCACCGATCGTCTGACGCAGACGCGTCGCCTGATCCTGCAGCGATGCAGCAGCGGCCGCAGCCTGCTCGACAAGCGCCGCGTTCTGCTGCGTGACCTCGTCCATCTGAGTGACCGCACGTCCCACCTGCGAGATGCCGCTGCTCTGCTCTTCCGACGCCGCGGCGATCTCGCCCATGATGTCCGTCACGCGGCGCACCGCCTGCATGATCTCGCTCATCGTCGTGCCTGCCTGCTCGACGAGCGTGTAGCCGTTGTTGACGCGCTCCACCGATGCGCCGATCAGCTGCTTGATTTCCTTCGCCGCCGTCGCCGAACGTTGCGCAAGACTGCGCACCTCGCCCGCGACGACCGCGAAGCCGCGGCCCTGTTCGCCCGCGCGCGCCGCTTCGACGGCCGCGTTCAGCGCGAGAATGTTCGTCTGGAACGCGATGCCCTCGATGACGCCGATGATGTCCGAGATCTGCCGCGAGCTATCGTTAATCTCCGTCATCGTGTTGATCACGCGGTTGACGACCTCGTTGCCCTTTGTCGCGATCTCAGACGCATTGTTCGCAAGACCGCTCGCCTGGCGCGCGTTGTCGGCGTTCTGCTTGACGGTCGCCGTCAGCTCTTCCATGCTCGCCGCCGTTTCCTGCAACGACGCCGCCTGCTGCTCCGTGCGCTGCGACAGATCGCCGTTGCCCGCCGCGATCTCCTGCGTCGCCGACGCAATCGACTCCGCCGACTGACGAATCTCGCCAATCGTGCGCTGCAAGCGGCTTTGCATCTCGTTCATCGCGGCCATCATGCTCGACGAATCGTTCGCGCGCACGAACACGATCTGCGTGAGGTCGCCCGTCGCGATACGCGCCGCGAGCTTTGCGGCATCCTGCGGCTCGCCGCCTAGGCTGCCGCGCACATTGCGGATGATCAGCAACATCGCGAACGAAATCCCCGCGCCGATCACCAGCACGACGATGAAATGCTCGATCAGGTTCGCGTAGTAAGCGGTATCGATGTCGCGCACGAATACGCCACTCACGATGTTCCAGTCCCACGGCGCGAAACGCACGGCATAGCTGATTTTCGGCACAGCCTCTTCGCTGTGCGGCAGACGTCCGCGGTATTCGGCGAAGCCTTTGCCCGTCGCCTTCGCCGCATCGACGATCGACACGTACAGCAGCTTGCCGTCCGGGTCCTTGAAGTCGCCCACCGCTTTGCCGTTCATCTGCGGCAAGGTCGGATGCATCAGCACCACGGGCTTCGAATTCATCACGAACAGATAACCGGACTCGCCGTAACGCATCGTCGCGAGACGCGCGAGCGCTTCGCGCTGCGCATCGGCCTCGCTCATCTTGCCGGCCTGCGAAAGTGCGTAGTAGCCGCTCACGACCCCTTGCGCGGCATCGACGAGATTCACCATGCCTGCCTTGCGCTCGTCGAGCATCGTCGAACGGGTTTCCACCGCGCTCCACAATCCGACGCCCAGCAAGCCCAGCCATACGAGCACAAGCGATAACCACAGCTTGCGGTTCAGACTCATCCTACTCATTGTGTTGGTCTCTTGTGGTGTGGTCACATCTTTGGCAAATCTGCGGCGCCCGCTTAAGACAGAATGGGCGCAAACGATTGCTCTCCTGGATAACGGCAAATCGATGCGCCGACTTGAGGCGGGCCGCCAGTCACGCCCCGCGCCGTGTCAGCCGATAATGGCGGGATGCGGCGCCTACGCGCGCCGTCCGCCTCTTCCCCATTTGCGAGGTATTTTATGTATGTCGTCTCCCTCAGCTACACGGCATCGCTGGATCGTGTCGACGATGCGCTGGAAGCACACCGCGCGTTCCTGACGCGTCAGTTCGATGCGGGCGTGTTCATCATGGCAGGGCCGAAGGTGCCGCGCGACGGCGGCGTGATCATCGCGGCGGGTATCGAACGATCGAGACTCGACGAGATTCTCGCGAGCGATCCGTTTGCGCAGCAGAAGGTGGCACGCTATGACGTGACGGAGTTCAAGGCGACGCGGATGGCGCCGGGGATGAATCTGAAAGCGCCCGAGTGAACTGGGGCTTAGAAAATGAAAAAGGCTGCACGTCGTCGTGCAGCCTTTTTCATTTCAATGTGCGACTTTTGCGCCGCTCGTTCAGCCGAGCAACAGCTTCAGATCGTGCACCCACGGCGATGCGCCCTGCCCGTCACGCGCGAAAAGGCGCAGCTTGCCGTCGGTATCGAACACGTAGCTCGCGGCCGTGTGATCCATCGTGTAGCTGTCGGGCGTCTTGCCCGGCACCTTCGCGTAGTAGACGCGAAAGTCCTTCGTCACCTTCGTCAGCTGCTCCTGATCGGCAGGGCGCAGCCCGACGAACGTCGGATTGAACGCCGGCACGTACTGCGACATCAGTTCAGGCGTATCGCGCTCAGGATCTACGGTGACGAACAGCACCTGCACGCGCTTCGCGTCTTCGGGGCCGAGTTGCTGGAGCGCCTGCGAAAGCTCGGCCATCGTCGTCGGGCAGACGTCGGGGCAATGCGTATAGCCGAAGAACATCACGACGACCTTGCCCTTGTAGTCGGCAAGCGAGCGCAGCTTGCCGCTCGAATCCGGCAGCGAGAAGTCGGCGCCGAACTGCTTGTTCCCCGTGATATCGACGTTCGTGAACGCGGGCTGTTCTTTCCCGCATCCCGACATCAGCGCCGCGCCGCCGAGCGCGCACGCGACGAGAGCAACGCGCGCCGCGCGCGCGAACCGTTTAGTGAGCATGGTATTACGCGCCGATCAAGGCACGCGAATAGTGGTCGATCAACAGCGCCGCAAACAGCAGCGACAGATAAACGATCGAATAACGGAAGGTTTTACGCGCGAGGTCGTCCGAATATTCCCGATAAATCTTCCACGCATACGCGAGGAACACGGCACCCAACAGAACCGCCGACGCCAGATACACGATTCCGCTCATGCCCGAGATAAACGGCATCATCGTTACCGCGAACAGAATGATGGTGTACAGCAAGATATGCAGACGCGTGTACTGCTCGCCGTGCGTGATCGGCAGCATCGGCAGGCCGGCGTTTTCGTAGTCCTTGCGGCGATACAGCGCGAGCGCCCAGAAATGCGGCGGCGTCCACACGAAGATGATCAGCACGAGAATCCACGCGTCGCCGGGAACGGCGCCCGTCACGGCCGCCCAGCCGAGCGCCGGCGGCATCGCGCCCGATGCGCCGCCGATCACGATGTTCTGCGGCGTATAAGGCTTGAGCAGCAGCGTGTAGACGATCGCATAGCCGACGAACGTGGCGATAGTGAGCCACATGGTCAGCGCGTTGGTGAACGTATAGAGCGTCCACATGCCAAGGCCGCCGAGCACGGCCGAGAACAGCAGAATCTGTGAAGTGGTGATCTCGCCGCGCGCCGAAGGACGCCACGCGGTGCGGCGCATTTTCGCGTCGACTTTCTGTTCGACGAGACAGTTGATCGCGAACGCAGCGCCCGCCAGCAACCAGATGCCGACTGCGCCGCCGATCAGCACCGTCCACGGCACCATGCCGGGCGTGGCCAGGAACATGCCGATCACTGCGCAAAACACGGCGAGCTGCGTGACACGCGGCTTCGTCAGCGCAATGTATTGAGAAATCCGGCTACCGGGCGAATGGGGGAGAGTTGTGCTGTCCATGTGGGTCACGCTGGCGCGGCGTCGCGCGCGTGAACGACGGCGCGGCCGGGACGGCTATAAGCGATTCGAAAGTTTAGCATAACGAGCAGGAGCAGCAGGATCGCGGCCCCGCCGTTATGGGCGACGGCAATGGGCAAAGGCCATTGCAAAACGATGTTCGACAGGCCCGTGATGAACTGGATCACGATCACGAGCAGCACGCCGTTCGCGGGCCGCCGCAGCGACTCGAAGCGGCGCATTTTCAGCGCGAACCACAGCAGATACGCGACCACGACAAACGCGAACGTGCGATGTGTCCAGTGGATCGCGACCAGCGCGTCCTGCGTGATCACGTCGCCGTCGCCCGTCATGCCGAGTGCGCGCCACAGATGGAAGCCGTGCTCGAAGTCCATCGGCGGAAGCCACTGGCCGTTGCAGGTCGGGAAATCGGTGCAGGCGAGCACCGCGTAGTTCGTGCTGACCCAGCCGCCGAGTGCGATTTGCACGATCAGCAGCGCTAGGCCGAACAGCGCGGCAACACGCCACTGCGACGCTTCGGGCTCGTACGCGGGTAGCGGCGTCTGACGCGCGGCGAGCCAGCCGAGCGTGCCGAGCAGCGCGAGCCCGAGCAACAGATGAATCGTCACGATCACGGGTTGCAGCTTCATCGTCACGGTCCATGCGCCGAACGCGCCCTGCACCAGAATCAGCAGCAGCAGCGACGTCGGCCACCACGGCGATACATGCAGCGGACGGCGCTTGATGCGCGCGACCCACGCGATGACCGTCTGCGCGACGATCAGCACGCCGATCGCCATCGCGAAGTAGCGGTGGATCATCTCGATCCATGCCTTCGTCATGCTGACGGGGCCCGACGGCATCGCGTGATACGCGGCATTGATCGCCGCGTGCGCGATGAACGGCGACGACGTGCCGTAGCAGCCCGGCCAGTCCGGGCAGCCGAGGCCCGAGTCGGTCAGGCGCGTGAAGCCGCCGAACATCACGAGGTCCAGCGTCAGGAAGGTCGTGACCCAGACCAGCTTGCGGAACTTGTTGTCGTCGGCTTTCACCCACACGTACGACAGCGGCAGCAGCGCAACGCACAGCCCGATCAGTCCCAGTTGCAATACGAACATCTATCTTTCCTTCTCTCGCCACCAGGCGAGTTTCAACGTGCTCGCGGCACTTTAGCCGATACCCGAATTTCTGAGCAGTTTCGTGACATCACCTTTGATCTTGCTCGGGTTTGCGTCTTTCGGGAACCGCATCATCAGGTTGCCGTTCGGGTCGACCATATAGATGTGATCGGAGACCTGTGTGCCTTCGTCGGCGGGCAGCCATGCGCTCACTTCCTTCGGATCGGCGATCAGCATCTCCGTGTCCTTGTACGCGTTATCGACGACGTCGGGCACCTTGCTGGCATCCGTGCGCAGAAACACGTTGACGATGCGCTCGCGCTCGCCCGCCTGGGTCGCGCGCACCTGGCGCATGAAATACAGCTTCGTCACACAAGGCTTGTCGCATGCGCTGCTGTCGACGGAAATCAGCAGCCAGCGGCCGCGCAAGGACGCGAGCTTCATCGGCTTGCCGTCCTCGGCCGTGACGACGAGCGCGTCGGGGATCGGGCGTTGCGGCTCGATCAGCGTGCCGTAGCTCGTCGCGCTGCCCTTCGGCTTGATCACGTAGTACGTGAAATAAGACCCGATGACGGGCGCCGCGCAGACCAGCGCGATCAGCAGCAGTGTCCAGCGGCCGCGCTGCCACGAGCCTTTGCCGTTCGGCTGGCCCGGAACCTTACCCTGCCCGCGTTGCGCGGGTTGCTGTCCGGTTTGCTGCGAACGGGGGTTTTGCGTCGACACTCGTGATCCTCTTTTCATGATGGCGCTTGCATCACGCCTGTAAGCTGCAGCCGAGCGACGCGTGAAGCATCACGCCCGGGGCGCCTGTCCGTTGTTGGCCGCGTCGCCGCCTTCCGGTCCCTTGCTCTCGATCCGATTCGCATTCTTCGCCGCACGCCGGGCCGCATACAGGCCGAAAATCACTGCGGCGGCGGCCATGCCCCACCACTGGGCCATATAGCCGTAGTTGCGTTCGACGCCCGACGTCGGCGCGGGCCAGTCGCGCACGAGCTTGTCGCCGTCGTCGCTCGTCTGTTGGATCACGAACGGCTGCAGCGGCAAGCCCGTTTCCGCCGCGTACGACGCGACATCGAGATTCTGGCGAATCGTCTGATGCGCGGCCGAGCCACCCTCACCGAGTTCGTACGCGCGGGTCGCGTCGGCACGCGCGATGCCTTCGATTTCGATCTCGCCCTTCGGCGTGTCGTACGGCGCGATCGCCGTGCGCTCGTTCATGTTGCGCGGCAGCCAGCCTCGATTGACGAGCACTACGCCGCCGTCGCGCAGTTTAAAGGGCATCACGACGTAAAAGCCCGGCTGGTCGTTATACGGGCGATTATCGAGGTACACCACTTGCTGCGGCATAAACTGTCCGACCGCATGCACGCGATGAAACTCGATGTCCTTCAGCGCGACGGGCGCGGCGCCCACGGTCTGCGCGGGCGCGCTCTCGAACTGCGTGATCTGCGCCTGCAACGCTTCCTTCTGATGCGCGCGGTCGCGTTGCCAGAAACCGAGCCGCACCGTCACCGCGACGACGATCAGAATCAGCAGCATCGGTATGAGACGAATCTTCATCGTGCGATTCTGGTCGGAACACGAACCATTGCGTGCGGTGCGATAATGAAATCGTTGCCTTCGCTTTCCTGAATTTCAGTTGGTTCCATGCACATTCTCGTTCCCATCGCGTTCGTTCTGATCATCGGCAGCATGGTGTCCGCGCTGTACTTCATGATGCACGACCGGGGCAGAACGAAGCGTATGGTCTGGTCGCTCGCGACACGTGTCGGCCTGTCGATTACGCTGTTCCTGTTCATCCTGTTCGCGAACTGGATGGGCTGGATTCATTCGACGGGCATTCCGTACGGACGCTGACGGCACACGTCCAGTACGTTCAGCGGTAACAGCACGCAGTCTCGCAGTGCGCCGACCTGACGGTGCCGTCTCAAATTGACGGCGAAGTATGCCACTTAATTTCGCGCCGATCAGGCAATACATCGTTACGCAATCGGCGAAATCCTCACACCATCGAAGCAAAACGCCGCCCTGACGGGGTCGAGGGCGGCGCTGTCCAAGTCTTTTACGATACAGCTCTCACACCAACGCATTCGACGCTCCGACCGCGCCTGATACCAACCGCTTTCAGGCTGCCTGCGGTGCCTCGATGCGTCGATATGACGCACGATTTGCGCAGGCTCCGTGGCGTTCGAACGACGCTTACAGCCAGTACACGACGATGTACAGACCCAGCCACACGACGTCGACAAAGTGCCAGTACCAGGCCGCGCCTTCGAAAGCGAAGTGATGATCAGCCGTGAAATGGCCGCGGATCATTCGCACCAGCACGACGGCCAGCATCGTGCCGCCGAGGAACACGTGGAAACCGTGGAAGCCCGTCAGCAGGAAGAACGTCGAGCCGTACACGCCCGATGCGAGCGTCAGGTTCAGTTCGTTGTACGCGTGGAAATACTCGAAGCCTTGCAGGAACAGGAACGAGATGCCCAGCACCAGCGTGGCTGCGAGCCATGCAATCGCTTTCGTGCGGTGATTGTCGCGCAGCGCGTGGTGCGAGACCGTCAGCGTCGCGCCCGACGACAGCAGCAGCGCCGTGTTGATGGTCGGCACGGGCCACGGCGTCATCGACTTGAAGTGCGACACGAGGTCAGCCGGTCCGATATTCGGCCATACCGCCGTGAAATCCGGCCAGATCAGCTTGTAGTCGAGACTGCCAAGCTGATGCATCGCGATCTCGCGTGCATAGAACAGCGCGCCGAAAAACGCGCCGAAGAACATCACTTCCGAAAAGATGAACCAGCTCATGCTCCAGCGGTACGACGCATCGACTTTCTTGCCGTACATGCCGCCTTCCGACTCGGAGATCGCATCGCCGAACCAGTGGTACAGCGTGAAGAGCAGCCAAAGCAGACCGACCAGCGCCGTGATGGGCGCCCACGGCTCGCCGTTCACCCACGCCGCAAACGATCCGAGCATGACCAGCAGGCCAATCGCAGCGCTGATCGGATGCCGCGACGGGTGCGGTATGAAATAGTACGGGCTCTCGTTTTGACCGCTCATCGTTGATTCTCCACTTCAGTCCAGTTGTTCTGCTTGGTCCGGTTGAATCCGCAGCCGACTGCGCTGCGCCCCGGCTCTATCTCCAACGGCGCGCTGCGTTGCGCCGCCCTGCTCCGTCCATTGAGTCTTGCCCCGCTCCAACGCTCGACTAGCCGACCACCACGCGCACGATCAGGATCAACACCCCGATGAAAATCGCCGCGCCGATCAGCGCCGCGATGATCACGTGCAGCGGATTCAACTGCGTGGCATCCGCTTCCAGATCGCGCCGTTTGCGCACACCGAAAAACGACCACATCACCGCTTTCATCGACTGGCCGAAACTGCTCTTCCTGCCGCGACCGCTATCGTTCATATCCTCGCCTTCTTTGGGCAAGCGTCGTTGGTACGCGTCAGGCCGGGTTCGTTGCTTTCGCTGCACCGTCCGCCGTCTGACCTTGCGTGCCGCGCGCCGTGGGTGCAGGCGCGTTCAGTTCGAAGAACGTGTACGACAGCGTGATCGTCTTCACGTCTTTCGGCAATTTCGGATCGACGACGAACACGACTGGCATCCGCTTCGACTCGTTCGCCTTCAACGTCTGCTGCGTAAAGCAAAAACACTCGATCTTCTTGAAGAACTCCGTGGCCTGCTTCGGCGCGTAGCTCGGAATGGCCTGAGCCTGGATCGTGCGCGCCTGCTGGTTGCTCACGTCGTACATCACCGTCGTCACTTCGCCCGGATGCACGTCGATACTGTTCTGCTCCGGCTTGAAACCGAGCGGTCCGCGCGCATTGGCGTCGAACTCGATCGAAATCGTGCGGCTCATGTCGACCTGCGTGTTCTTCGCCTCGCGCGCCGTTGCGTCACGCTGCACGAGGTTGTTGATGCCCGTGACCTCGCAGATCGCGCGATACATCGGGATCAACGCAAAGCCGAAGCCGAACATCAACAACGCGACGACGACGAGCTTGAACAGCATCGGACGGTTAAAAGAGCGGTCGGCCCCGGCGGGCGGTTGCGTCGACATCGAACTTCCTCAACAGATCACATGCACAGGTGAGTCCAACTCGTCACGGCAGGTCAGGTCAGGTCACGAAGCAAACCAGACCTGCTTGACGACGGCACCCAGAAAAAAGACGGCGACGACGGCAAGCAGAATCAGACCGAGTCGCAGATTCCCTGCACGAATTTCTTCAGGCGTACGGCTTTTTTGTGGATTCCGGGTCATGCTCACGTTTCTTGATGCTGCGTTGCTGCGTGATGATTCGGTCCCGCTTCGGTCCAGCCGGTCCGCTCCGGCACTGCTCAGCCGGAGCGGACTTCGAAGACGGCTTATTCGACCGTCGGCGGATTTTCGAACGTGTGGAACGGAGCCGGGCTCGGCACGGTCCACTCGAGGCCCGTTGCGCCATCCCACGGCTTGTCGCCGGCCTGTTCGAGTTCGCCGCCGCCGCGATACGCCGGCAGCGCGACCGCGAACAGGAAGTACACCTGCGCGAGACCGAAGCCGAAGGCGCCAATCGTGATGACCTGGTTCCAGTCGGTGAACTGCGCCGGGTAGTCGGCATAACGACGCGGCATGCCGGCGAGACCGACGAAGTGCATCGGCAGGAACGCGAGGTTGAAGAAGATCAGCGACGACCAGAAGTGAATCTTGCCGCGCGTCTCGTTGTACATCCAGCCCGTCCACTTCGGCGACCAGTAGTACCAGCCGGAGAACAGGCCGAATAGCGAACCCGCCACCAGCACGTAGTGGAAGTGCGCGACCACGAAGTAAGTGCCGTGATACTGGATGTCGAGCGGCGCCATGGCGAGCATCAGGCCCGTCAGACCGCCGAACGTGAACACGAACAGGAAGCCCACCGCGAACAGCATCGGCGTTTCGAAGGTCAGCGAACCGCGCCACATCGTCGCGACCCAGTTGAACACCTTCACGCCCGTCGGCACGGCGATCAGCATCGTCGCGTACATGAAGAACAGCTGGCCCGTGACGGGCATGCCCGTGGCGAACATGTGGTGCGCCCAGACCATAAACGACAGGATCGCGATCGACGCCGTTGCATACACCATCGAGCTATAGCCGAACAGCGGCTTGCGCGCGAACGCCGGGATCACTTGCGACACGATCCCGAACGCCGGCAAGATCATGATGTACACCTCGGGGTGGCCGAAGAACCAGAAGATGTGCTGATACATCACCGGGTCGCCGCCGCCTGCCGCGTTGAAGAACGACGTGCCGAAGTGGCGGTCGAACAGCACCATCGTGATCGCGCCAGCCAGCACCGGCATGACGGCGATCAGCAGGTAAGCGGTGATCAGCCACGTCCAGACGAACATCGGCATCTTCATCAGCGTGAGGCCGGGTGCGCGCATGTTCAGGATCGTCACGACGATGTTGATGCCGCCCATGATCGACGACGCACCCATGATGTGGACCGCGAAAATCGCGAAGTCCATGCCCGGGCCCATCTGCGTCGACAGCGGCGCGTACAGCGTCCAGCCGGCGGCCGTCGCGCCGCCCGGCACGAAGAACGAGCCGACCAGCAGCACGGCAGCAACGGGCAGCAGCCAGAAGCTGAAGTTGTTCATCCGTGCGAAGGCCATGTCCGATGCGCCGATCTGCAGCGGAATCATCCAGTTCGCGAAGCCGACGAACGCCGGCATGATCGCGCCGAACACCATGATGAGGCCGTGCATGGTGGTCAACTGGTTGAAGAACTCGGGACGCATGATCTGCAGGCCCGGCTCGAACAGCTCGGCGCGGATGCCCAGCGCCATCACCCCCCCGGACAGGAACATGATGAACGAGAACAGCAGGTACAGCGTACCGATGTCCTTGTGGTTGGTGGCGTACAGCCAGCGGCGCCAGCCATGCGGCGTCTCGTGGGCATGATCGCCGTGAACATGCTCGTGCCCCGCGGCTACATCGTGTCCGATGCTAGACATGACAATCTCCTAAATCTCGAATGCTGCTTTTCTCTGACTGTGACACGTCAGGCCGCTGGGCTAATCTCGACACGGCGTGCTTCCTTCGCGTCCGCACCGCCCGTGATCGTCTCCGGCTTCTTCAGAATAATGTGGTCTTCGGCGATGCCTGCCGCCTTCAGCGCGTCGCGCACGGCTTCGGCACGCGCCTTCGCGAGCTTCGCGTTCTTGTCGGCGGAACCCGTTGCGTCGGTGTAGCCCGACAGCGTGAACTTCGCGTCCGGGTGCGCCTTCGCGTAGGCGGCGGCTGCGTCGATGGCAGCTTTGGCGTCCGCGGGCAGCGTGCTCTTGTTCGTTTCGAAGTAGACGCTGGCGGGCAGCGACGCTTGCGGCGCCGATGCCGCTGCGTTGTCCGATGCGCCGGAGGCAGCCGCGGGAGCCGATGCGCCCGCTTCGCCGCTAGCCGCAGCCGCACCGCTCGCGCCTTCCGCGCCGCTCGCCGCGACGGCGTCCGACGCGGCAGCCGCCGCCGCGCCCGCCAGGTGATCGCCACCCGCCGGCAAACGGCCGTTGCGTGCATCGGCGATCTGCTTCGGCTGCAGGATGTCGCCCGTGTGGTTGCCCCACGCGTTGCGCTCGAAGGTGATGACGGATGCGATCTCGACGTCGTTCAACGTCGGCGCCCACGCCGGCATCGCGTTCTTGCCCTTCAGGACGACGCTCACATGCTCGGCGAGCGGGCCGTTTGCGACCTTGCTGCCGTCGAGCGCCGGGAACGCGCCCGCGCCCTTGCCCGTCGGCTGGTGACAGACGGCGCAATTCGCCGCGTACACCTTGCCGCCGCGCTCCGTCAGCTCGGCGAGCGTGTAGTTCTTGTTCGGATCGTCCAGACCGGCGGCCATTTTCTTCTTCTGGTCGTCGACCCACTTCGCGTAGTCGTCGTCCGACAGCACGGTCACGACGACGGGCATGAACGCGTGTTCCTTGCCGCACAGCTCGGTACAGAAGCCGCGAAAGGTGCCAATCTTCTCCGCCTTGAACCAAGTGTCGCGCACGAAGCCGGGGATCGCATCCTGCTTCACGCCGAACGCGGGCACGTACCACGAGTGCACGACGTCGTTGGCGGTGGTGATGATGCGAATCTTCTTGTTGACGGGAACGACGAGCGGATTGTCGACTTCCTGCAGATAGGTATCCGTTTTCGGCGCGCGGCCGTCGACCTGGCTACGCGGCGTGGTCAGCGTGGACAGGAAGCTGATGCCTTCGCCCGGACCCTTCACGTAGTCGTAGGCCCACTTCCACTGATAGCCGGTGACCTTGACGGTGACATCGGCATTCGTGGTGTCCTTCATCGCGACGACCGTCTTGGTGGCGGGCAGCGCCATCAGCACGACGATGATGAACGGGACGATCGTCCAGATGATTTCGACGGTGGTGCTTTCGTGGAAATGCGCGGCTTTGTAGCCCTTCGACTTGCGGTGCGCAAACATCGAATAGAACATCACGCCAAACACGCCGATGAAGATCACCGTGCAGAGGATCAGCATGAATGTGTGGAGGCTGTAGAGCTCTTCGGCAATCCTCGTCACGGGCGGCTGGAGATTGATCTCGTTGACGCGGGGGCCGCCCGGACTGTCGCCGATTGCATGGGCAGCGCCAGCGAACAACAGCCCGCTACACGCCAGCACGCCCACGAGGGCTCGCTTGATTGTTTTCATAGCTTCCTTACCCAAATTTTCCATTCAAACCCTCGACCCCGCTGGAAGGCTGCCTCTCGTCTTCTGGAACGGCGCGCGATTCAATACGCAACTTTTTACGCCTGACACTGCCTGAGCCACAGACGCAGTTCGTCGGCGAATTGTGCGCGCCGATATTGCGCAAGGTGCTGCCCGACCGCGACCGTCTCGCCACGCGAAACCAGTCTGATCCGGTCGCGCGGCGTCGCTCCTGGTTCTACCCGCACCCAGCACGGGTTGAATTCGAACTGCGTGAGATGCTCGGCGCTGACCTGTTCGATCACGAGCCGGTTGGGAAACAGCCGGATGCGCTCGTAATCGACAGCATGGCGTGCATAGATGGCAAATGCGACACCGACAGCCAGCAGCTCGATACCCGTGAACGGCAACACCAGCCATGCACCGCACAGGACCAGCAGGAATGCTATTAAGAGCGAGAATGCCGCGAGCGACACATAGAAGAACACGAATTGCCGCGGCGAAGCCGAACAGTTGCGCTTCATCAACCAGTCCTTGAGGACGGGTTCTGACTCAGCCAGCAGATCGGTTGCATTCATCGCTGCCTCCCGCGAACCGCCAGTCACCGCATACCGCCAATGCCATCCACGCCCAGCGCAACTACGCTACCCGAACCGCGAAGGCCTCGGGCCTGTCGCTCCTATTGTGTGAGCTTTAAGCGACAAACTGACGCATTATAGGGCCGATCCAGGGCATCCACAAGCAACGCTCTATCGGCCGAAAAGCCAAGCCACACAAGCCTCTGCGCCGTTTTGACGCACTTTTCGGGCCGCTAATTTCGAGCATAACGGATGCCCTCTTTACCGCGTCAACGATTGCCCTGCCGCCCTCTTCCGATGTCTTCTATTCGCACGATTCCGTGCCCTTCGGGGGTCATTCTCGGCACCGCCTTCCATGCATGTCCGTAGATCACCTCGAAGGTCAGAGGGATCGTGCCATCGGCGCGCCGACGCGCCTCCAGCGCGGCCAGCAGCGCTTTTTGCATGCGCCTCGAAGCGACACCCGGCGACGCCTCGCGCCGGAACGGATAGGCGCCCCAGCGACGCACGTCGGCAAGCAGCGACTCCGGCGACTTGTACGTGATGGTCAAGGTCTCCTGGTCCATCACGGGAATTTCGAAGCCACTTTCGACAAGCATATCGCCCAGATCGTGCATGTCTACGAAGTCGATTACATGTTTGTGCGTATTGACGCCGTGCGCCGCTTCGATTTCGGCATACGCGCCGCGCAGTTCTTTCAGCGTGTCAGGCCCGAGCGTGCTGAACATCAGCAGGCCGTTGACCTTCAGCACGCGCTGCCATTCGGGGAAAACGAGGTCGGGCCGCGAGTGCCAGTGCAGCGCGAGATTCGACCAGATGAACTCGAATGCACCCGCTGCAAAAGGCAACGCGGAAAAATCCGCCTGAGCAAAGCGCGGACCGCGCGAGCCGAGCGCCTTACCGAGCGATGCGGGCAAAAAACGACGCCAGCTGGTGTTGGTAGCGTCGTGCTGGACCGCGCGCGCGAGCATCGCGCGTGAAAGGTCGGTGCCGAACACGGGCGCCTCGGGGAAGCGCTCACGCAACGCAGGGAGGTCGTCGCCCGCGCCGCACCCGGCGTCGAGCACCTGCGTCGGATTGACCTTGATGTAGTCGAGCCGTTCGCGCATGCGTTGTGCGATCTCGCGCGGCAGGAACGCGACATCATTGAACGTCGCGGCCCGGCGGTCGAAAATCTTCCGGAGACGGCGCGAATCATAGGCCGGACGGCCAGTTTCGGTGGGAGACACGGTTATTCGAGTCGTGCGGACGAAGAGTGCGAAGTATACTCGCTCGATTCCGTCCCTTCAGCGTCAGCGGCCTTCGGAGGCGTGTCGATATGCCGAATTGGGCTTTCCGGTGGTCTCGCGCAACACTTTCCGGGCGACCGCTTCACGAACGGTTCATCGAGGTCGCGCAACGATCCATCTCGAAACTTCCGGTGCTCGCGCGTTGCGCGCTGCCGAACCCGTGCGCGTTGTGCGGCAATATGTCGCATCGAGCGCTGTGCAGCTTTTGCGACGAGGCGTGGTGGAACGAAGCGCGGCTGCGCTGCACCGTCTGCGCGATGCCCTTGAGCGACTTCCGGCGGGCAAGCGTCATGCATTACCGCTGCGGCGACTGTCTCGCCGTGCCGCCCGCGTTCGACGCGACCGTGGCGCTTGCCGACTATCGCGCGCCGCTGGACGCGCTGGCCGTCGGCCTCAAGTTCCGCGCACGGCTTGCGCTCGCGCATGAGTTCGCGCGGCGGCTCGCGTGGTCCGCAACGGATGCGCTCGACGAACGCGATCGCCCGGATGTCGTCGCGCCCGTGCCGCTATCGGCGCGGCGGCTGGTCGAGCGCGGCTACAACCAGGCATGGGAAATCGCGCGGCCCTGCGCGAAAGCGCTCGGCATTCGCGGCGACGCGACGCTCGTGCGGCGGGTGATCGACACGGCGCCGCAATCGAAGCTCGATCTCGATGCGCGCAGGCAGAATGTCGGCCGCGCGTTCGAAGTTGCAAGTCCGGTGCAGGGCTTCCATGTCGCCGTCGTCGACGATGTGATGACGACGGGCGCGACACTCGATGCGCTGGCTCGTACGCTGAAGGCAGCCGGCGCGCGGCGCGTGACGAATCTCGTCGCGCTTCGCACGCCGAAAAACTAGTTTCCGACTCACCTTGATATGTTCAACGTCGTTCTCGTCGAACCTGAAATTCCGCCGAACACCGGCAACGTGATCCGCCTGTGCGCCAACACGGGCGCGCGCCTGCATCTGATCGAGCCGCTCGGCTTTCCGCTCGACGACGCCAGAATGCGCCGCGCCGGCCTCGATTATCACGAGTACGCGCAGATGCGCGTGCACCCCAACTGGGACGCGCTGATCGACAGCGAAGCGCCCGATTTCTCGCGCATGTTCGCGTTCACGACGCGCGGCTCCAGCCCGTTCCATTCGCACGCGTTCCTGCCCGGCGACTGGTTCGTGTTCGGCGCGGAAACGCGCGGCTTGCCGGACGCCGTGCTGAGCCGCTTCCCGGATACGCAGCGCGTGCGCCTGCCGATGCGTCCCGACAATCGCAGCCTGAACCTGTCGAACACGGTCGCCGTAGTCGTGTTCGAGGCCTGGCGTCAGGCGGGCTTTGAAGGCGGCGCCTGAAGGCGTCGTTCGAGCTCGGTCTTGTAGCGCGTGTGCATCGCTTCGTCGAAGCAGGCGAAGATCACGTGCTCAACCGTAGGCGTTTCCGGCAATGTGTCGATTACCGTTTGAACGGCGATACGCACTGCTTCGTCGGCGGGAAAACGGTAGACGCCACAACTGATCGCAGGAAACGCGATGCCCTTCGCTTTGGCGTCGCGCGCAAGCTCCAGCGAGCGCCTGTAGCACGCAGCCAGCAGTTCGGCCTCGCCCCGCTCGCCGCCGTGCCACACTGGACCGACGGCATGAATCACATGACGCGCCTTCAGCCGATGGCCGCCCGTGATCTTCGCGTCGCCTGTCACGCAACCGCCCAGCGTTTCGCATTCGCGCAGCAGGTCCGGGCCGGCCGCGCGATGAATCGCGCCGTCCACACCACCGCCGCCCAGCAATGATGTATTCGCCGCGTTGACGATCGCGTCGACGTCGAGCGTCGTGATGTCGACGACCCGCGCCTCGAGCGAGCAATGGCCAATGGTAAGCATGGGAAAACCTCCAGATTCGATGCAGCAACGATAGGAGGTGGACAGCAAAAGAAACGAGCCGTTCGGCGTTGGCCATTACCGGCTGTGTAAAAGACCTTCAGGCAATTTGCTGAAATGGATTGCGGGCCGCGAGGCCCGCTTTGGACAACGGCTTTTATTCAGCCTTCGCGTCGCGGCGCAGCAGCGCGCTGACGGCATCGCGTGGCGCGACGCCATTGAACAGCACGTCGCAGACGGCTTCGGTGATCGGCATTTCGATTCCGTGCGACTGCGCGATCGACAGCACGCCGCGAGCGCAGCGCACGCCCTCGGCTACATGCCCGAGCGCGTTGAGGATATCGTCGAGCGACCGGCCGCTTGCGAGCTGCATGCCGACCGTGCGGTTGCGCGACAGATCGCCCGTCGCGGTCAGGATCAGATCGCCCAGACCCGTGAGGCCCGTGAACGTTTCCGCCCGGCCGCCCAGCGCCGCGCCGAGGCGCGACATCTCGGCGAGACCACGCGTGATCAGCGCCGCACGCGCATTCAGCCCGAGACCGAGGCCATCGGCGATGCCCGTGGCGATCGCCAGCACGTTCTTCACCGCGCCACCCACTTCGACGCCGACCACGTCGTCGCCGCTATAGATACGCATTGCGCCGTGATGGAACGCCGCGACAGTCCGCTCGCGGCATGCCGCCGACGCACTCGCCACGGTCAACGCGACGGGCAGCCCCTGCCCCACTTCGCGCGCGAAACTCGGGCCCGACAACGTGCCGTTGCTCGCGTGCCCGCCCAACTCCTGCGCGACGACCTGATTCGGCAGCAGTTGTGTGTCAGCCTCGAAGCCCTTGCACAGCCACACGATGTGCGCCGGCACCTTGCCCATGTCGCGCATCGTGCGCAGCATCGCGCGCAAGCCCGCGACGGGCGTCGCGATCACGCACAGCGCGTCGTCGGCGAGCGCGTGATCTAGCGCGAGATCGAGGTCCGCTTCGAAGCAAAGCGCGGACGGCAACACAACGCCCGCCAGATAGCGGGCGTTTTCATGCGAAGTGGAAAGTTCGGCGATGAGCGCGGCGTCGCGCGCCCAGAGCACCGTGTCGTGCCGCGCGGCCAGATGGCCGGCGAGTGCGGTGCCCCATGCACCGGCGCCGAGAACGGCGACCTTCATACCCGGCACCGGCTGCGCGCGTCAGTGATGCGCAGCGCTGCCCGCGCCGGTTTCCTGCGTGGCGATCTGCGCGAGGCGTTGCTCGTACAGTGCCTGGAAGTTGATTTCGGCGAGGTGGATGGGCGGGAAGCCTGCGCGGGTGATCGCGTCGGCGATGTTCGAACGCAGATACGGGAACAGGATGGTCGGGCACGCAATGCCGACGAGCGGATCGATCTGCTCAGCCGGGATGTTGCGGATGTCGAAAATGCCTGCCTGCTTGGCTTCGATCAGGAACGCGACCTTGTCGCTGACCTTGGCCGTCACGGTGCCCGTGACGAGAATTTCGAACACGGTGTCCGCGAGGCGCTCAGCCTTCACGTCGACTTCGACTTCAACCGACGGCATTTCCTGCTCGAGGAAAATAGCCGGCGAATTCGGCTGCTCGAGCGACATGTCCTTCAGGTAAATGCGCTGGATATTGAAGAACGGCTGGTTGTTCTCGTCGGACATGAGTCTCTACTCCCTAAATTTCGTTGCGGCGGACGAATGCCGCCAGATCTCTTTACAAAGCGGGCCACCCCGAAAGGCGGCATCCAGCCGGCCGGTGCGAACCCGGCCTTGTTTTTTCGCTGCCGCACGCCGCCGCCGGCACAACCGGCGCGACGCGAAGGTAAAGCCTCAGCTGAAACTCAGACGACGGCTGCCAGCAGCGGCGTCAGACCGCCCGCGCGATCGAGCGCGGACAGATCGTCATAGCCGCCGACGTGCGTGTCGCCGATGTACACCTGCGGCACCGTACGGCGACCCGTACGCGTCATCATTTCCTGACGGCGCGCCGGATCCTTGTCGATCAGCACCTTTTCGACATGATCGACGCCGCGCGACTTTAGTAGACGTTCGGCCATCTGGCAATACGGGCACACCTGCGTGCTGTACATGATCACTTTGTTCACTTCGCAACTCCTTGTTTGACGACGGGCATGCCCGCCTGCTGCCAGGCGTTGACGCCGCCTTCCAGCACGTGCACTTCCGCATAGCCTGCGTCGCGCACAATACGTGCCGCCTTGTTCGACTGCTGTCCGTTCTGGCAGACGAGCAGCACCGGGTTGCTCTTATTTTTCACGAGTTGGGCGACTTTCGCTTGCAACTCGCCAAATTCGACGTGCCGCGCCGACGGCAGGTGCCCGCCGGCGTATTCCGCCGCGGAGCGCAGGTCGACGACCACGGCGTTGCGCCGATTGATCAGTTGGGTGGCGGCAGCCGCCGACAGGCCGCCGCGTCCGCGCCGGGAAATCGACGGCCAGAGGAGCAACGCCCCAGAGATGAGGGCGACAGCGATCAGTACAAGATTGGTGTAGTCGGTGAAAAACTTCACGGAAGATCCGCCGGAAAAAGAGAAGAAATCGGGATAAATCGGAAAGGGCAATCCGACCATTATAAAATAACCGTCTGACGCGATGGCGACCGCCAGCAGCAGGCTGCGGTGCCACCCCGATTCCCGCTTCCTCACTACCGACCGGCACGACATGTACAAACTCGTTCTCATCCGCCACGGCGAATCGACGTGGAACAAGGAAAACCGCTTCACGGGATGGGTCGACGTCGACCTGACCGAACAGGGCAACCTCGAAGCGCAGCAGGCAGGCACGCTGCTCAAGGGCTCGGGCTATACGTTCGACATCGCCTACACCTCGGTGCTCAAGCGCGCGATCCGCACGCTGTGGCACGTGCAGGACAAGATGGACCTGATGTACCTGCCCGTCGTGCACTCGTGGCGTCTCAACGAGCGCCACTACGGCGCGCTGTCGGGCCTGAACAAGGCCGAGACAGCCGCGAAGTTCGGCGACGAGCAGGTGCTGGTCTGGCGCCGCAGCTACGACACGCCGCCGCCCGCGCTGGAGGCGACCGATTCGCGCACGTCGTACGACGACCCGCGCTACGCGAAGGTGCCGCGCGAGCAACTGCCGCTCACGGAATGCCTGAAGGACACCGTCGCCCGCGTCATGCCCATCTGGAACGAATCGATCGCGCCCGCGATCAAGTCGGGCCGCAAGGTGCTGATCGCCGCGCACGGCAATTCGATCCGCGCGCTGGTCAAGTATCTGGACAACATCTCCGACAACGAGATCGTCGGGCTGAACATCCCGAACGGCGTGCCCCTCGTCTATGAACTGGACGAAGACCTGAAGCCGATCAAGCACTACTACCTCGGCGATCAGGAAGCGATCGCGAAGGCGCAGGCCGCTGTCGCGAAGCAGGGTAAGGCAGGCTGATCACGGCCAGTCCAATGATCGTGACCCGCCGCCATGCCGCTGCGGGTCACGGCACGCGCGCTTCGCGCGTGCCGTGCGCTTGCCTGACAGCATTGCCATGTACCCGCCATGCTGGCGCCATCATGCGTCGTCGCGAGATGGCCGGACGTTGCGCTACGATCCATACACGCAAGCAATCCATACCGATGCACACGCAACGGTATCGGCAGTTCAGCCCATACGTGGCGGCACTTTTGGCGTTGCGGGCGTCCGCCAGCGCACAGTCGCTGCGCAGGACGGCAGCGATCCTTAGAACCTCGCAGCGCGACCGCTGTCGAAACCCGATCACCCATACGTACAGGCCGTGCAAGCGTCAAGTTATACTTGTCCGTCCTTTTTCCTTTGACGCTGCCACGCGCTTCCGACCGCAACACACTCTATGCGAAAGAACCTGAAAAATATCGGCCTTATCGCCGCGGGCCTGGCTACCGGCGTTTTTGCAACCCTGCAACTCAGCGCCTCGGCCCAGCAACCCGCATCGGCGACCGCGCCCTTGCCGCTTGACCAGTTGCGACTCTTCGCCGAAGTCTTCGGGCAAATCAAGCATGAGTATGTGGAGCCCGTCGACGACAAGAAGCTGCTGACGGCCGCGATCAAGGGCATGGTGTCGAGCCTAGATCCGCACTCGTCCTATCTCGACAAGACCGACTACGAAGAGCTGCAGGAGCAGACCAAGGGTCGCTTCGCGGGCCTCGGCATCGAAATTTCGCAGGAAGACGGCCTCATCAAGGTCATCTCGCCGATCGAAGACACGCCCGCGTTCCGCGCCGGCATCCGTCCGGGCGACCTGATCACCCGCATCAACGACAAACCCGTGCGCGGCATGACGCTCGACAAAGCCGTCAAGCAGATGCGCGGTGACCCGGGCACGAAGGTCACGCTGACCATCTTCCGCAAGACCGACGACCGCACGTTCCCGCTCACCGTCACGCGCGCGATCATCAAGGTCCAGAGCGTGAAGTCGAAGATCCTCGCGCCGGGCTACGCCTATGTCCGCATCACGAGCTTCCAGGAACGCACGGTGCCCGACCTCGCAGCCAAGCTGCAGGACATCGCGCGCCAGCAGCCGAACCTGAAGGGCCTGATCCTCGACCTGCGCAACAACGGCGGCGGCCTGCTGCAAAGCGCCGTCGGCGTCGCGGGCGCATTCCTGCCGCCGGATTCCGTCGTCGTGTCGACGAACGGCCAGATTCCGGACTCGAAGCAGGTCTATCGCGACACCTACGACAACTATCGTCTGCCGTCCTTCGACACCGATCCGCTGAAGAACCTGCCGCCCATCTTCAAGACCGTGCCGATGATCGTTCTGACCAACGCGTACTCGGCGTCGGCGTCGGAAATCGTCGCGGGCGCGCTGCAGGATCAGCATCGCGCGCTGATTGTCGGCAAGACGACGTTCGGCAAGGGCTCGGTGCAGACCGTGCGTCCGATGACAGCGGATTCGGCGCTGCGCCTGACCACCGCCTACTACTACACGCCGAGCGGCCGTTCGATCCAGAACAAGGGCATCCGCCCCGACGTCGCAGTGGATCAATACGCGGACGGCGATCCGGACGACGCACTCGTCACGCGCGAAGTCGACTACTCGAATCACCTTGCGAACACGCAAGACCCGAACGAGAAGAAGGAACAGGAACAGCGCGAACAGGAGCGCATGGACCAGTTGCGCTTGCTCGAAGAGCAGAACGACAAGAAGACGCCGGAACAGAAGCAGAAGGATCGCGACCGCAAGCCGGTCGAGTTCGGTTCCAACGACGACTTCATGCTGCAACAAGGTCTGAACAAGCTCGAAGGCAAGCCGGTGCAGGAGTCGAAGTCGCTGATGGAGCGGCGTCTCGCGCAGAACAAGCCGGCTCAATCGGCTTCGGCGCCTGTCGCTGTGAAGCCCGCGCTGCCTGCTACGCCGACGGCGTCGAACCCGGCGGCGCCCGCTTCGGCGACGCAGCCCGCTTCGCAACCGGCAGTTCCGGCCAAGTAAGCGTCTGAGCTGTCCCAGTGTCTTCGCGGCCCACGTTGCCGCGAAGACACTTCCCTCCGCGCGATTAGAATAACGAGAACCTCGCGCCGTCTCTCTTCACAGCCAGCGCGACACCTACGACACACGCCGCGCCCCGCCATGAACGACGATCAACTCCTGCGCTATTCCCGTCACATCCTCGTCGATGAACTCGGCATCGAGGCTCAGCAACGCTTTCTCGACGCGCACGCCATTGTGGTCGGCGCGGGTGGTCTCGGCTCGCCGGCCGCGATGTATCTGGCGGCGGCGGGCGTCGGCAAGCTGACGCTGGTCGATGCCGATACCGTCGATCTCACCAATCTGCAGCGGCAGATTCTGCATGTGACAAAGTCGGTTGGCCGGTTGAAGGTCGAATCGGGACGCGACGCGATCGCGCAACTGAATCCGGAAGTCGTTGTGAACGCCGTAGCAGAACGCGTCGACGATGCATGGCTGGACGGCAACGTGCCGCAAGCGACTGTCGTACTCGACTGCACGGACAACTTCGCGACGCGTCACGCGATCAACCGCGCGTGCGTGAAGCACGGCGTGCCGCTGGTATCGGGCGCGGCGCTGCGCTTCGACGGCCAGATCAGCACATTCGATTTCCGCAGCGAAGATTCACCGTGCTACGCGTGCGTGTTTCCGGAAGATCAGCCGTTCGAGGAAGTGGCGTGTTCGACGATGGGCGTGTTCGCGCCGACGGTGGGCATTATCGGTGCGATGCAGGCGGCGGAAGCGCTGCGTGTGATCGCGGGCATCGGCGAGCCGCTGGTGGGCCGCCTGATGATGCTCGATTCGCTACGAATGGAATGGAACACAATGCGCATCGCGCGCCAGCCGGATTGCCCGGTGTGCGGCGAGCGGCATCGGTCGTAAATCTCGCCACTCGCCGAAAGGGAAAGCGCGTCAGGCCTGCGCGACGCGATCCAGCGCCGCTTGCACCTCTTCCGGTTCGAACGCCGCGAGCACGTCCGCCACCGGTTTTTCCAAAGTCTTCAGATGCGAGCGCAGCACCTCTTGCTTCACGAGCAGCACCTGGCTCGGATGCATCGAGAACTCCGTCAGGCCCATGCCGAGCAGCAGACGCGTGAGCGTCGGGTCGCCGGCCATCTCTCCACAGATCGACACCGGCACACCCGCGCGCTTCGCCTCGCGCAGCGTGAACGCGATCAGATGCAGCACCGCGGGATGCAGCGGATCGTACAGATGCGCGACCGCGTTGTCGGCACGGTCGATTGCAAGCGTGTACTGGATCAGGTCGTTCGTGCCGATCGACAGGAAATCGAGTCGCTTCAAAAATAGCGGCAACGCGATCGCCGCTGCTGGAATCTCGATCATCGCGCCGACGCGCACGTTCGGATCGTACGCGAGGCCCGCGTCGTCGAGCTGACGCTTGGCTTCCTGGATCAGGTCGAGCGTCTGGTCGATCTCGCGCGCGTGCGCGAGCATCGGAATCAGGATCTTCACCGTACCGAACGCCGACGCGCGCAAGATCGCGCGCAGTTGCGTGAGGAACATGTGCGGCTCGGACAGGCTATAGCGGATCGCACGGAGACCCAGCGCCGGGTTGGGCGCCGTCTCGTACTCGTCGCCGATCGAATCGAGCGGTTTGTCCGCACCGACGTCGATCGTGCGGATCGTCACGGGCATGCCGTTCATCAGTTCGACGGCACGCCGGTACGCGGCGAACTGCTCCTCCTCTTCCGGCATCCCGTCCTTCTGGTTCATGAACAGGAACTCGGTGCGGAACAGGCCGATGCCCGTCGCGCCCGCGTCGAGCGCGGCCTGCGCGTCGTCGGGCAGCTCGATGTTCGCGCACAGGTCGATGCGCGTACCGCACACCGTCTGTGTAGGCGAGAACTTCAGGCGCTGCAGCTTGCGCGACTCCAGTGCCTTTTCGCTCTGCCGGTATGAATACTCTTCGAGCACGATAGGCGCCGGATCGACGATCACGATGCCATGATCACCGTCGACGATGATGAGATCGTCCTGACGGATCAGCGCGCTCGCGTGCTGCACGCCGACCGTCGCGGGAATGCCGAGGCTGCGCGCGACGATCGCCGTATGCGACGTGCGGCCGCCCAGATCCGTGACGAAGCCCTGGAAGGTTTGCCCCTTGAACTGCATCATGTCGGCGGGCGCGATGTCGTGCGCGACCACGATCATTTCGTCGCAGCGTCCGTGAATGCCGTTGACGAGCCCGCCCGTCGCGCCCGCCAGCGCCTTCAGCACGCGCTCGACAACCTGCTCGATATCGGCCTTACGCTCGCGCAGATATTCGTCTTCCACTTCGTCGAAATGGCGGGTGAGGCGTTCGAGCTGTTCGGTCAGCGCCCACTCGACGTTGTAGCGGCGCGTGCGGATGAGGTCGATGGTTTCCTGAACCAGCATCACGTCGTTCAGGATCATGGTATGGACGTCGATGAAGGCGCCCATTTCGGAGGGCGCGTCGGCGGCGAGATCGGCGCGCAACGCGTCGAGTTCCCGATGCACGAGCGCCTGGGCCGTGCGAAAACGCTCCACCTCGCCCTCGATCTGGGTGGGCTCGATCAGATAGTGGTCGACGTCCAGTGCAGCCGGGGCGATCAGATATGCCCGCCCGATGGCGATACCGCGTGACACGGGAATTCCATGCAGCGTGAACGACACGCGCACCTCCTCTAGTTGTGTGATGCCGCGGCAAACCGCTGCAATGCTCTCAGACCCCGACGACCATTATAAATTCCGTACCGCATATCGTTGCTGTGCAGCGCAGCATCGAATGTCGCAGTAAGCCGCGCGCCGGCCCGCAATCCGGCGGACCAAAAGAAAACGCCGCGACATCGCGCGGCGTCTTCCATGCAGAACGAATGCAGCAGCGGATTTTTTATTGTCCCTCGCCGAATTTGTCGGCGATCAGTTTGAGCAGCGCGTCCATTGCATCTTTCTCGTCGGCGCCTTCCGTTTCGATCACCACCGTGCTGCCGATTCCCGCCGCCAGCATCATCACGCCCATGATGCTCTTCGCGTTGATCCGCCGACCGTTGCGGCTCATCCAGATTTCCGCCTGGAAGTTGGCGGCGAGTTGCGTGAGTTTGGCTGACGCGCGTGCGTGCAGCCCCAGCTTGTTCACGATAGTCGTTTCCTGTTGCAGCATGTGTTGGTCCGATGCGCGGGTGTTGATGTTAGCGAGGAAAAGCAGAAATCTTGTGCGCGGTGCTCAGGTGGCGTTCCCGCTGCAGCCGGTTTCGCTGGCTGCCTTGCAGCTTTCGGCGAGCACTTTGTCCGGCGGCGCGACGGGAAGGCAGTCGTCGGTATTCGCGACGGCACAGGCGGCGACGGCCGGCGTCGCCGGTCCGACAGCCTGTACGCCTTTGGTCGCGCCCGCCAGCGCCTTGTCGACGAGCACGTCGAGCGGCGTCGCGCGATAGCAGACCGCGCGCACGAGCATCGGCAGATTTACACCTGCCAGCACCCGCACATCGGGAATCGACGCGAGGCGGCACGCGATATTCGCCGGCGTCGCGCCGAACATGTCCGTCAGCACGAGCGCGCCGTTTTCTTCTCTAAGCCTGTCGATCTCGGCATGCGCGAACGCCACGACCTGGGCGGGGTCGCAATCCGCCGACACGTCGATGACGCCGATGCGAGCGGGCAAGCCGCCGTAAATATGAGAGACACACTCGCGAAGCGCGGAGGCGAAGGGAGCGTGCGCAATGATCAGAATGCCTGCCATGTCAGCCTTGCTGCAGAAAACCGCCCGAAAATCGCGGCCGTGCTTCCGTTCCACTGTCCGGCAGCCGAAACAACGGCGCAGACGCGGCGAACAAAGCACGCCATCGAACTCGCCTGAGATCCGACCGCCAAGGGGCCGGATCGCGTGGGCCCTCGCGGGCCGCTTTCAGGGGAGCGGGCATTGTAACAGCCTCATTTTCGCGCTTTCGGCCTTTTCTCGCTTGGCTGGCCATCGCACGAACTTCCATAGCAGAACATGGCGGCGCACCCGCGCCGATTCAACCGACGGCCTTCTCTAGCGCGTCGATGAACATCGCCGCCACGTCGAAGCCCGTCTGATCCATGATCTCGCGGAAACACGTCGGGCTCGTCACGTTCACTTCCGTCAGCCAGTCGCCGATCGCATCCAGCCCGACTAGCAGCAGGCCGCGTGCCTTCAGCACCGGCCCGAGCGTTTCGGCGATCTCGCGGTCGCGCGCCGTCAGCGGCTGCGCGACGCCCAGCCCGCCCGCTGCGAGGTTGCCGCGCACCTCGTTGCCCTGCGGAATGCGCGCGAGCGAATACGGCACCGGTTCACCGCCGATCAGCAGAATGCGCTTGTCGCCCGTCTTGATCTCGGGGATGAACTTCTGCGCCATCACCGAACGCGCGCCGTCGTGGCTCAGCATCTCGACGATCGAGCCGAGATTCATACCGTCCGCCTTCACGCGAAACACGCCCATGCCGCCCATGCCGTCGAGCGGCTTCAGGATCACGTCGCCATGCTCGGCGTGAAACGCGCGCAAACGCGCCGGATCACGCGTGACGAGCGTCGGCGCGACGAATTGCGGAAACTCGCCGATCGCCATCTTTTCCGAGTGATCGCGAATCGCCTGCGGCTTGTTGAAGATGCGCGCGCCCGCGCGCTCGGCCAGTTCGAGCAGCCACGTCGACGTCACGTATTCCATGTCGAACGGCGGGTCCTTGCGCATCACCACTGCGCCGAAGTTGGTCAGCGCGCGCGGCTCGACGGGCTGCGCTTCAAACCACACGTCGCGATGACCGTCCGACTGATCGCCGACGATCTCGAAGCGGTATACGTTCGCCTCGACGCCGCTGCCCGTCCACGCCAGATGCTGCGGCTCGCACGCATATAGCGTATGACCGCGCTTCGCGGCCTCGGCCATCATCGCGTAGGTCGAATCCTTGTAGATCTTGAAGCGGGAAAGCGGGTCGGCGATGAAGAGAATGTCCATGGAGTTCCTGAGGCGCCCTCGCGGGCCACACATCGTTCGTTATAGCGTAAGGCGAACGCGCTGACGCAGCGCATCCGCCTGCAAATGCTGCCGCGTTCGACGCGGCGGGAGCGTCAGCCTACCGCGAGCGCGCTCTACGCGCTTGCGGGGTGCCTGTCCAGGGTCGAGCGCAACGGCGGGCCCGATCAGACCTGGATCGCCTCGGGATCGGTCTTCTCCAGTTCCACCGACGCCGCCAGCAGCCCCAGCCGTCCCACCACGCCGTACATGTAGAAGCGGTTCGGCGGCGCGGCGCCCGGCTTTGCGTGCGCATCCGGCAGGGCCGTGTGCTCGAAGCCGAGCGGCACGAAATGCATGCCGGGCGCGTTCAGATTCTGGTCGCGTTCGCGGCTGCCGTGCACGCGGTAGAAGCCGCCCACCACATACCGGTCGATCATGTAGACGACGGGTTCGGCCACTTCCTCGCCGATACGCTCAAACGTGTAGACGCCTTCCTGCACGATCATGTCGTGCACGTCGAGGCCTTCCTTCGTGGTCGACATGCGGGTGCGCTCGCGCTTGGTGAGCGCAGCTACTTCCGACGCGTCGTGCACCGTCATCACGCCCATTCCGTAAGTGCCCGCGTCCGACTTGATGACGACATACGGCCGTTCCGAAATACCGTACTCGCGATACTTCTTCGCGATCTTCTTCAGCACGCCGTCGATCGCGTCGGCGAGCGCTTCCTCGCCCGTGCGCGCCTCGAAATCGACGCCTTCGACATGCGCGAAATACGGATTGATCATCCACGGGTCGATCTCGACCATCTTCGCGAACTTCTTCGCGACGTCGTCATAGCACGAGAAATGGGTGGACTTGCGGCGCACGGCCCAGCCCGCGTGCAGCGGCGGCAGCAGATACTGCTCGTGCAGATTTTCGAGCACGGGCGGAATGCCGCTCGACAGGTCGTTATTCAGCAGAATCGAGCAGGGATCGAAATTCTTCAGCCCGATACGGCGCGCCGATCGCTCCAGCGGCTCCAGCACGATCTTCTGCCCGTCCGACAGCGCGATCGTCACCGGCCCGACGATGCTTTCGTCGAGCGTACCGAAGCGGACGTTCAGGCCCGCCTGACGCATGATCGTCGCGAGCCGCGCGACGTTCTCCAGATAAAACGCGTTGCGGGTGTGACGCTCGGGAATCACGAGCAGGTTCTTCGCGTCCGGGCAGATCTTCTCGATCGACGCCATCGCCGCCTGCACGGCAAGCGGCAGCGTTTCCTGCGGCAGGTTGTTGAACGCGCCGGGGAACAGGTTGGTATCCACGGGCGCGAGCTTGAAACCGGCGTTACGCAGATCGACCGAGCAATAGAACGGCGGCGTGTGCTCCTGCCATTCGAGACGGAACCAGCGTTCGATGGCGGGCGTGGCGTCGAGGATCTTCCGCTCGAGATCGAGCAGCGGGCCGTTTAACGCCGTGACTAAATGCGGAACCATTGATCACTCGCAGACTGGAGAAAAAAGATTGTAGAGCAAATGCTTTGCCCATTTGGGGTCGCTTTCTCCATTCGCAAGTTATGGGTGGATGCATTCTCCCTATAGGAACGATAGCCGGAAAATCTGCTGTTTGTGAGACAAGATTGAAGCGGGCTGCGGCGATCCGCCGCGCCATGAAAAAAGCCCGCCATGAAGGCGGGCCAAAGTCGCTGCGCTTGTACCTTTTTCGTACCTTTCGTGACCCCGTCGCCGGGGAAAACCGGGTTTGCTGGACCTGTTACTCGACGTGTTCGCCGTGCAGGATCACGTCCAGACCTTCGCGTTCTTCTTCTTCCGTCACACGCAGGCCGATCGTCGCGTCGATGATCTTCAGCAGGATGAAGCTGATCACGCCGCTGTACACCAGCGTCGTCACGACACCCTTGGCTTGCAGCAGCACGCTGCCGTCCGCGCCGCCGATGTCCTTGACGGCGAACACGCCCGTCAGCAATGCGCCCACGATACCGCCGATGCAGTGCACGCCGAACGCGTCGAGCGAATCGTCGTAGCCCATCTTGTGCTTGAGCCACGTTGCCGACCAGAAGCAGACCACGCCTGCGATCAGACCGATGGCGAGCGCGCCGCCCACGCCGACGAAGCCCGAAGCCGGCGTAATCGCAACCAGACCTGCCACTGCGCCCGACACAATACCGAGCACCGACGGCTTACCCTTGGCGATCCATTCAGCGAACATCCAGCCGAGTGCAGCCATGGCCGTTGCAACTTGCGTCGTCATCATCGCGAAACCGGCACGGCCGTCAGCGGCGACTGCCGAACCCGCGTTGAAACCGAACCAGCCCACCCACAGCATCGAGGCGCCGATCATCGTCAGCACGAGGTTGTGCGGTGCCATCGAGTCCTTGCCGTAGCCCGTACGCTTGCCGAGCACGAGACAGCAGACGAGACCCGCGATACCCGCGTTGATGTGCACCACCGTGCCACCCGCGAAGTCGAGGATGCCTGCGCTAGCCAGCCAGCCCGTCGGTTCCCAGACCATGTGCGCGATCGGCGAGTAGACGATGATCGACCACAGCGTCATGAAAATGAGCATCGCGGAGAACTTCATACGGTCGGCGAATGCGCCCGTAATCAGTGCCGGCGTGATGATCGCGAACGTCATCTGATAGACGAAGTAGACCGATTCCGGAATCGTCGACGCGAGGTGGCTGACCGTCAGCGTTGTCGCCTTGTCGCCCTTGATGTAGGTCATGCCCGACATGAACACGCGCGAGAAGCCGCCGATGAACGAGCCGCCCGGCGTGAACGCGAGGCTGTAGCCGACCACGGTCCAGATCACCGTCACGATGCAGGTGATCGCGAAGCTCTGCATCACCGTCGCCAGCACGTTCTTCTTGCGGACCATGCCCGCGTAGAAGAGCGCGAGACCCGGGATCGTCATGAACAGCACGAGCGCGGTGGAGGTCAGCATCCAGGCGGTGTCGCCCGAACTGATCTTCGACGAATCGACCGAGAACGGCGCGGTCGGTGCAGCCGGTGCCGCATCCGAAGCAGCAGCCGCTGCCGATGCGTCAGCCGGCGCGCTGGCGGCGGGTGCGGCCGAAGCGTCGGCAGCAGGGGCGCTCGCAGCGGGCGCAGCCGGTGCGCTCGCCGTCGTGTCCGGGGCGGAAGCCGCGGCGGGAGCCGACGCGTCGTCCGCGACGGCAGCGCCGATGCCGACCGTCAGCAGCGAGCCGGCCATCATCAGGGACATCAATAATTTACGCATCTTCAGTTTCCTCTTGTCGCTGTTTTTTACAGTGCGTCCGCGCCGGTCTCGCCGGTGCGAATCCGAATCACCTGTTCGATCGGCGTGACGAAAATCTTGCCGTCGCCGATCTTGCCCGTACGCGCCGCGCGCTCGAGGGCTTCGATCGCCTGGTCGACGATGTCGTCCGACACCGCGGCTTCGATCTTCACCTTCGGCAGAAAGTCGACGACGTACTCGGCTCCCCGATACAACTCCGTATGGCCCTTCTGACGACCAAATCCTTTGACTTCCGTCACCGTGATCCCCGAGACGCCGATCGCCGACAGGGCTTCGCGCGCCTCATCGAGCTTGAAAGGCTTGATGATTGCGGTAATGAGTTTCATGAAATCCTCGCTGTAGTGACTCAACCCGTTTGCGTGACTTGCATTTGCCTTGCGCCCTGCTTTCGGTTAACCCCCAAAACCCTTAGCAATGGCGCTTCTCCAGACGGCGTCCCGCCGGTGCGCGGGGCAGTAACAGCAACGTCCATGCCATGTTTGTGGCAGACTCCCGTCGGCGCTTATGGCATAAGGCTTTGCGCGTTTTCTTGTCCGGATGGCCAGTTCAGGCTGGGCACGCTGGCGCGCTATCGGGATCGTTGCTAGAGTGTTTGCAGGCTTGGACAACAGGCGTGCGCACCAAAGGCGCCCATGCTGTAGCGGGTGACCGGGGAACATGCACCAGAAACGATCATTCAGTGTTACGAGGCACGCGCGTAACATCACATGCACATTTTTTGTGCAATTAAGGGGAATGAAATGAAACAACCAAACGACGTCTTCAATGACTTTCAGGCCAAAGTTTCCGAGTTGTTCAAAAACTCGCCGGCCAAAGATGTCGAACGCAATGTGCGCGCAATGCTGTCGCAAGGCTTTTCGAAGCTCGACCTGGTGACGCGCGAGGAATTCGACACGCAGACGCAGGTGCTCGTGCGCACCCGCGCGCGGCTCGAGGAACTGGAGCGGCGCGTCGCCGAACTCGAGCAGAAGCTGCCCGTGAGCCAATCGTCCTGAGCACCCCCTTCTGATCTGCACATCACAGGCAAGCGGCCCGTGACGTCATTAGCGCTTTAAGGTGAACGCGCCCTGCGGGCGCGTCGGGACGGGAGACAACATGTCGCTTGCCGTGGTGCGCAGTCGCGCGCCGGCCGCTGGCCGCGCGCCCGAAGTTACCGTCGAGGTTCACCTCGCCAACGGACTTCCTTCTTTTTCCATCGTCGGACTACCCGATCTCGAAGTGCGCGAGAGCCGCGAGCGTGTGCGCGCCGCGCTGCTCAATTGCGGTCTCGATTTTCCCGTGCGCCGAATCACGGTGAACCTGGCGCCCGCCGATCTTCCAAAGGAATCCGGTCGTTTCGATCTGCCCATCGCGCTCGGCATTCTCGCTGCGAGCGGGCAGATTCCGGTCGAATCGCTCATGCATCGGGAATTTGCGGGAGAGCTCTCGCTGACGGGCGCGCTGCGTCCGATGCGCGGCGCGTTCGCGATGGCGTGCGGCACGGCGCGCGGCCATCAGTCCTATCCTGAAACCTCGTCCGATACGCCGGAAGACGCCGCGAGCAGCCGCACACCGGAACTCTACCTGCCGCTTGCCAGCGCAAAAGAGGCGGCGCTCGTGCCCGGCGTCGCCGTTTATGGCGCGACGGATCTGCCGTCGCTGTGCGCGCATCTGGCGGGCGACGCGGACGCGCGGCTTTACCCCGTCGCGGCGGCGACCTTATCGGACGATGCGCGGGTCGCGCCGCCCGATATGGCCGACGTCATCGGCCAGCGCGGCGCCCGGCGCGCGCTCGAAGTGGCGGCGGCGGGCGGCCACCACATGCTTACCTTGTGGCCAATTAAACCCCATTTGTAACCGGCCTAGCGGCGCCTGCGTTCGCCCGTAGTCGCCCAAGCGACCAAGTGGTGGCCCCCTCTACATATGAGCGCTAGATCAGTTCGCCTTTCCGCGAGGGGTGACGATCTGCAAAGGCGTTCACTGCCACCGGTCGGCCGTCCAGTCGTCGGCTCGCGCGGTTCATACCGCTGTCGCGACCTCCGCAACGCCAAATTGCTCTTGCACTAACTCCATAGATTAGTTACATTGCCACTAACTAATTACGTTAGGGAGGGATCCATGCCACAAACCTCATTTCACACTATAGATCGCACGGCAGCTATCAATGCGATCGAGACCGTTACCAGCGCGCTGGAACGGGCCGTCGTTGGCTTACAAAATTTAAGAAATATCCTTGTAGAAGCTGAGGCGGCGCCCGAATTTGACCCGAAAGATCCAGCGAACAAATTCTCGGATCGCAAGCTCACGCCGAGAGGCATCGAGATTTGCTATCGGTTGTTTGATGCCGGGCATACGCGATATGCGGTTAAAGAACTTATGGAGATCAGTTTTTCCGCAGCTGATAACCGTTGGCACTCTTGGCAACAAGCCGGCGGCGCACAAAGAGAAAAGCAACCGCTGTAATGACATATTTCGCGCGTTCAGGGAGAAGGCGACGATGGCGAACGCGCCGCTGTACATCCGGTTGCGCATTCAAAGGAAAACGTAATGGGAAATAGAACGAAACTGACTGGCGAAGTCGTTAGCTTAAGCTCCCTTGCGTATGCAGCAGCACTCAGGTCCAGATCGGTACACGGTGCAGATATCGCACTTCAGGCGATTCAATATAATCCCATCTATCTTGCTCTGTCCGACGAAGAAAAAAATGAGCTGCACCGGCACATCGGCAAAGGCGTTATTCGTTTACGGAGATGGCGGGGATATGAAGTGAGCCGCACAGCGAGTGGAGCGCCGCGCCGAACGCGCTCAAACGGGCCGAGCAAAACTCATACAATGCATACGCTAGTTGGATCGTCTCCTCCGTCAGTCGCCGCGCGACGAGGCCGTCTCAACAACAGCGAGATTGTTCGTTTTTACCACCTTTTAGATAAAGGGCTCGGCGATCGATCAATTGCCGCGGAAATGCGGATTTCAATTCAGAGCGTGCGTCGCCGACGTCTACGCGACAGATTGACGTTTCGCTGATTGAAAAGAAGATGCGCATCACTTCTTCCAAATCGAGCTGATGGAGGAATTCACGGTGACGGACACCTTGGAATTGTTCAAAAAATTAACGAAGGCTGGAATGACAGAAGCACAGGCTGAACTCCTCGTAACTGCGCTTTGGGAAATGCAATATCGACCATCCTTAGATCTTGCTTCCAACCAACCATCTAGGCTTTTCCCTGCCCGCTTCTGGCGGTGGTATCTGAGAGACATGTCACGCCACCCAGCGTTGAACGGGATGTTAACGGGGCTCGCGATTGCTGCGATCGAAAATGCGATCTTGTTCCCATTGTTCGATCTCGTTCCGAGGCTTTGCAGCCACCGCTAACTCCACGCAACATGCTAACCACAGTTCCTGCGGCACGCTGCTAGACGATCAACGGCGAGTATCGCGACCGATGGATCAGAGCAGGCGAGCGCCGCTTCGAGACGCGCTTGTGCAGTCTGCGAGGCCTGCAGGTCAGTTTTACCGCAAGCGGCCATGTTCGTTCTCGCTTATTCGAGCATCTAAAGTCTCGTCATTCGTTTCCGGAAAGTTGGCAGTAGACGGAATTCCAATCGCTAACCCAGACACTAAGACCAGCAATGTCCGAATATTTCGAAAAATTTAACCGGATCATCAACCATGCCAACAGCTTTACGAGGAGTTGCGATCCTTTCCGTGAGGAAATTCAGCTTCGGGAAAAGCGTCGCCCCTCAGACACGATTACGCATGACGCCCTTTTCGAGAAGTTGTGCAAGGTCGTCGCGTACAGCCAAGGGGCAAAATCCAAAAGCGTAGACGGCATCCTTGACAACCAGCTCAAGCATGCTGTTGCGGGCTACCAGATCGTCGAGGCAGCAAAACTCAATCCCCTTGACGTCGTAGAAGACCACTGGGAGCGGATCAAGGGGATCCGAAAGAAGACCAAGATCTTCCACATGATTCAGATGGCACGGAACATCGTCGGCACGCGTACCAAGGAGGGCATCGGTAATTTCCTCGCTGATAGCGGCCTGCCGGACGCGATCAAATCCGAGGCGGATATTGACACATTCTGGTCAGCCTTCCATGTACTGCGAGCGCGACTGATTGAACGCGACTTTCCGTTCGTCAAGGAGCAAACATCACTTTTGCACCTGTTGATGGAATTTGGCTTCGATTGCGCCAAGCCAGACTCAGCCGTGCTGAAAGCCGCGTTGCGTATGGGATTGATCTCTTCGATTCCAGCCAAAACTGGAAGGAAAGCCGAGAGAGCGTGCGAAGACGTTGTTCGTAAGATCCAGCATTACGCGCTCGCTCGTTGCATGCGCCCTCCCGTGGTCGACTGGTACTTGCTGCTTGAGGGCGGCCAGACGGGTGCTCTCGAAAAGGTCAAGAAAACGGGCTACGCGCCTCTCTATCAAAAGAGCGGCGCGTAGCTTAGCTATTCCCCCCCTTTGGAAGTTCGTCCAAACATTTGTACCTACCGCCGCTGCTTGAACACAGTACGTGTGAGCGTAGCGTCCTCGTCGGCGCGGATGCGTTCGACCCGACCTGTAAAATCGCTCATACGGTCTAAACCAGAGGACATGATGAGCAACGAGCTTTATCTAGTGTTGGACGAATCTCTCGCAAAAGGACGCGCGTCGAAAGAAGAAAGTTTTGACGGTGAGTTTGGGGTCATCGCAGGTTATTTCGTGCGAGGGAATAATATAGAGCGAACACGACAAGCTCTTGAATCGATCCGTTCAGGCGTTTCTGTATCGGGAAAAAAGAAGCTTCATATAACCGATGCTGCAGTTTCCGAGCAAGAACACGTTAGGCAGAATGTCTTCGGTTGTTTCGACGACCGGGAGCTCTCGTTGATCTATGAAGCCGTCTATGTGCAAGGGCTACATAACGACAACAAGCGCACTAATGAATCGATACAACAAGTTCGCGACAGTCGTCGATCAAATATCAGCATTCCATGGCGCGCGGAGAACGAGCGTTTGCTTTCCGTCGCGTTTGACCATGTTTTTGGAAAAGCCGTTGCGTATGCCTTCGATTTTTTTGACCCGAACGTACATCTTTCGGTAATCACCGATACGCTTGACGAAAAGATTCTCGACGAATTCAGACAACGTGCGGACAACTTCCTGTCCCTGGGCGAACCCAAAGAGATTCCGATCAAAGCGTACGATCGCGAAAAGAAAGAGCCGATTGAGCTCACTGGCAGGTCCTCGATGACGGGCGATATCGACAAGTTCACTAAGCGACTCCGCAATGTTACATATTCGATAGCTTGCGAAAATTCTTCGCTGACCTTTGCTGCTGATGTCCTCGTGAATTCGGTTGGATATCAGTTGACCAAGAACATCGAGGCAAAGGGCAGGATCGATCTGAACTCAAGACCTGCAATCGTTGGCCATCGCCTTGAACACTACTTCTATGGCGTGACGGACGAGACGACGATGCGTAACCCTTCCGACACGATCTACCGGCATCCAGGCCACACTGACTGAGAATGGCTCGGACAGCGCTCTATTTGTAGCGCGCGTAAACAATCTAGGCGTCGTTGGGCATCGTTTGAACACGCTGTGGACCGATACCGCGCGCCAAAATCCGGGTTTTGGCGGACCGAATATCCTTACCTTGTGGCCAACTAAACCCCTTTTGTAACCGGCCTAGCGTCGCCTGCGTTCGCCCTTGGTCGCTCGTGCAACCAGAGGTGGCCTCGCTGCAGATGAGCGCTAGATGAGTTCAACGTCCCGCCACCGGCAAAACTATCGGCCACGAAGGACCAATCGCTGTCGTCTTCGAGGGGGCACCGAGGCGACCGCTAGCCGAGTGAGCAGCCCTTCGCACGTTATGTGTGGGCACGGCAATGTACGTAAACGCCGGGAGCCATCCTTCGCGTCGCGGCTCGCCGACTGTCGGCCACTACTGCGAAGCGTCTCGACGTACCTTTTCGATGTACTTCCCCATGGCAATGGTCGACAGCATACCGACGGCGAAAGTAATCGCAAAGGCGGCTAGGCTTTCAAGCGGCGAGTTGTTGTTGTGCATATTGATCGGCTCCACGTCGTAGGCTGGATTGGAACGTTATGTGAAAGTCAGTGACGGACTACATGAAACGATACGTCCGCTTATGGACACACTATGTCCAAATGCACTACGTCGTCCGACGTTCGGTCAAACCCCGGCCCCAGCGTCTAAGGCTACTTGGACACGCGCTGTCCTGAAGCTGTCGCAAGATTCGTCGCATTGGCTCCTTTCAACGCGGAGACTTATGGCCAAGTCAAACCAATGCAATCGCGCAGTTGGCGACATGACTGTTCCGCAGCTCGCTCATCTTCGCTTGATGAATGATCGACTGGCCGAAGCGGAACTTCAGGTTCGGGATCGGCTGCTCGGCGCTGACTTCCACATCCATGTCTATTGCATCGCGAGTAAACCCAGCGAGGGGGCGGGCAGCTATCGTACTGGCTACCTTCTCCGAGATAGTTCCCTGCGCTAAGACGAATCCGCAAGTTAGCGCTACTACTTACGTCCGACATCGGCGGGCAGCCCGAATCGCTCTGCCATCATTTGCTGTAATATCATTTATGACATTCGCCTCGACGGAAGGGGGGGCAGCCATGCACATAAAAGGGCCGTGGCGGACCGCCGCCGCAAAGCGCATGTTCGCAGTGCGCCGCTTCCGATCCCAACGCCCAGTTGGAAATCTGGACGCCTTCTTCCGTCATCCTTTCACTCTCCTTATCGCTGGCTTCCTGCTGACTACTGTGATCGGCAGTTACTTTGCACATTTCCGCGATCAACGGGACACTGCGGAGACCCGGAGAACCGTTCAGGCCGCTTACTATCAGCGAACGCTTGAACAGTTTTCCCGTTCTATTAGCGAATGGGATGCGCGCGCGACCCTGCTATACGATGCGGTATTTCACGACCGTCCCGCCGAGGAACTCAGGACGTTGAAATACAAATATGACGAGGCATACATCTCTATCGTTGCGAATAGTTACGCGACGATAGAGCTTGAGAACGAGTTACAAACCGGGTCGTTGGTGTTTGTGGAAGCGCTTGACAGCTTGCAGGGGACCATCGCTTCCACAAACCAGTGCGTAAATGGAATTTACGAGACCTATAGCAAAGATAGGCATGATCAACCGGCGAATGCCTGTGGCGAACAACCGAGGTACGCTGGAGGAGTGCAACAAGACTCTTTCAACTTACTGATCGTCAAATCGCGGGCGTGTGCACAAAATATCGCGCTGCTGTTAAGGCCGCGTGGGGCAGACGGCCGCTCCCTCGCGCAAAAGATGTTCTCTCCTAACGATGCGGATCTGACGTGGCTCAGACAAAACGAGGTAAGTTCAGACTGGACGGAATACAATATCGGCGAATTAGCGAGAAACTGTCGCCTCACTGCCGATCAAGAGCACAATGCCCTCATCGCTGCTGCTAAAGCGAACCCCGCGCCGGAACCCAACGCACGTTTAGCACTTTCAAAATAGCTCATAGAAATAGAGCTGTTGGAGAACGGAATTGACTGGACTGGGCGTCGTTACAAGTCAAAGACTTGCCAACGAATTCGCGCACGCGTCGAATGACGTGGGCCCGAGTACATTGGAGGTGCTCGATTTGTGACGCGAATTTGCCGGACCAGCAGAAGGTTGAGAATGACCCGTCTTGCGCCGGTTGCGAGAGGCTAGTATCAGTCGGCGGTGGCGACTAAACGGTATCCCCTCGCGCAGATGAGACCACGTAGAGATCGCAACGACGAAACAACTGAGCGTGATTTTTTATTTGTTCGAGATATGTTCCGGCATTGCCGCGCTGTCGATCATGCTCCTACTACGGCACGAACAACCTGTTGGCCTAACCGCTCTATCAAATCTTCGGCTCGCTGAAGGAGTTGTTGAACGGCCGCTATCGAACAAGGCCGCTAACCGCAACGGGTCGAGAGTTGTCCCATTGCAGTTGCGCCCGATAGGCGCCGTCGATTCGAAACGCCCTCATGACTGTTCAAAACGTCGCCGGACACTGTTCGAGCACGCAGTCAGGCCGCAACCTCAAAACCAACGCCGGGTTTTGGCGGGCCAAATATGCTGATGATCGGCCCGCCAGGCGCGGGCAAATCGATGCTCGCGGCGCGCTTGCCCAGCGTTTTGCCGTCAATGACCGACGACGAAGCGCTGACATCCGCTGCGCTGCTCTCGGCGAGCGCGATTGGATTCACGCCTGCTCAGTGGCGGCAAAGGCCGTTTCGCGCACCTCACCATTCGTCGAGCGCTGCGGCGCTGGTTGGCGGGCGCAATCCGCCACAGCCGGGCGAGATCACGCTCGCGCATCTCGGCGTGCTGTTTCTCGATGAACTTCCCGAATTCGACAGGCACGTACTCGAGAATTTGCGCGAACCACTTGAGAATGGCCGCATCACGATCTCACGCGCCGCGCTCCAGGCCGACTTTCCAGCCGCATGCCAACTCATCGCCGCGATGAACCCGTGTCCGTGCGGCTGGCGCGGCGACCCAGGCGGGCGCTGCCGGTGCACGCCGGAAGTGGCCGCGCGCTATATGCGCAAACTGTCGGGGCCGCTGCTGGATCGCATCGATATTCAGATTGAGATTCCCGCGCTATCGCCAGCGGAACTGTCGGCTCGCTCGACGGCTTCCGGCGAACCAAGCGCGCCGATCGCGCAACGGGTCGAGGCCGCGCGCGAGCGCCAGTTCCAGCGGCAAGGCAAGACGAACCGCGAACTCAGCGGCCGGGAAGTCGACGCCGTCTGCCGGCCCGACGACGATGGAGAACGTCTGCTGCGCGAAGCGGGCGAGCGCTTTGGCTGGTCAGCGCGCGCTTACTACCGCGTACTGAAAGTGGCGAGAACCATCGCCGATCTGGCCGGCAAGGATGTCCCGAATGCCGCGCAGGTCTCCGAAGCGGTTCAGTATCGGCGGGCGTTCGGTGCTCAGTAAATGCTGCAGACGACAAAAAATGCATGTCAAGACTTGACTTATGCACATTTACGGCCGCGTGACAGATTTTGATACAACTGAAAGCCTGTTGTGAGGCATCTCGCGAATGCCTTTGATTTTATTGGCTTTTTCAAAATGCCAAGATTCAGGGCAAACTGGCAACCTGCCCGTCCGATGGGCATTTGCGGCCTACCGCACAGAGTTACTAACAAAGTTATCCACAGATCCTGTGGGTAACAAAAAAAATCCCGTGTAAACGCGAGATTAGCGAAGATTTGTGCGAAGGAACATTCACTTGGAACGGTGCGCCGCAGCAGACCGTATGACGCCAAATCAGTAAAGTTTGAACGATCCGAAGAATTGCTCAACTTGTTCCGGCGGCGGTTCCTTGCTCGCAATCACGGCCGCCTGATACACATGCCGCCCCTTAGCGACCAGGCGCGCGTGCATGATGCGCGTTTCCTGTTTCGGCCCCGCTTTGCCGCTGAACGTCATTTCCAGACCCTGCACCTGGCCGCCTGCCGCGAGCGGAATCGCCGCCACGTGCGCATCAGGCGCTGAGCCGAGGTTGTGCGCGAGGCCCGAGCGCAGATAGTCAAGCGCAATGCGCTGCACCTGTGGATCGTCGCTCGGCAGCATGACGGTGCCGACGGCGAATACCGCGTGGTCCGCTTCGGCGATCTGCATCGACATATTCATCGGCGTACCGCCGATGTCTATCTGCCGCTGGTCGGTGGTCGGCTTGGCGGGCAAGTCGACGGTGTAGCCGTTGTCGTTGTTCATGATCGTGCGCCAGTCGTAGGTCGGCGAGCAGGCGGCCAGCAGCCAGCCGGCCGACAGGACGACGATGGCCTTTGTTATCAGCGGACGGAAGGGGACGGACAACAAGCCACGACGGCGGACGAACGAATGGAGAGCGGAACGGAGCATGACGCGGCGAATGGAATCTACGTGACGGAAAGCATCATTATCGGACGTTATTCGCGGCTTAACCGCGCCGCCAACTGCGTCACAAGATTGCCGGTACAATATGAGACAGTATCCGGGGCGCCCGTTTCCGCTGCTGTTCTCGCAGCTGTAAAGCGCCTCAAGACGTGTGTTCCACGCGTTCCCCGAGGTCTGTTCATGAGCCAAACCAACGTTTCCCGGCGTTCGAGCCCGATCCGCTACATCGCTGCCGCCGTCGTCGCTGGCGCGATCGCTGTTGCGGGCTACTTCGCGTTCGGCAGCCAGCAGCACGTGCCCGACGCGACGTTCACGCTGCTGTCCGGCCAGAAAGTGTCGACGGCCGATCTGAAAGGCAAGGTCTATCTCGTCAACTTCTGGGCGACGAGTTGCGACACCTGCATGAAGGAAATGCCGCAGATGGTCCAGACGTACAACCGCTTCAAGGACAAAGGGCTCGAGTTCGTCGCGGTCGCGATGAGCTACGACGCGCCGATGTACGTGACGAACTACACGGAAACACGCCGTTTGCCGTTCAAGGTCGCGATGGACGACGGAACGGCTGCGAAACAGTTCGGCAACGTTCAGCTCACGCCGACCACGTTCGTGATCGACCGCAACGGCAAGGTGCTGAAGCGCTATGTCGGCGAGCCGCAGTTCGCGGAACTCGATCAGTTGCTGGCAAAGGCCCTCGGCACGTCCTGATCGCCCGGATTTCTCTCTTCTACGGCGGGCGTCGCGCTGAATCCTTCACAGCGCACCCGCCGTCAGCAGCACCTCACTCCAGCTTCACCTCTCACTTTCCCCACGCGCCGCCAGGCCATAACGCTTGATCTTCTCGTAAAGCGTCGCCTTGCCGACCTGCAGTCTGTCCGCCGCCACCGCGACCGCACCGCCCGTCTGCTCCAGCGCTTCGGCGATCACCGCCCGCTCGAACTGCTCGACGCGTTCCTTCAAAGGCTGCGTGATCGACGTCAGCGCATCGTCGGCGGGGGCCGCGATCGTGTCGTCGCCGACACCCAGCACGAAGCGATCCGCCGCATTGCGCAGCTCGCGCACGTTGCCGGGCCATTCGCGCTGCATCAGGTTCGTGCGTTGACGGTCGGTGAGAATCGGCGCGGGACGCTGATAGCGCACGGCCGCATCCAGAAGGAAATGCTCGAACAGCGGCACGATGTCTTCGCGCCGTTCCGACAGCGGCGGCAGCGCGATCGTCACCACGTTGAGCCGGTACAGCAGATCGCGCCGGAACGTGCCCGACGCGACATGGTCGGTCATGTCGCCCTTCGCAGCCGCGACGATGCGGCAATCGACGCGTATCGGCTGGTTCGACCCGAGCCGCTCCAACACGCCATCCTGCAACACGCGCAGCAGCTTGACCTGCAACGCGAGCGGCATACTTTCGATTTCATCGAGAAAGAGCGTGCCGCCGGAAGCATGCTCGAGCTTGCCGATGCGCCGCTTCGCCGCGCCCGTAAACGCGCCCGGTTCATAGCCGAACATCTCCGACTCGAACATCGGCTCCGGCAGCGCGCCGCAGTTCACCGCGAGAAACGGCTTGTCCCGGCGCGGCGACAGTTCGTGCAGGCTGCGTGCGATCAGTTCCTTGCCCGCGCCCGTATCGCCGTTGATCAGCACCGACGCATCCGTCGGCGCGACGTTCGCGATCAGCTTGCGCACCTGCTCGATGGCGAGACTGCGCCCGATGATGCGCGGCGCGAGCGTCCCCTGTTCCGCCAGTTCGCGGCGCAGCGCGAGGTTTTCGAGCACCAGCGTGCGGCGCTCCAGCGCGCGGCGCACGGTTTCGATCAGCCGCTCGGAAGGGAACGGCTTTTCGATGAAGTCGTACGCGCCGTCGCGCATCGCCTGCACGGCCATCGAAATATCGCCGTGACCCGTGACGAGAATGATGGGCACGTCGGGCGCGCGCTCGCGGCATTGCGCGAGCAGATCGAGGCCGCTTGCGCCGGGCAGGCGGATATCGCTGACGATCACGCCGGAAAACTCCGCGTTGATCAGCTTCGCCGCCGATTCCACCGACGCATGCCCGACCACGTCGAACCCTGCGAGTTGCAGGCTTTGCACGCTCGCGCGCCGCACGAGTTCGTCGTCTTCGATATAGAGGACCTGCAAGCCCTTGATCATTGTGTTTCCCACACCTTGAATACGCTTTGAATCACGAGCCCGTCGTGACGGAGCCCGCGATATCGGTTGCCTGCGCCTGCGCGCGGCGCAGCGTCAGCATGAACTCGGCGCCGCCTTGCGCGTTGTTGCGCGCGACGAGCGAGCCGCCGCAATCGCGTGCAATCGACGAACAGATCGCCAGACCCAGCCCCAGCCCCTGGCCCATTTCCTTCGTCGTAAAGAACGGCTCGAAGAGACGCGGCAGCACGTCGTCGGGAATGCCGGGACCATTGTCGCTCACGATGATCGCGAGCGATTCCTGCGACGTCTGCACGTCGATCGCAATGCGTGGCGCAGGCATACCTGCCACCGCATCAAGCGCGTTGCCAAGCAGATTGATCAGCACCTGTTCGAGCCGCAAATCTTCGCAATGCGCGACGAGCTTCGGATCGTCGCTGTCGAGATTGAAACGAACGGGCGCCGCACCCTCGTCGATCAACGATACCTCGACCGTCACGCCCTGCAAGCGTTTCTGCAGCAGCGCCAACACATTACGCAGAGCGCGCGCCACGCCTGCGCGCGCATTGCGAGGCCGCGCCCGGCCGACGAAGAGCTTCAGTTGATTCGTGATCTTCCCCATGCGTTCGGTGAGTGCGGCGATCGCTTCGAGGTTTTCCTTCGCAGATTCATGGTCGCCGCGTTCGAGAAACACACGGGTGTTGTCGGAGAACCCGCGCAATGCGGCAAGCGGCTGGTTCAGCTCATGCGTGATGCCCGCCGCCATCTGTCCGAGCGCGGCGAGCTTGCTCGCCTGAATCAGTTCGTCGTGCGCGGCGCGCAACTCCTGTTCGGCGCGCGTGCGCTCGCTCACTTCCTTCGTCAGTTGCTCGTTCGCCTGCGACAGGTCGGCCGTGCGCTCGGCCACGCGCTGGTTGAGTTCCGCATACGCCTTCTGCAACAGCGCGCGGCTGCGCATCACTTCGCGCACGCGCGCACGGCGCATGCGCCAGTAGAACAGCAGCAGACACAGCGACACGTAGCCGAAGCCCGTCACGATCGTCGCGTAACGCGCGTCGGCGTTGACGGGATCGATGGGCGCCATCGTGATGAGACGCCAGTCCGGCTCGCCGAGCGTGCGCTGCGATGCCAGAAAACGCGGCGCCGCATAGTTTCCGCTACGCCCGCCGCCGATGCGCACGATCTGCGCGCCGCCTTCGAGCGTGCGCACCACCGACATCGGCAGCGGCGCGATCGGCTGGCGCGCGTACTGGCGCGTGTCGAAGATCGACGCGATCACGTCGCTGGTTAGGGGTTTGACCGTGTGGTACTTCCACGCAGGCACCGACGATAGAAAGATCACGCCGTGATCGTCGGTGACGATGAGCGGCTCCGACGCGTCCGCGCCCTGGAACCATTCGAGATTCAGCTTGACCACGGCCACGCCGACGATCTTGCCGTCGCGGCGCACCGGTTGCGAGATGTAGTAGCCCGGATCGAGCGAAGTCGTGCCGATGCCGAAGAAGCGCCCGACCCTGCCCTTCACCGCTTCGACGAAATACGGCCGGAACAGATACTCCTGGCCGATGAAGCTGTCGGGCTGATTCCAGTTGCTCGCCGCCACGCAGCGGCCCGATGTCGTGACGATGTACGCGACATTGGCACGGGCGCGGCGATTGAGGTCTTCGAGATACTGATTGGCGCGCGCGACGTTGTCCGCATCCGGCGACGCGAGCGCGTCTTGCACGATGGGATGTTCGCCGAGCAGATAGGGAAGCGACTCGTAGCGGTCGAGCGTGCTCTTGAGGGCGGCTGTGGTGCGGTCGGCGCGGACGGCGGCGTTGCGCCGCAGCGTATCGATGCCGTGCTGCCACGTGATGGCCCACGTGAGTCCGCAGGCCGCCACGAGCCCGGCGACGAGCGCGAACAGGATCAACAGGCGGCGCGTCACGATGGCGGGAGTCGTTCGATGAGGATCGCCTATTGTGGCATATCGCTCCTCATCGCCGAACGCGTCGAACTCGTCGAGCGCTTCGGCTGCCGCACGCGCTTGCGTCTGCGCGGACGGCGCCTGCGTTGCATGCGGCGCCGCGCCGTGTTGCCGCGGCGCCGCTTTCATGGCTCAGACCTCAGCCGCTTCGCTAACCGACACATCGCGGCGCATCTCGCTACGCAGCTTCGCACGGTCCAGTTCCTTTTCCCAGGCCGACACGACGATCGTCGCCACACCGTTGCCGACGATGTTCGTCAGCGCGCGGCATTCGCTCATGAAGCGGTCGATGCCGAGAATCAGCACCATGCCCGACAGCGGAATGGTCGGCACGACGGCGAGCGTCGCCGCAAGCGTGATGAAGCCTGCGCCCGTCACGCCGCTTGCGCCCTTCGACGTCAGCATCGTCACCGCGAGCAGCGTCAGTTGCTGGCCCCACGTGAGGTCGGTGTTGGTTGCCTGCGCGATGAAGAGCACGGCCATCGTCATGTAGATGTTCGTGCCATCGAGGTTGAACGAGTAGCCCGTCGGCACGACGAGGCCCACCACCGAGCGCGAGCAGCCGAGCTTTTCGAGCTTCAGCATCAGTTGCGGCAATGCGGCTTCCGACGAACTCGTGCCCAGCACGATCAGCATCTCTTCCTTGATGTACGCGACGAAGCGCAGGATGTTGAAGCCGACCATGCGCGCGATGATACCGAGCACCACGACCACGAACACGATCGACGTCAGATAGAACGTGCCGATCAGCTTGAGCATCGGAACCAGCGAGCCGATGCCGTACTTGCCGATCGTGAACGCCATCGCGCCGAACGCGCCGATCGGCGCCAGCTTCGTGATGATCTTCACGATGCCGAACAGGATGTGCGACAGGCTTTCGATGAAGTTCACCACCGGCTTGCCCTTGTCGCCTGCCGTTGCCAGCACCGCGCCGAACAGCAGGGCGATCAGCAGGATCTGCAGGATTTCACCCTGCGCGAACGCCGACGACAGCGTGTCCGGAATGATATGCATGAAGAAATCGACGGTCGTCTGGCCGTGCGCCTTCGCGGCGTACGACGCGACTGCCTTGCCGTCGAGCGTGGCCGGGTCGATGTTGAAGCCGACGCCCGGCTTCAACAGGTGCGTGGCCGCGAGACCGAGCACGAGTGCGAACGTCGACACGATTTCGAAGTACAGCAGCGCCTTGCCGCCGACGCGCCCGACCTTCTTCATGTCTTCCATGCCCGCGATACCCGTCACCACGGTGCAGAAGATGATCGGGCCGATCACCATCTTGATGAGCTTGATGAACCCGTCGCCGAGCGGTTTCATGTCGGTGGCGAGCGCGGGATAGAAGTGTCCCAGGGCAATGCCGATGATGATCGCGACGATCACCTGCACGTAGAGGACTTTATAGAAAGGTTTCTTCACGATGGTGTTCCTGCAATGGAGTAAGGCTTGGGTGGACCGGAGGCTGGCCACGCATCGCATGGACGAACGAATTGACGTGCGTCGTGCGCGCAGACAGAGCCGCGAACAGACGACGAAATCAGAGGGACCGGAACAGGAACTCGAGCATCGTTGTCTCCTTGCTTTGTAGTGGACGGGCCGTTGCGGCCGCGCTTTCTTTTTGCAAGGTCGATGCCAGCGCGCAAAACGCGCTTAGTGCGTTGATTTTTAAGATACTTTGGAAACGCTGAGGTGCGTAGACTTCCGGGTTTCCGGAAATCCGGAATCCGGGCGTCCGGAATCCCGAACGCCCTTCTCCATCAAGCTTAGGGCTAACCCTGAGCGCCTTCTTCGAGCACGAGCAGGTTCTCGTGCGAGAAACCGAGCGCCACCGGCTGACCGCGTTCGGGCAAACGGCGGTTCGGATCGTTGAAGACATCGAGCGAAATCACTTCGTCTTTCACGCGTGTCCGGATGCGCACGATCGCGCCGAGAAAGCTCACGTCTTCGACGGTCGCCGTCAGCGTGTTGCGGCCCGCGACGGGTGGTTCCAGCACGATCGCCTCGGGACGCAGCGCGAGCATCCGTTTCTTGCCGGTATCGTCGGCGGGCAGCGCCTGCGTGGTGTGCAATTCCTGGCCGTCGACGGCCATGCGGCCTGTGGACGGATCGACCACATGCCCCGACAGGATGTTCAACGTGCCGACGAACGACGCAACGAACCGCGTGCGCGGAAAGTTGTAGATTTCGAGCGGCGTGCCGACCTGCTCGACGCGGCCTTCGTTCATCACGACGATGCGGTCGGATATCGACAGCGCTTCTTCCTGATCGTGCGTGACGAAGATCGACGTGATGCCGAGTTCGCGCTGCAGCGCGCGAATGTCCTGGCGCAGTGAAATTCGGATCTTCGCGTCGAGGGCCGACAGCGGCTCGTCGAGCAACAGCACTTGCGGCTTGCCCGCGAGCGCGCGCGCCAACGCGACGCGCTGCTGCTGGCCGCCCGACAGTTGCCACGGATACCGCTCGCCCAGATGCGGCAGCTTGATCAGTTGCAGCATTTCGTCGACGCGCTTCTTGATCTCGCTTTGCGGACGATGTGCGATCTTCAGTCCAAAGCCGATGTTGTCCGCGACCGTCATGTTCGGAAACAGCGCATACGACTGGAACACCATGCCGACCTTGCGCTGCCGCGTGCGCAGATGCGTGACGTCGCGGCCGTCGAGGCGGATCGTGCCGCGCGTCGGCGATTCGAAGCCGGCGATCATGCGCAGCACCGTCGTCTTGCCGCAACCCGACGGTCCGAGAAACGTGATGAACTCGCCGCGCTCGATCTTCATGTCGAAGTGATGCAGCGCCGTGTTCGCGCCGAACGCCTTGTGCAGATTGTCGATCTCAAGAAATGCCATGACGATGCCTCAATTCAACATCAGGGTTTTTGCGCGGCGAGTGTGCGCGCGGAGCCGAACACCTGTATCAGTCCCATCGACGCCCATGTGACCGCGAACGCGATGATCGCGAGCGCCGACGGTTCGTACGCGCGGTTCGCGCCGATCAGCTGCAGATACGGGCCGAACGCCGGCCGGTCCAGCAGGCTCGCTAGCGTGAACTCGCCGATCACGACCGCAAAGGTGAGAAACGCGCCCGACAGAATGCCCGAGCGGATATTCGGAAAGATCACCTTGAAGAGAATGGTCGGCCAGTTCGCGCCGAGACATTCGGCCGCTTCCGTCAGCGAACGGATGTCGACGGCGCGCAGGCCCGCATCGACTGCGCGGTACATGTACGGCAACGACAACGTCACGTAGCCGAACACGAGCAGCAGGTCGGTCGCGCGTTCGTTCGACGTGAGCGGCAGGATCGAACTGCTGTTGTAGATGCGCAGATAGCCGAACACGATCACGATGGCAGGCACGACGAGCGGCAGCAGCGTGATGAACTCGACGATGCCGCGCAGCTTCGGCAGGCGCAGTTGCACCCAGTACGCTGTCGGCACGACGAGCAGCACGCCGACGACGATCGTCAGCAGCGCCATCAAAATCGAGTAACCGAACGACGCCTGAAAATGCGGGTCGCCTAGCACCACCTTGTACGCATCGAAGCTGTACGTGCCGCGTCGCATGCGCAGACTGAATTCGAAGGTCGCGATCAGCGGAATCAGGAAGTACAGGGAACCGACGATCATCGCCGTCCATGCGCCCACGCGCGATTGTTTGTTCATCGACGGCCCCTTTCAACGCGCGAACGCAGCCAGATATAACCGCCGTTCGACAGCCCCGTCACGAGAATCATGCCGAGCGCGAGCGCATAGCCGAGGTTCTGGTTGTGCAGCACGTCGCCGCGAATCTGCGCATAGAGCAGAATCGTCACGATGTTCAGCGAGCTGCCCGTCAATGCATACGCCGTCGCCACCGCGCCGAACGAGTTCGCGAACAGCAGCAGCGTAGCGCCGAGCACGCTCGGCCACAGCACGGGCAACGCGACATGGCGCCAATACTGGTAAGCCGTGCCGCCGAGACAATCGCACGCCTCGCGCCATTCGCGCTTCAGGCCGTCGAGTGCGGGCGTGATGATCAGCACCATCAACGGAATCTGGAAATACAGGTAGGTGATCGTCAGGCCCCAGAAGCTGAGGATGCTGAAGCCCGTCGAATAGAGATTGACGTCCGCGTACTTCTTCAGCAGCACTGTCACGAGACCGACGCGCCCGAGCGTGCAGATGAATGCGAACGCGAGCGGCACGCCCGCGAAATTCGATGCGACGCCGGAGAACGTCATCAGCGTCGGACGAATCCAGCCCGGCAGCTTGCCGTGCACGGCCGCCCACGCGAGCAGCGAGCCAAGCACCGCGCCGCCGCATGCCGAAGCCGCGCTGACTTTGAAGCTGATCCAGTAGGCGTCCATCACGCCTTCCTGGAACAGCTCGCGCATGTTGGCGAACGTGAAATGGCCTTGCGCGTCCTGGAACGCGCCGACCATCAGGAAGCCCGTCGGCAGAATCAGGAACAGCAGCGCGAAAATGAAGAACGGCAACACGCCGATCCATGTCCAGACAGGCGACGTCCGGCCCGGGCCGTCGACCTTCGGCGCAGGTTGCGGCACGGACGGAACCAGCAGGTCCGCCTGACCGCCCGGCCCGGCTCCCGATGAAGCGCTCATAACTCACCCTCGAACAAACTCAACCGCTTCGTCTCGCCGTTCCATCCGGCGCGCGATGCGGACCGAACACATGGCCCGCATCGCCGGACCGCCGGATCACGCTGCGCTTACTTGACGTTCGCGCCGACCACGGAGTCCCACTGCTTCGTCACGACTTCCTTCGTCGCGTCCTGCTGCTGCAGCGTCGGGAACACCGCGTTCTTGTACGCCGATGCGGGCGGCAGCTTGTCGAGCAGCGCCTGCGGCACCTTCTTCTGCGACACCAGCTCGTTGTAGCGGATCGGGTGGCAATAGCCCGTCAGCCAGCCGATCTGGCCTTCGTCCGAGTACAGGTATTCCAGCCACAGCTTCGCGGCGTTCGGATGCGGCGCGTAGGCGCTGATCGCCTGCACGTAGACGCCAGCAACCACGCCCGTCTTCGGCACGACCACCTGCACCTTCGGGTTGCCCTTCAGCGTGTCGCGATCGGCGAGCGCGTTGTAGTCCCAGCGCACGATGATGGGCGTCGTGCCTTGCGCGAGCGATGCGGCCTTGCCGATTACCGGTACGAAGTTGCCGTTCTTGTTCAGATCGGCGAAGTACTTGAGGCCGGCTTGCGCGGCCTTGCTCGCATCGCCCTTGGCAGCGGAAAGACCGGCGGCGTACACGCCCTGGATTGCCTGGTTTGCCGAGCGCGGATCACCCGCGAGCGACACAGCGTTCTTGTAGTCGGACTTTTGCAGATCGGCCCAGTCGGTCGGGACCTTGTCGATCATGTCGGCGTTCACTTCAAACGACAGCACGCCGTAATAGTCGCCTGTCCAGTAGCCTTCAGGATCCTTGTTCTCGTTCGAGATCGACTTCCACGTCGATACCTTGTACGGCTGCAGCAGACCTTGCGCCTTCGCCGCCGGACCGAACGACAGACCGACGTCGATCACGTCGGGCGCCTGCGGACCCTTGTTGCCCTTGTTCGCCTTGATCGCTTCCACTTCATCACCCGAACCTGCGTCCGGGTTCAGCTCGTTGACCTTGATGCCGTATTTCTTGGAGAAGTCCGCGATCATCGGACCATAGCCGCACCAGTCGTGCGGCAGCGCAATCACGGTCAGCTGTCCTTCCTGCTTCGCCGCTGCGACGAGCGCATCGGGCGGCGCCGCAACGGCATTCCCCGCGGTGGCCACGCCGGCCAGCGCCGACGCCGAAATGAAACAACGCAACGTGGTCGGTTTCATAGTTTTCTCATCCTCTGCCGAAAATTGCTACGTTAGGAAAACTGCATGTCGACGTCTTTCGATGTGCGCTTGCGCACGCTTTTGACTAGTTCACGACGTCCGCGCCGATCATATCGAGGCGATCGGTACAAATCATGTCAACGCCCCACTTCGCCAGTTCACGCGCGCGCGCCGGATCGTTCACCGTGTACGCGAGCACGCGCAGGCCGGCATCGCGGATCGCGCGGATGTTCTGTTGAGTCAGATGCTTGTGGTCGGCATGCAGCGATACGCAGCCGAGTTCGCGCACAATGGCGAGCCAGTCGTCGGGCAGCGCCTCGAACAACATGCCGCGCGGCAGCGACGGCGCGGCGTCGCGCGCGGCCTTCAGCGCGTCGAACGAAAACGACGACAGGAGCGGCTTCTGCGCGCGCCACAGGTCTTTGGCCGCGAGCGCGACAAGGCGCCCCGTGATTTCGTCGCGGCCAGGACAAGGCTTGATTTCAATGTTCGCTGCAATCGCTTCAGTCGCGCAGCGCGCCGCTACCTGTGAAAGCGTCGGTAGCCGTTCGTCTGCGAAGCGCGGATCGAACCAGGCGCCGGCATCGAGCGATGCCAGTTGATGCCATGTATGTTGCGCGGCCGGGCCGTGGCCGTTGGTCGTGCGGTCCAGGTCGTCGTCGTGCAGCAGGAAAATCTGGTCGTCGGAAGAGAGCTTCGCGTCGAACTCGATCATCTTGTAGCCGAAGCGCGCGCACATGTCGAAGCCCGCGAGCGTGTTCTCCGGCGCGAGCTTGCCGCCGATGCGATGCGCGACGAGCCGTGGATACGGCCAGTCTGCGATTAATGCCTGATCGATCCCGTTGCCCATCGTGCTTGCCTTCACAAAGATCTGATGGAACTGCGGCCTGCGTGCGCCGATGTATCTTATTCTGAGGATCGCGAATGGATGCTCTTCCCTCCGCGAAGCAACGCAAGCATTGTCAATGCACGACATCCCGCTTGCCAGGAACATTGCGCAGCGGATATTTCATTTCGTTTTCGAAAATGCGCTGTTCGCGATGTTTCAAATCGAGCGCGAATGTCTCAAAATGCGAAGGCTAAATACAAATACCCAAAGTTGCAAGCTCCCAAAAAAATACAACCGCAAAGGACACAGGCAACCCGCCTGTCATGCATTTTGACATCGCATCGACATATTCCGTTGGTAGTGGTTTATACCGAAACGCGCGTATAGCAAGCGGTGCAAAGAGCAGAGCGCGAGCAGCACGCAAAACGTCAAATACGACCAGGCGAGGGACGATACGCATGTGGCAGGAAGACCGTCATCAACGAATACGCGCGCTGCTCTCGACACTCAAACGCGTGTCGACGGAGCGCATCATGGCGGACCTGGGCGTATCGCGCGAAACCGTGCGGCGCGATCTGCTCGATCTCGAAGCGCTCGGCGAGTTGCGCCGCGTGCATGGCGGCGCGATCAAGCCCGCCGACGAAGCGCCCATCTCCGAACGCGCGCAGGCGCACGTAAAGTCGAAGAAGGCCATCGCGAAGGCGGCGACGGGTGTGGTCGCGAGCGGGCAAACGCTTTTCATCGATGCCGGCACGACCACGGCGGCGCTCGCCGATGAACTCGCGAAGCTCGCCAATCTGACCATCATCACCAATTCGATCGATGTCGCGATGAAGATGCGCGGCGCGCCGGACAAACGCGAGTCGTCAGCAAACGAAGTCATTCTGTTGGGCGGCTCGATCAGCGACCGCGCGTTGTCCACCACGGGCGAGACGACGATTCTCGATATCCAGCGCTATCGCGCGGATTTCGCGCTGCTGTCGCCTGTTGGCGTCGATCCGAAGCATGGCGCCAGCAACTACGACCGCGCGGAAACAGAAGTCGCGCGCGCGATGGTCGCCAATGCGGATAGCGTCGTGATACTCGCGGACTACAGCAAGATCGGCCAGCGCAGCCGCATCTCGTACTGCCCGCCCGAGAAGATCGATCTGCTGATCACCAACCGCAAGGCGACGGAAGTCGCGGCGTTCACGCAACTCAAGCGCAAGGTGGGCAAGGTGATACTTGCCTGATGTCGCGTGTGCGATGCGTCACATTTGTTGCGGCACCGTGACGGCCGGCACCTCTTCATGCATGCGTTTGCGCAAACGCGTATCGTGCAGCGCACCTGCAGCATCGAGCACCGGGTAAGCGGTCGAACAGAACAGCGAGTTGAGCCGCTTCATATCGCTGATCACGTCGAGATGCAGCGCACTCGTTTCGACGCTACGCAATGTCTGACCCGCGAGCCGGTCGAGATGCTTGTACGAATACGCGCGCTCCAGATCGCGGAAGCGCTCTTTCTCCGCGAGCAGCAATTCCGCGCAACGCAGGTCGTTGTTCAGGAACACCGACATACCCAGTTGCAGATTACCGACCAGACGAGTATGCAGATCGTCGAGTTCGCTCAAGCCCTCTTCCGAAAACGCGAGTCGGTGCGCAATCTTCTTCTCTTCGATATCGGTGACGATGCGCTCGATGATGTCGCCCGCATGCTCGAGGTTGATCGTCAGCGCGATGATGTCGGTCCAGCGGCGGCTGTCGGCGTCATCCAGTTGCTCGCGTGAAATGCGCGCGAGGTAGGTTTTAACCTCGGCATACAGATGATCGACGTCGTCGTCCATGCGGATCGTGTCGCGTGCCTTGGTCAGATCGTTGTGATGGATCAGATGCGAGACGTTGTCGAGCATCGCCCGCACGATATCGCCGATGCGTAGCACTTCGCGCGCGGCATTCGAGAGCGCGAGTGCGGGCGTCGCAAGTGATGCGGTGTCGAGATGAATCGGACGAAGCTGGCCGTTCGGGTCCGGCCGCTCGGGCAGCACACGGCAGCACGCACGCGCGACGGCATCGATCAGCGGCATGCACGCGCAGCAGCGCAGCGTGTTGTAGATCACATGGAAGCCGACTACGGATTCGCGGGGATTGTTGATCAGGACAGGCAAGCCACGCGCGAGCAGCGATGTGAACGGCAGGATCAGCAACGCGCCCGCCAGCTTGAACGCGAGGCTGCCGAGCGCAAGCCGGCGCGCCGCCGTGTTCTGAGCGACCGTGCCCGCCAGCGCGAGCAGTCCGCTGCCGAGGTTCGCGCCGATCACGAGACACAGCGCCACCTTCAGCGAGATCACGCCCGACGACGCGAGCGTCGCCGTCAGCAGCACGGCTGCGAGACTCGAATACGAAATGACGGCGAAAGTCGCGCCGACCAGCGCATCGAGCATCATGTCGCCCGTCAATGCGCCGAACATGACACGCACGCCAGCGCCGTGCATCATCGGCTGCGCGGTTTCGACGATCAGATGCAGCGCCAGCAGAATCAGCCCCAGCCCGATTGCCGTGCGGCCGACCTGACCCAGGCGGTTCTGCTTGCGAGAGAGAAAGAGCGGCACGCCGAAGACGATCAGAAATGGCGACAGCCACGACAGATCGAGTGTGAGAATGCGCGCCATCAGCGCCGTGCCGACATCCGCGCCGAGCATGATGGCGAGGCCGCTTGTGAGCGGCAGCATGCCTTGAGCCGCGAACGACGTGACGATCATCGCCGTTGCATTGCTGCTCTGCACGAGACTCGTGACGCCGACACCTGCGGCGAATGCCTTCACGCGGCTATTGGTGCTGCGCGCCAACACGCGTCGCAGATCGGCGCCCCACACGCGCAGAATACCGGTGCGCACGATATGCGTGCCCCACACCAGCAATGCGACACCCGACAGCAAGTTCAACAGGATCAACATAGGCACGACGCTTCTGGACTTCCGCGATCGCCCGGAATGCCTGCGCCGTTGCCACGGGACGCATGCGTCCGGATCTCATGCTGACTAGTGTTGCATAGAATTGCGTTGTTGTAGTTTTGTGCGTTTTGTTTTTTGTGGCCTTTGCAACAGAGAGGGGGCTGCGCGTGCTTGTGTCGTTTGTTGTTGCGCGCGCACTTTTGGTGGTTTTTGTCTTGCTTTTGCGCTGGCATCCGCGATTTGCTTCTGGTTTGCTAGCGTTGCCCCTGTGCGGGGCGGCACCTACTTTTCTTTGCCGCCGCAAAGAAAAGTAGGCAAAAGAAAGCGGCTAACACCGCCAGTTCTTGTTCTTATCCACGGGCCCTCAACGTCCCCACGCTTCACACGGCAGCGCCCTGGTTAGTGCTCGTTGCCAACGCTTCGAACGAACGCCTCACCCGCTTCGGATACCCGTACTCGGGCCAGCGGCAGCGAATGGTATGTGCCGCCCAGGTGGCAAACTGTGTGTAGGTTGTCGCGGGGTATAGCTTGACGCTCTTACAGCGTGGAACGCGTGCGCAATCGGTCCGAAGTGAGACGTGTGGAGCACTTGGGCCTACACACAGTTTGCCACCTGGGCGGCCGTGGAATATCTGGCGCGGCATGCTGCAGCGCGGGTAAGTGAAGCGGGTGAGGCGCTCATTTAGAGCGCTGGCAACGAACGTGGGGCACGTGATTGCCGTGTGAAGGGTAAGAACCTTTGGGGGCCCTCAGGCAGGAAGAAGAGTTGGCGGTGTGAGCCGCTTTCTTTTGCCTACTTTTCTTTGCGGCGGCAAAGAAAAGTAGGTGCCGCCCCGCACAGGGGCAACGCTTGAAGCACGAAGGCAATGCGCGGATGCCAACGCAAAGGCAAAAACACACCCAGCAACGTGCGATGAACCACAAAAAAAAGCCCGCTTACGCGGGCACTTCCAGCTCAGGCAGCATCTGCCAATAGACAAAAACAAACCTCACACAACGCCGGCATCGTGCGCCTGCACATCAGCGTGATAGCTCGACCGCACCATCGCGCCAACCGCCGCGTGCGTGAAGCCCATCTTGTACGCTTCTTCCTCGTACATCTTGAATGTGTCGGGGTGCACATACGCACGCACGGGCAGATGGTGCTCCGACGGCTGCAGATACTGCCCAATCGTCAGCATGTCGACGTTGTGCTCGCGCAAGTCGCGCATCACCTGCAGGATTTCTTCTTCCATTTCGCCGAGGCCGACCATCAGGCCGGACTTCGTCGCGACGTTGGGATGCAGCGCCTTGAAGTCCTTCAGCAGCTTCAGCGAATGCGCATAGTCCGAACCCGGGCGCGCTTCCTTGTACAGACGCGGCACCGTTTCGAGGTTGTGGTTCATCACATCGGGCGGCGCTGCGTTGAGGATGCCGATTGCACGATCGAGACGGCCACGGAAGTCCGGCGTCAGGATTTCGATGCGCGTTTCCGGCGACAGCTCGCGCGTCTTCGCAATGCACTCGACGAAGTGCGCCGCGCCACCATCACGCAGATCATCGCGATCGACGCTCGTAATCACGACGTACTTCAGCTTCAGCGCGGCGATCGTGCGCGCGAGGTTCAGCGGCTCTTCCGGATCGAGCGGATCCGGGCGGCCGTGACCGACATCACAGAACGGGCAGCGGCGCGTGCACTTGTCGCCCATGATCATGAACGTCGCGGTGCCCTTGCCGAAGCATTCGCCAATGTTCGGGCAGCTCGCTTCCTCGCACACCGTATGCAAATTGTGCTCACGCAAAATCTGCTTGATCTCGTAGAAACGCGAACTGCCCGTCGCCGCCTTCACGCGAATCCAGTCAGGCTTCTTCAGTTTTTCGATCGGAACGATCTTGATCGGAATGCGCGCGGTCTTGGCTTGCGCCTTCTGCTTGGCGGTCGCGTCGTAGGGCGCCGGAGCGGCGGCGTTGACAGGACTCGAGGCTGCGGGATTCGCGGTAACGTCAGTCATTCGTTCGTTCCAGTCAGGCGGTGATGGCACCGGCCTGCGGTAGGCCGACGGCTGCGGGGATGCCGTCGATGTTGGCGATGAGGCTTGCTGCAAGGGTTCGGGCTACGTCGTCCCAGCCGACTGCGACGCCGAGCGTCGCCATGTCGACTGTTTCGAGCCCCGCGTAACCGCACGGGTTGATGGCGAGAAACGGCTGCAGGTCCATTTTCACGTTGAGGCTGACGCCGTGATAACTGCACCCGCTACGGATTTTCAGGCCCAGCGCGGCGATCTTAGCGCCAACGTGCAATCCGGCGTTCGGCTGCTCAGGCGCGACATAGATGCCCGGCGCGCCCGCCTTGCGTTCACCGGCGAGATTATACGCCGCGAGTGTGTCAATCACGGCCTGCTCGATCCGCGTCACCAGCTCGCGCACCATCAGCTTGCGACGGCGCAAATCGAGCAACAGATAGGCGACCACCTGGCCCGGGCCGTGATACGTGATCTGGCCCCCGCGGTCGACCTTGACGAGCGGAATGCGGCTGTCGGCCGTGAGCAGATGCGCCGGATCGCCGGCCTGGCCGAGCGTGAAAACGGGAGGATGTTCGACGAGCCAGATTTCGTCAGATGTTTCAGCGGTGCGCGAATCGGTGAACGCGCGCATCGCGTCGAAGCTGGCCTGATAGTCTTCCGAGCCTCGCCAGCGCACGATCACCGGCTGCGCAGAATCGCTTTGCGCCGCCGCGTCGGACGCAACGGCGTCCGGCTGGATGGAACTCGAAGACTCGGGGGACGATGAAACCGGCGTGGCACACATGATCCCGGCAGTTTACCGAAATCCCGCGCGCCTCGCCGGCCACGCGGGCAATAACTGGGATCAGGAACCCTGATCAGACCGTGCGCCATCCGGAGCGCAGCCACGCGCCAAAGCGTTCGCTGACGCGCGCGGCCCAGTTGAGCGCCTTTTGCTCCGGCCGCGTCGGCACGTAAAACGCAACCCGCGCCTGCGTGCCACGCTCGACCGACAGCCACAGCCGCTCGCCGCGCCGCAGACGCAGCGTCTTGCCCGGTTCGAGCCAGTAATCTTCGACGTCGTCGCTGCGGGTCACCCACACCGCGCCGCCTGAAACAGCCAGGCGCGTGCTGCGTGTGATCTTCATCGGAACGGTTTCACCGGCTACGATCTCAAACGTGATGCTAGAGGAAATTTCTCGCATGATGGCCTCGCCAAAAATCGTTTCATGGCTACAATCCTATATGCGACAAGGGTTTACGCCAAACGATCAATTTTCACCGTTATGTGAGAAAAATTGCGATGGACCTCCGCCAACTGCCTGCACTGAACGCGATCAAGGCCTTCGAGGCCGCCGCCCGTCACGAGAGCTTTTCGCGTGCCGCCGACGAGCTGTACGTCACGCACGGCGCCGTCAGCCATCAGATTCGCGCACTCGAAGAAGAGCTGGGCGTGAAGCTCTTCGCCCGCGACGGCAAGCGCGTGCGGCTCACCGATATCGGCCGCCGCTATGCCGCGCAGGTGCGCACGGCGCTGATCTCGCTGGCGGAAGCGACGCGCGAGATTCGCGCAGGCGACCGCGACCGGCGGCTGGTCGTGTCGATGCTGTCGTCGTTTGCGGCGCGCTGGGTGACGCCACGCATCGGCAGCTTTATCGAGGCGAATCCGCAGTGGGATCTCGAACTGCTGTCGACCAACTCGCTCACCGATTTCGCCCGCGACGACGTCGACTGCGCAATCCGCTTCGGCTACGGCCCCTATCCGGGGCTACATGCCGAGTTGCTGCTCGAAGAGACGTTCTTCCCGGCGTGCTCGCCGACTTTCAACGGCGGCAATCTGCCGAAAATGCCCATTGATCTCGCCAACGTCCCGCTCTTACGCTCCGACGACGAACGATGGCGTCCGTGGTTCGACGCGGCCGGCCTCACGGACTGGTCTGAACCGAAGCGCGGCGTGCTGTATCAGGACTCGTCGAATCTGCTGCAGGCGGCCATCGACGGCCAGGGCATCGCGCTGACGCGCCGCTCGCTCGCGATGCACGAAGTCGCGGCAGGCCGGCTCGTACGGCTGTTCAATATCGACGGACCGAGCCCGTGGCAGTATTACTTCATCTGCACGCCGCAGATGCTGCAGACGGCTCGCGTGAAGGCGTTCCGCGATTGGGTGTTCGACGAAGTCGGGCGCTTCAAGCAACTATTCGAGAGCGCATGTAGCGCGAGCGCGAACCGCTCGACAACGGATAAGACGCAGGGAAAGAAACAGACACAAGCTGAGCCGAACGCATTGCACGTCCGGAAGCCGGCGGCGCAGACGGAGCGCTGAGCGCGCCCTCGTCCGCTCACCGTCACACCAATTACAGCACGACCTTCACCATCGGATGCCCGGTCAACGCCCGGTAAATATCATCCAGATGCTCGCGATTCAGCGCGCGCACCGTCACCGTCAAACCGGTGTAGTTGCCGCCGCTCGACGGCCGCACTTCGATACGCGCCGCGTCGAAACCGCCGTCGAACTGGCGGATCACCTCGACGATCGTCGTCTGGAAATCCGGGTGTGACTTGCCCATCACCTTGATGGGGAAATCACACGGAAAATCTATCAATGATTCGTTCACGGGATTCATCCTCGACTCCTTTACTCACCGCACGCAATCAGCCTATATGACTGCGCGCGGCGAAAAAGCAAGCCGCAGGTTTCCTTCTTGTCTACGGCTTACTTCTTCTTGTTGAACATCAACATCATCGAATCCCACACGCGGCCGACGATACCCGCCTGTGGCACCGCCTGCAGCGCGACGAGCGGCACCTGCGCGAGCGTCTTGCCGTCGGCGACGAACTTCACCGTGCCGACCTGCTGACCTTCGGCGATCGGTGCGATCAGCGGGTCGACGTGCTCGACCTGCGGCTTGACCTTGTCGGCCAGGCCCTTCGGCAACGTGATGTACTGGTCCGTCTTGACGCCGAGCTTCACGCTATCCTGCGAGCCCTTGTAGACACGCGGCGTCTCGACCACCTGATTCGCCTTGTACAGGCGCACCGCGTCGTACGCGGAATAGCCGTAGTTCAGCATCTTCAGGCTGTCCTGCACGCGGTCGTGTTCTTTCTGCTCGCCCATCATCACCGTCACCAGACGGCGCGACGCATCAGGCACGCCCGGCAACGGACGCTTCGCGCTCGCGATCAGGCAGTAGCCAGCCGCTTGCGTGTGGCCCGTCTTCAGGCCGTCGACAGTCGGGTCGATCCACAGCAGACGGTTGCGGTTCGGCTGCTTGATCTTGTTATACGTGAATTCCTTGACCGAGAAGATGTTGTAGTAGTCAGGGAAGTCGCGGATCAGGCGCGCCGACAGAATGGCGAGGTCGCCCGCCGTCGTGTAGTGCTGGGCGTCGGGCATGCCGTTCACGTCGGCGAAGTGCGTGTTCTTCATGCCGAGCTTTTGCGCTTCCGCGTTCATCATGTTGACGAACTGCGCCTCGCTGCCGCCCACCAGCTCAGCCAGCGCGATAGCGGCGTCGTTGCCCGACTGGATGATCATCCCGTAGACGAGATCGTGCACCGTGACGGGCTTGTTCGCCTCGATGAACATCCGCGATTCGTCGTTCCTCACGCGGCGCACGGCCTCGCTCGGATTGATCGACTGGTCCATCGTGATCTTCTTGGTCTGCAGCGCCTCGAACGTGAGGTAAGCCGTCATCAGCTTGGTCAGCGACGCCGGTTCGACGCGTTCATCCGGATTGCCCGATGCGAGCACCTGGTTGCTGGTTGCATCGACGAGCACCCACGAGCGCGCGTTCACGCCCGGCGGCGGCACCTGCGCGAACGCGGTGCCGGCAATCAGCGCGGCGGGCAGCGCAAGACCCAGCGCCAGCTTGCTGGCGACGGATTGCGGAACGAAAGAAACGAGGCTGGGAAGGCTGAAAGAGCCGTGATTCGAAAAGCGCATAGGATCGATTCGGGCAGAAATGGGCTGGTGCGCAGGATGCGCAGTTCGGATGATTCGCGTGATGCCGGACGGGCAGACTCCGCCGCGCGCGAGTGTCATAAGCGCGGCACGGCGTGGTTTTGACTGCTCGTCAGACTGTCTGTCACGCGGTCGGTTCGCGCAGCGCGCCTCGCATCTCGCGCCGAATCCGCTGCCATGAACTCACGAGCGAGGCGATTCGATCCACCAGACGGGCAATGCTGCGCCCAAAAAAGAGCGCTCATTATACGTGCTGCCGCCTGACAATTTGCCGTACGTCATGGAGTTTTCCCGCATTTTTCGAGGGCTTTTTACAACATGAGCGGCACGCGGCCGCTCATGTTTTCGCGATGCACCGGCGCCGTGAAATCAGCGCCACGCGTCGACGATGATGCGCTTGAGGATATGCAGCTTGCGATGCAGGAAATGCTCCGCGCCCGGAATCACCACGACGGGCAGTTCCTGCGGCTGCGCCCAGTCGAAAACCGACTGGATGGGCACGGTATCGTCGGTTTCGCCGTGAATCACGAGCGTGTTTTCCGGCACAGGCGCGACCTCCCAGCGGCTCGCCGCCGTGCCGACGAACACCATCCGCTCGATTTCCTGCCCTTCTTCACGCAGCCGCGCGGCGACATGCGACAGCACGAACGTGCCGAACGAAAAGCCCGCGAGCACGAGCGGCAGGTCGGCGTGGCCCGGCTGCTCACGCATGTGGTCGAGCACAGCGCGCAAATCGTCGCGTTCACCGACGCCGGCGTCATGCGTGCCTTGCGTTTCGCCGACACCGCGAAAATTCGAGCGATACGTGATGTAGTTCAGCTGGACCAGCGTGCGCGCCAGCGTTTGCGCGACCTTGTTGTCCATCGTGCCGCCAAACAGCGGATGCGGATGCGCGACGAGCGCGATACCGCGCGGCGCAGCGCCGCCGTCGCGGCTGGCGTCGGGCGCATCGACGGCGACTTCGATCTTGCCCACCGGGCCGTCGATCAGATACTTCTTCGTATGTACGTTCATCTTGTATGGACGAGTGACGCGGTTGAAACGCTACGGATCAGCGGTCGATCAGCAGGCGCTCGACGATCTTGCCGTTCACGAGATGCGAATCGACGATCTCATCGATATCGCTCGTGTCGACGTACGTGTACCAGACGCCTTC